>JACRPR010000202.1 GCA_016223105.1 Chloroflexota bacterium | reverse complement strand
CGTGTTGATGCTGGCGGCTCGCCCGCCGTGTTGATGCGGGCGAACCCGCCCGCAGGGTTGATGCGGGCGAGCCGCCCGCCGGGTTGATGCGGGCGAACCCGCCCGCCGGGTTGATGCGGGCGAGCCGCCCGCGCTACAGAAAGAGGTACGATGAACACAGCACTGATCGAAATCAAAAATCTGATCAAGGATTATCAAACCGGTGCGGGGTCGGTTCGCATTTTGAACGACGTTTCGCTCAACGTGAACGCGGGCGAATTTGTCGCGGTCGTCGGACCGAGCGGCTCGGGCAAGTCCACGCTGATCAATATGCTCACCGGGATTGATCGCCCAACGAGCGGCACGATTTCCGTCGCGGGCACGCGCGTCGATGGAATGAGCGAAAACGCGATGGCGCGCTGGCGCGGGCGCACGATTGGCGTCATCTTTCAATTTTTTCAACTTTTGCCGACGCTGACGATTCTCGAAAACGTAATGTTGCCGATGGATTTTTGTCGCGCGTATCCTTTGCGCGAGCGCAAAGATCGCGCGTTGCATTTGCTCGACCAGGTTGGAATGACCGAGCAAGCGCATAAACTTCCGAACGCGGTGAGCGGCGGACAACAACAGCGCGCCGCGATTGCGCGCGCGCTCGCGAACGATCCGCCGCTGATCGTCGGCGACGAACCGACCGGCAATCTCTATAGTAAAACCGCTGACCAGGTTTTCAAAATGTTTGGCGATCTCACGCGGCAGGGCAAAACGCTTGTGATGGTAACGCACGACCGCGAGTTGGCATCGCGCATTCCGCGCGTTGTGCGCGTGCAAGATGGGCGCGTGGTCTAAATCGTAATTCGTAATTCGTAATTCGCAATTTACGTTTTACGTTTCACGCCTTCAGAAAATAAGGTTCACAATGTTTGATTCACTTCACACGATCCGCTTCAAAACGCTCCGCGATCTGTGGGGCAATCGCAGTCGCACTCTGCTCGTCGCGCTTTCGATTGCGATTGGCGTGATCGGCGTCGGAATGATCGTCGCGACCTGGGATGTGCTGACCTCCGACATTCGTTTTCGCTACGACGCGATCAATCCCGCGCACAGCGAACTTGCGATCACGCGCGGCGTAACCGAAGACGATCTCGACGCGTTGAAAAAAATCGCGGGCGTGTCCGCGGTGCAAGGGCGCGCCGTGTTCAACGGACGGTATCATCACGCGGACGATGACGTGTGGCACACGATGGAATTTATCGCGTTCCCGGATCCAACCGCGCAAACTGTCAACACCATCGCCCCGGCAAGCGGCGCGTTTCCGCCGCAACGTAATCAAATCATCGCCGAACGCGCGTCGCTCGACGAAATGAATGTGCGCGTCGGCGACACGATTTTTATTGACGCGATGGGATCGGAGCGCGCGATGCAAATTTCCGGCACCGCGCATCAGCAAGACGATGTGATGGCATCGGTCAAGGGCAATCCGATTGTGCTCGTGCATCTTGACACGATGTTGCAATTGCAAGGACACACGCGATTCAATGTGATCTATTTGACGACGAACGATTTCGATCACCGCGCCGCAATCGCGGACGCGGCGCGCGAAAAACTCGAACGCGCCGGCTACACCGTCAGTCGCGTCACTCTGCACAACCCGGCAATTCATCCGACCCAGGATGTGCTGGATGTGTTACTGCTCGTGATGGGCATTCTCGGCGTGTTGAGTTTGTTCCTCAGCAGTTTTCTCGTAACGAACACGATCAGCGCGATTGTTTCGCAACAGATCAAACAGATCGGCGTGATGAAAGCGGTCGGCGCGGACACACTGCTCGTGATTCGCGCGTACGCGCTGACCGTTTTGATTTACGGTTTGCTCGGCACACTTGTCGCGTCGCCAATCGCGGAACGCACCGGCTATCAGCTCGCGAATTATCTCGCGAATCAAATCAACGTTGATCTCTTGCCGTACCGTCCTTCGATTCCAGCGGCAATTGTAATGTTCGGCGTCGGTTTGATCGTACCATTTATCGCGGCGGCGAAACCGCTGTGGGAAGGCGCGGGCATCACGGTGCGCCAGGCGATTGCGGATTATGGACTCGGCGGTGGCTCGGGAAAAAATTGGATGAGCGATCTGCTCGGCAAGGTGCAAGGTTTGCCGCGCGAGTGGGCGCTCGCGTTACGCAACGCGGTGCGCGTGCCGGATCGTCTCGCGCTCACGCTCGCGACCTTGTCGCTTGGCGGCGCGGTCTTTATCGCGGTGTTGAGTGTGGACGCGTCGTTCGGCAACACGATCAACAATATGCTCGACGGGCAGTACGGCATGGACGCGCTGATCGCGTTCAACAAACAACAACGCGCGAGCAAGGTGATTGAAATCGCGCGCACGCATCCCGAAGTGAAACACGCGGAGCAATGGTATTTCAATCAGGCGACGATGAAACTCGCGTCGGGACAACAAGTGCAAGTGTTAGTTGAAGCCGGACCGGACGATACAAAATTATACACGCCGCGTATGACGCAAGGGCGGTGGTTGCGCGCGGACGATACGAATACCCTAGTCGTCAATCGCAAATGGGCGGAGCAAGAAGGCGTGAAACTCGGCGATGTCGTTTCGCTCGATCTCGGCGCGGAATATCCGATCAGCGATTGGACGGTTGTCGGCATCAACCAGGATTTGGTGCAAAAGCAAACCGCGGTGTTTGTCGCGCTCGATGAATTGGATCGCGTGATGAAGCGCACGGATCGCACGTACACCATCGAGATCGAATTCGCAAATCATGATCCCGCCGCGCAAAAACGAATCGCGAATGAAATCGTGCGCTTGTTCGCGAAGGAGGGCGTGGATGTTTTCTCGACCCAGATTCTCAGCGACATTAAACGCCAGGTTACGTCGCTCTATCAAATCCTCGTCGCGTTTTTGTTGGTGATGTCATTGCTGATCGCGCTTGTTGGTGGCATCGGCTTGATGGGAATGATGAGCATCAACGTTTTGGAACGCAGTAAAGAAATCGGCGTGATGCGCGCGGTCGGCGCGGATACGTTCGCGATCGTTCAAATTTTTTGGGGCGAGAGTATCGTGATCACGTTGATCAGTTTTGCGCTCGCGGTAATTTTGAGCGTGCCGCTTTCGATGGGAATGTCGCGCGCGGTCGGGATGGCGTTCATTCAAACGCCGCTCGATTTCGCGTACGCGTGGAATGGGATCGCGTACTGGTTCATCATCGTCGTCATCGTGGGCACACTCGCGAGCATTCTGCCCGCGCTGAATGCGGCGCGCCTCAGCGTGCGCGCGAGTTTGAGTTACGAATAAAAGTAGGGGCGAAGCATTTTTTTCGCTTGAACTTCCGGCGAAAAAAATGCTTCGCCCCTACTGATTTGCACAATCAAACGTTCTTTGCTATAATCGCGCCCGCTGTGAAAATTCTCCACAGCAAATTTTACCTTTCTGTTCCGCGGCGCGAGCGCATCCCCGCGCCACCGTCTGCGGGACAAACCCATGGAAAGGAGTCCATTGGCTTACGAATTAATGTACATCGTCCGCCCGACGGCGGACGAGCAACTGCTCGCGTCCGTGAACGAAAAAATTGACACGTTCATCACGGGCAAAGGCGGCGCGATCACGCGCCGCGATGATTGGGGCAAACGCCGGCTCGCGTACCCGATTGACAAATTCACCGAAGGATTTTACGCCGTCGTTACGTTCGAATTTGTCGCGACCGCCGTGCGCGATCTCGAACGCGCGCTCAAACTCACCGAAGACGTTTTGCGTTACATCGTCGTGCGTCTCGAAGACGCGTAACCTAAATCGGTAACGCGCGACGCGCGCGTTACTCGCGAGGAGAAACGCAATGCGGGGACTGAACAAAGTTCAGATTATCGGACATCTCGGACGCGATCCGGAAATGCGCTACACGCCGAACGGCAAACCGGTCACCACCTTTACGGTCGCCGTGTCGCGCGCGCGGGTCAAAGCCGAAGGCGAACGCGAAGAAAAAACCGAATGGTTTAACGTCGTCGCGTGGGAACGCCTCGCCGAGATTTGCACGCAATACCTGGTCAAGGGCTCGCTTACCTACGTCGAGGGGCGGCTCGAAACGCGGAGTTGGGAAACGGAACAAGGGCAAAAACAATTTCGCACCGAGATCGTCGCGAACGAAGTGATCATTCTCGAACGCCGCACGCGCGGCGCGGAGGATGAAGGCGGCGAGCCCGCCGCGAACGACGCGCTCGACGCGTCAACCAATCACGCGGCAAATTAATTTTAATTGGAGAACTCTCGCCGGTCATTTCGAGCGAAGCGAGAAATCTCGATTGCATCGTCGGAAATTTCTCGCTTCGCTCGAAATGACAGTGAAGCGAAAGTTCTAAATTGGAGAATTTTGAAAATGGAAAATAATCATAGTTCATCCGGTCGCGGTGAGGGTCGCGGCGGGCGGCAAGGCGGTGGAGGACTGCGCCGCAATCCGCGGTTTGGGCCACGCCCGGCGCGCGTGTGCCCGTTCTGCGCGCAAAAAGTCAAATACATTGATTTCAAAGCCGCCGATCAACTGAGGCGTTACCTCACCGATCGCGGCAAGATCAAAGCGCGCCGCAAGATCGGCACCTGCTCCAAACACCAACGCCGGCTCGCGATCGCGATCAAACGCGCGCGCCATATCGCGTTGTTGCCGTTTGTGTCCGAAGTGTCGCGCGGCGATTGAAATGTAGTCTAGCCCCTTGTGGGCGTTCGCTCAAATGACGCATCCAGGTGTCAGCACGAACGACGCGTACAAGGCGCTATGCTACCTGTAGAGAAATCAAGCATGCCAAAAGATGGAAAACGCGCGTTGCAGGAAACGCGCAAACAATCCGTGCGCCGCGCACGCGAGCAACGCCAGGAACGCATTTTGTATTATGTGTTGGGCGGCATTGCCGCGGTGGTTCTGATCGTGATCGGCATCGGTTACTATCAAGAAAATATCGGCAAGTTGAACGCGCCGATTGCCGTGGTCAATGGCAAAGAGATTAGCGCGCGCGCGTATCAACAATCAATGCGTCTGACCGGCGGTTCACTCTTGAGCCAATTGGATCAAATCAATCAAAACCTCGCGCAGATGCAAACCGATGCGTCGCTCGCGTTCTTGCGCGACTATCTTGTGCAACAACAAAACCAGGTTGTCAGCCAGTTGGTCGGTTTGCCGCGCACGCAACTCGAACAAATCATTGACGATGAACTGATCCGGCAAGCCGCCACCCAGCGCGGCATCACGATTAGCGCGGAAGAAATTGACGAAGAGATCGAACAGCAATTCGGTTACGCGCGCGCGACGCGCACACCGACCGCGGGTCCATCGCCGACGGCGACAAACACCGCGACGCCCACGCGCACGCCGACGATCACGCCGACCGCGACGCCATCGCCATCACCAACCGGCACGATCACGCCGACCACGCCGACGGTAACGCCAACGCCGGCGCCGACGAGCGAGCCGGGTCCGACGCCGACGCCGATGACGTTGCAGGGTTTCCAGGATCAAAAGAAAAAATATCTCGACTCGCTTTCGAAAAACGCACAGGTTAGCGAATCCGAATTCCGGCGTTTGATCGAAACATTGCTCCTGCGCCAAAAATTGCAAGCGGAAATTTCCAAGACCGTGCCAACCGTGGAAGAGCAAATCGAGGCGCGCCACATTTTGCTCAAGACGATGGACGAGGCAATCGCCGTTCAAGAGCGTTTGAAAAAGGGCGAAGATTTTACGAAACTCGCGCAAGAACTTTCACAAGACCCCGGCTCGAAAGCGAGCGGCGGCGACCTGGGTTGGTTCGGGCGCGGGCAAATGGTCAAAGAGTTTGAAGACGCGGCATTCGCGCTTCAGCCAAATCAAATCAGCCAACCGATCTCGACGACGTTTGGCGTGCACATTCTCCAAGTGGTTACACGCGATCCTAATCGCGCGCTCGATCCGAGCGCGTTGAGCGCAAAGCAAAACGTCGAATTTTCCAACTGGTTACAAAAAGTGCGCGGGGAAGCCAAAGTGGAACGGTACTTCCAACAGCAATTTGTGCCCAAGGAAATTGCGAACGCGATCGCGCAAATTACGAGCGGTCAGTAAAGCAAAAACTTGCGCGGGTCCTTTGACCCGCGCAAGTTTTTTTATTTCTAATGTTCATGCTCATGCGGCGCGGCGTGCAAGTGATGATGTATATGCTCTTCGCCGGTTGCATCGTGCCGATGGCGGTGCGCGTGAATTAAATTGCACTCGATCAGTCGTTCACGATTGGACAGCATCGCGCGCGCGCCGCCGTCGCCGGTGATTGCGTGATCCTCGCAAAACATCACGACGCGATCCGCGATCTCTTCCACGATGTCAAGATCGTGCGTCGCGGTGATGATCGTTTTGCCTTCGCGCGTCAACTCGTCAATGAAATCGAGCAGGCGACTCGTGCTCCGCGGATCGAGCGACGCGGTCGGCTCGTCGAGCAACCACACCTCGGGGCGCAGAGCCAACACGGACGCGAGCGCGACTTTTTTCTTTTCACCACCGCTCAACCGATGCGGCGCGCGGTCGCGCAGTTTCGTAATGTTGAGTAAATCCATCGCCCATTCCGCGCGTTCGATCACCTCGTTCTGCGCCAACCCCAAATGCAACGGCGCGAACGTTACCTCGTCCCACACCGTCGGCGAAAAAAGTTGCACGTCCGGGTCTTGGAACACCAATCCGACGCGACGCCGAAACGCGAACGCACGCGCCTCATCTTGCAACGCGTCTTCGGTCAACGGTTCGCCGAACGCGCGCGCCGTACCGCGCGTTGCAAAGTACAGCGCGTCGAGAATTTTCAAGAGCGTACTCTTCCCCGATCCGTTCGCGCCCAGAATCGCGATGCGTTCGCCCGCGCGCACCGTGAGTGAAACATCGTTCAACGCGATTTGGTTGTTGTACGCGTAGGTGATGTGATCGAGTTCGAAAATCGGCGTGTCGTTTTGATCCATCATTTTCCCAACCAAATCGCGATCACCGCGATCACAACAAACACGGCGAGCCACACCCCATCGCGCGCGCGCCACGCAATCGCGTCCATCGCCCGCGCTTCGCCGCGAAACCCGCGCGACAGCATCGCGAGATAAACGTCATCGCTCAACGCGTACGATTTCGCGAACAGTGCGCCCATACTCGCCGCGACCCAACGCCGATTGTCCGCGCCAGACACGCGCCCGACGACGCGACTTGTGCGCGCGAGAAACAGATTGTTGACCGCGTGCAGTAAAACGTAAATGTAGCGATACGTCATTCCCAGGATCAACACGAACGCTTGCGGCACACGCAGAACGCGCAACGCGTGGAGCAAGGTTGCCCAGCGCGTCGTGAGAATCAACAGCACGGCAATCGAAACCGACGCGCCGACGCGCATCAACAGAAACGCGGCGGTGATTACACCCGGGTATGTGATCGCGAGATAAACACGCGGCGACGCGAGATCGATCAAGGTGATCAGCGGCGCGCCGGGTGTGAACGGACTGAACAGCGCGGGCAACGCAACGATGCCGGTGAAGAAGGGCATCAAGACCCAGACGCGTTTGAGAAAAAACCCCAGCGGCACGCGCGACGCGATCGCGACCGGCAAGGTCAGCGCGTACAGCGCGGCGATGACAACCAGGTTTTGCGCCGCGCTAATCGCGATCAGCAGTGCGAACGCGCCGAGCAATTTCGCGCGCGCGTCGAGCGCTTGAAGCAAACCGGGTTGGCGCGCGAGTTCTTCCGCGAACAAGGTTTGCTCCAACGCGCCGGTAATCTCGGCGAGTGTTTTTTCGATCACGCCGCGCGTTTTGCGTTTCGATTGATTCATTAGGTTCGCGCCGGTTGGGCTTTCACGCGGCGCACGATCCACAGCACCGCGAACGTCGCGAGCGCGACCAGTCCCGCGCCGATTAATGCCGACACGATGTACGCGATGGTTGGATTTTCAAGCAGGGGAATATCATAATCGGGAATCGGCGCGCGCCACAAATTCGACCATTGATCAAGCCCCGCCGGAATGTAGCCCAATCCCAGGTTGGCAAGTTCTTCGCGTCCCCACTCGCCCCAGGGACTGCCCGGGGTGAGCAAACCCAGCGGCGTCAACACAACTAACAGCGCGATCAGTGCCCATGCCCATTGCGGCATTCGCGCGACGGTTGATGACGCGCCGGGCGACTCGACAATCATTTCCGGGTTCGTGCGAAGAATCCACGCGAGCACGCCGCCTGTTACGAACGCTTCGACAACTCCGGCAATCGTTAAATGCTCGAGTAACATTGCCGGCACTGCGACCTCGATCCCGTACGGAAAATAGAGCGCGCGTCCGGCGGCATCGCGAAACAGCGCGGCTTGCAAACCGAGTTCGATGCCAGTCAACAGCGCGGCGACATTCGCGCCGACATAGCCGGCAATCGCCGCGGCGAGGATGCGCCGCGACGCGTTCGATGTATTCCCGGCAAGCGCGCGATAGACGAACCAGCCGGCAAACGGCATCGCGATTGCCATATTGAACACGTTCGCGCCGAGCGCGAGAATTCCGCCATCGCCGAAAAAGAATGCCTGGATGATCAGCGCGACTGAAATCGCGAGCACGCTTGCCCAGGGTCCCACCACCAACGCGGCAAGCACGGAACCGATCGCGTGCGCGGTCGTGCCGCCGGGCGCGGGAATGTTGAACAGCATAATCACAAACGCGAGCGCGGCGAAGAGCGCGATGCGCGGCACGAGTCGCCCGGCAATCACCGTTTTGATTTTTTGCGACGCGCGATACCAAAATGGCGCGCTCGCCGCGTACATCACCGCGGCGGTCGCGGGGCTGAGATAACCGTCGGGAATGTGCATACGTGCCTCCTAAGTTTTGCGATTGCGCGCGCACTTGCGGCACAAGCCCCAAATCGCAAAATGATCGAGGTCGGCGTGAAAGCCGTACTCGGCGCGCAAGAGTTTTTCAATGGACTCAAAGATGCTCGCATCGGTGTTGGTAATCTTGCGGCACTTGCGGCAGATGAGATGATGATGGTGCGGATCGCGGTGCATTTCGTACAGCGCGCGCCCTTCGCCAAAATCGGTAACGTTGACCAGGTTGAGTTGCGCGAGCAGATCGAGCGTGCGATAGACCGCCGACTTGTTGAGGTACGGATAGCGCGCGCGGACGCGCGTGAGGATTTCTTCCGCGCTAATGTGTCCTGCGCTCGCGCAAATCACCGACAGCACGATTTCGCGTTGCGGCGTCAGCCGGCGTCCCTGGTCGCGCAGATTCGCGAGCAAAGCGGTGTGATGATGTGACATTGCCATTACTCCTAATTGCAACTAGTTGCAATTAGGAGTATACGCAAAATTGACCGACTGTCAATGCGCGATGGCGCGGGGGCATTTCAGTTTGTGGGCAAGTTTGATCGGGCGAACCCTTGCACTGCCCGCAAGGGCAGGTGTAAATTCGTGGCAACGCAAGCCGAAGCCGACCGGCGCGGCTGTGAATTGAGCCAGCGAAGACTGGCTTCGCAATGTGGAGGCGCGGTTTCAACCGCGTTTCCAAATTCGCCCCCAAACGGAAATCCACCCCCGCAAAAAAATCTGACTTGACATTTTTTTTTGATAGTGCTAACATCCCATTCGCAACCCTGCGGTGTACGTGATGCGCTTCTGGCGTTTGAGCCAACATTTGTAAATCGGGAGCTGACTTCTGCTGAGAGCGCGCCCACTCCCTCGGGAGACCGGACCACTCGACGAGTAGGTTCCCACCTGCGAAAGCGGGTTCACAACCCTGTTCGCACACGGCACGGCGGGATTGCTTTTTTTATTTCAGATTTCAGATTTCAAAATCATTTTGAAATCTGAAATCTGAAATTTGTTTGGGGGCTTGACAGTGCATTATGCTTATGCTATGCTCTGCCACGT
>JACRPR010000201.1 GCA_016223105.1 Chloroflexota bacterium | reverse complement strand
AATAAAACTCATCCCGGAAGAAACGATAAACAGAATCATCGCGCGCGAAAGCCCGACGAACAATTGACTGATGAACGCGTCGAAGGTTAGATTTTGGAGAAACTCCATTGCGACTCCGAGAAACCCGAAGGGTCTACGCGACCCTTCGGGTTTAGTTTCGATGTTATTGCCCGCGCGCTTTTTTGATTTCGTCGCAGGTGGGCATAACGTCGGGCCCTTTGACCGCGACAATGTCGCCCGCGATCAAAAAGTCGGGATACTGCGGCGATTTCTTGGTGATGCCCGCGAAAATCGGCAAGACGAGTTGATGATCGCATTGACGCATTTCAACTTGACCGACCGGCGAAAGCCATTTGGCGGTTTCCAACGCGTCAATGAATTTTTCCTTGTCGAGCGATCCCGCGCGTTTGAACGCGTCCGCGATCAGGTACGCGGTCGTGTACGCGTGGAACGCCGGAAAACCGGGTTCGGATTTGTATGCGTCGCGGAACGCGGCGACGAATGCTTTATTCTCCGGCGTTTCGGGATAGTAGAAATGATAATCCATCGTGCCCATCACGCCTTCGGGCGCGCCCGCGCCGAGCGGTTTCAGCACCGAGTGATCCGTGCCGGTGTGAACCCAGACTTGAATCTTGTCGGTCAAGCCGGTTGCCTTTGCCGCTTTGAGCGCGTTCGTCATGCCCGCGCCGCCGGTCGCAAAGATCACCGCGTCCGGTTTCGCGTTCATAATTTGCGTCATATACGGCACAAGATCCGGCTCGCCGCTCTTCCACCAGGTCTCGCCGGCTTTTTGCACATCGGGCTTGAGCGCTTTGAGGTTGTTCCACGCGGCATCGGCAATCGAGTGACCGTACTCGTAATCTTCGCCGGCGATCCAGTATTTCACGTACGCTTTTTTCGCGAGCGCTTGCGCGCCGGCTTTGCCCGCCATCCATGCGTTCTCGCCGGTCGAGAAGACGTAGCGATGCCCTTGCGCGCCGGTGATCTTTTCACTTTTCGCGATCCAAACGATCAGCGGCGTCTTTTGTTCTTTCGCGTACGCGGACACGGGCAACGCGCCCGCGCTGTTGACGAGACCCACCATCACGTCAACTTTTTCTTGCAGGACAAGTTCTTTCGCCATGCTCATCGCGACATCGGGAGCGTACTTGTCATCGCGTTGCACGAAATCAATTTTCGCGCCGAGCACGCCGTCCTTGTTGATCTCGCTCAACGCGAGTTTCCAACCGTTGAGCGCGTCATTGCCGAACGCGGCAGGCGGACCGCTGTACGTATCCACGATACCGACCTTGATGTTGCGTTCGAGTTTCGCGGCGGGTGCGGCAGGTTTCGTCGCTTCGGGCGCTTTGGTCGCGGCAGGTGCCGGTGCACTTGTTGGCGCGGGTGCTTTCGTCGGCGGCGCAGATGTTGGCGCGGCAGTCGGCGCGGCGCATGCAGTCAAAATCGCGAACGCGAGTACGAGTAAAACGAAAATTCGTTTCGACATTTTTCCTCTCCTCCCTGGGGAATTTCAGATTTTAGATTTTTGATTTTTGATTTTGATTTCGCGCTCGCATCACCTCCAATCTCTTAATCTCTCAAATCTCTCAATCTCTACTTGACGATCTCCATCGTCCTGGGATCGATCACAATGTCATAATCTTTTTCGGCTTGCTCAATCGAGACCTTGCCATCGCGCACATCGCGCAGAACGGCTTGCGGATCGCGATCGCGCGGCTCGCCGTAGCCGCCCGCGCCGGGAAGGCGGAGCGATACTACATCGTTCTGCTTGAGTTTGTCAAGCCCTTTCGATTTGAGCGGTCGTTCCTCGGACGAACCAGGATTCAAAATAAATTTGCCCTTGCCGCCTTCTTTGCCGCCGAACAAACCGAACGGCGCGAACGCTTGGCGATCACCGTAGCGACCGAATGATAAATCGTCAATGAGCGAGCGAATGTCGCGCCGCAAGCCAAGCGCGCCGCGATATTTTCCCGCGCCGCCGGTGTCGGTGATGAACGAGTACTCTTCGATCCGCATCGGAAATTCCAACTCGACCGCTTCGACCGGCGTGTTCATAAAGCGCGCGAGATGCGAGTCCTGCCCATCGCGCCCATCTTTGCACCAACGCGCGCCCGCGCCGCCGCCTTGAATATCCACGTACACAAAACGTTTCCCGGTTTCGGGATGATAACCACTGAATCCGCAATTCGTGATCTGTCCGTGCGATCCCGCCATCACACGATCGGGCGCGGCTTGCGCGAGCGCGAGCATCATCGCCTCGGTAATTTTTTGCGATGTGTTCGTGCGCGCGCCGCACGCGCGCGGCGGTCGCGGGTTGACGACGAGACCTTCTTGCGCTTGAACTTCGAACGGGCGATAGCAACCGGAATTTGCCGGGACGTGCGGATCGGCAACCGCGATCAGCGCATAGTACACCGCGGCGTGAACGGTCGCGATCGGGCAATTCACATTTCCCGGCACTTCCGGGTCCGTTCCATCGAAATCCACAATCGCGCGGTCGCCTTGCTTGTGAATGTTCACCTGCAATTTGATCGGCTTGCCGGTGAGACCATCATCGTCAACATGATCAACGCCGGTGTATGTGCCGTCCGCGAGTTTCTTCAAACCTTCGCGGATCCGTTTTTCGGAATAGTCGAGCAACGCGTCGGTGTGACGTTGCACAACCGCGATGCCGTACTTTTCAAAAATTTCTTTGAGCCGCCGCCCGCCGACGAAATTCGCGGACGCTTGCGCGCGAATATCGCCGAGTGTCTTGTCCGGGACGCGAATGTTGTTGTTGAGAATCCCAAACAATTCCGAATCTTCTTTGCCGCGCTTGTAAAGTTTGACCATCGGAAAGCGCAGACCTTCGAGATAAATTTCGGTGAGCCCGCCTTGCGTGCCGCCCGCCGCCGCGCCGCCCATATCCGCGTGATGCGCGATCGAACCGACGAAACCGATCAGTTCGCGCTTGTAACGCACCGGCGCGATCGTGATCAGATCCATCACATGTTGCCCGCCGATGTACGGATCGTTGAAGATGATCACATCGCCGTCGTTGAGTTCGTCATCGCGAAAACGTTTGCGGAGACTCTTCATCGGAATTTCAAACCCAGTGAGCAACATCGGCGCGTGATGCGCTTGCGCGACCGTGTTGCCGTTGCGATCGAACACCGCGCACGAAATATCCTTGATTTCTTTGATGATCGTCGAGCGCGCGGTGCGACCGAGCGTGTGCCCCATCCCGTCCGCGATCTGTTCCATCGCGTAACGGAGGACTTGCATCAACACCGGGTCGGCAGATTGCATTTTCTTTTTCGGCATATTGTTCTCCTTAGAATTGCGTGCTATAATTTCGGGCGAGGTGAATGATGGCAAAAACAATTTCGCTCAAAGACGCGGCTACGGCGTATGTGGCGGCGATTGAACAAGTTAAAGCAAGCGGCGAAGCAGTCATTGTCGAACAAGGTGGTAAACCGTCGGTTGTCGTGATTTCGTACAACGACTATGCCGAGCTCGCAGCATTGCGTCAAACCGAACGCGACAAAAAGTGGATGGAAGAACAACATCAAATTTTGATGCGCGAGTATGACGCGTTTGAACGGTTGAAACCCGAGTTACTCAAAACGTATAAAGACAAATTTGTCGCGATTCACAACGGCGAGCTTGTGGATTCGGACGATGATGATAAACTCTTGCTAGAGCGCGTTGATGCCAAGTTCGGCGACATTACAATGTTGGTCACTCAAGTTACCGAAATCGAGCGCGTCTATCATGTCAATTCACCAAAAGTGGTTCGCCAATGAAATACAACGATGTCTTATTGCATCCGCCCGGTCCCGTCGTCAATGTTCTTGTCCGCCCAATGCGCCGCGTCAATCCTGCGCGAACGATTCAAGGCGAATTGGATACGGGCGCGGATATCAGTGTGATTCCAGAGTCGGTGGTCTTTGAATTGCAGTTGAAACGCAAGGAATCTGTTCTGATGTATGGATACGACGAAAATCCAACGAAACGTCCGGTTTATCGCATTGATTTTGAAATCCTGGGTTACACCCTTCGCGCGATTCGCGTGGCCGCCGCGCCACGTTCAACGATTCTCCTGGGTCGCGATGTGCTAAACCATTTCATCATCACACTCGACGGCAAAGCGCAAACGTTTGAGATGATCGATCCGTAGGGGCGATGCATGCATCGCCCCTACAATTCGATGATCACATTCCCCCACACATCCACGCGCGCGGTCGCGCCGGGAATGACCACCGTGCTCGAAATAATTTCCTCGATGATGCACGGGCCCTTTACGATATTTCCCGGTTTCAACAAATCGCGTTCGTACACCGCAACGTTGATAAACCCGCGTCCCGCGTAATACACCGCGCGTTTGCCTTTCAGCGCGCCGCGCGGCGATGCATCGCCACGTTTACGTTTCGGCAATTTCACATCCGGCACCGCGCCGATGCCGACGAGCCGCACATTGATCACTTCGACCGGCTCATCGTGCGACGAGTACTCGTAGACGCGTTGATGCTGGGCGTGGAAACGCGCGACCATTGCGTCCACATCCTTGCGCGCGAGTTTGCCATTGCGCGGCACTGCGACATTCATTTCGTATGCTTGTCCCGCGTACCGCAAATCTGCCGTGCATTGAATTTCGATTTCTTTATCCGCGATTTTTTCTTCGCGCAAAATCGCGCGCGCCTGTTGTTCCATCGCATCGTATGCGCGCGTCAATTCGTCCGGGTCGAGCGCGGATGCCGGTTTCGCGACCGTTTGCACGTAATCGTGACGAATGTCGCTCATCACGAGACCGAACGCGGAGAACGCACCGGGATAGAGCGGGACGACAACTTTTTTCATTCCGATTTCCTGCGCGAGTTCGCACGCGTGCAAAGGTCCCGCGCCGCCAAACGCGATCAGTGTAAATTCGCGCGGGTCGAATCCTTTTTGAATCGAACTGCCCGCCATCCCCTTGACCATCGTCGCGTTAATGACGCGAATGATTCCCCACGCCGCGTCTTCGACCGACATTCCCAACGGACGCGCGATATGTTTTTCGATTGCCGCGCGCGCGCGGTCGGGATACAATTTCATTTCGCCGCCGAGAAAATAATCCGGGTTCAAGCGACCGAGCGCGAGATTCGCGTCGGTAACGACCGGCAGTTCACCGCGACCGTAACACGCGGGACCAGGATCCGCCGCCGCGGATTTCGGTCCGACGTTCAGCGCGCCGCCCTCGTCAATCCACGCGATTGAACCGCCGCCCGCGCCGAGCGCGTGCACATCCACTGCCGGAATTTTCACCGGGTAGCCCTCAAATTTTCCTTCGGATGAAACGCGCGGCACGCCGTCAATAATCAAGCCGATGTCGAAACTCGTGCCGCCCATATCCACCGTCATCAAATACTTGTCGCCGATCATTCCGCCGATGAACGCGCCCGCGACCGTGCCGCCCGCCGGACCCGAGTTGACGATGTTGACCGCGTGATCGCGCGCGGCTTCCGCGCTCATCGCGCCGCCGCTCGCTTGCATAATGCGAACCTCGACCTGTCCGTACTTTTCGTTCAGCATCGCGATCAAGTTGCGAATGTACCGCTCGACGATTGGTTGCAAGTACGCGTTGATGACAGTTGTTGACGTGCGTTCAAATTCGCGAAATTCCGGGCTGATGTCGGATGAGATCGAAACAAACGCTTCGGGGTAAATTTCTTTCGCGATTTGTTTGACGCGCTGTTCGTGCGCCGGATTGAGAAATGAAAAAAGCAAACAGACCGCGATCGTTTCGACGTTTTGTTCTTTGAGATATTTCACCGCGCGCACAACCGACGCTTCATCGAGCGCGCGAATGACCTCGCCTTTGCTTCCGACGCGCTCTTCCACTTCGGCGCGCAAATAGCGCGGCACGAGCGGCTCCGGCAAATCCACCGTCAAATCGTACATTCCTTCATCCGGGCGCTCGATGCGCGCGATTTCCAACACATCGCGAAAACCCGCGGTCGTGATCAACCCGGTTTTCGCACCCTTGCGTTCGATGAGCGCGTTCGTGCCGATGGTCGTGCCGTGACCATGAATCATATAATCCAGGTCGGTCATCGTCGCGTTCGCGATTCGCAAAATTTTCTCGACGCCGTTGAGCAAACCTTGCGCCGGATTTTTCGGCACGGTTAAAACTTTGGTGTAATGAATTTTTCCGCCCGCGTCGTCAATCAAAACGACATCGGTGAACGTGCCGCCTACATCAATGCCGATACGCATGAATCCTCCGTATGGTTAGTGGTCGGTGAATAGTGAACAGTTGTCAGTAGAGATTGAGAGAATATGAGATTGAGAGATTGCATCGAACACAAAGCCATTCTTATTTCTGTGTACGTTTGGACAATTCGCGTTGCTCATATGCAATCATCTTCTCCGCCAAAATTTTGAACTCGCGCCAGTAGATGCTTTCAAAGTTAATTCTCTTCTGCATTTCGGAATTCTTGTATGCCGCGATAATATAATAGCCAAACATGTAATGAACTGTGCCAATATCCAAAAGTTTCTTGTCCACCAAAAGTTTCAAAATTTCAAATGCACCAAGATAGTTGTAAACATCAGCGAGACTGTCATCATCAATTGCGAGGTTACCATTTTCAATATCGTTTGCGATTTTTCTGAATGTCTCGCTCGAAAAACGCTCATCAAGCCGAACAAGAAAATCTGCTAACGCGGTTTTGTTGTTTGTTTGTAATTGGCGCGCGGCATACCAAACTCCAACAACTGCAATAATTAAAGTTGCCAAGTCAATGATGTTGAAAGTCAGGAATTGTTCAATTGAAATTGTCCAATTCATCGTGATCCCCTCTGGCAAGGGTGTACGTCAAGATTTTGCATCGTCTCTGTAGCGCACGGACGCGGTTCCGTGCCGGTGGGACACGAACGCTCCGGTGCACGTTCTCTACCGCATCACGCAAAACTTTGACGCACACCCCTCCGGCAAAAAGCAATTGACAGCGCGCGTTAGCCGTGTTAGAATTTTGGTGAATCAGAAAGAACAGGTGCAAGAATGGCAAACATGGAATTGACTTTTGAACAATTGCTTGCGGCAGTTCGCAATCTGCCCTACGCGCAAAAAACCAAACTCTGGCAGGAATTGGATTCCGAAGTTGACCGCAACGAAATCCGGCGGCAAGCCCGCGAAGCGCTAGAAGAAATTTGGGCCGCCAATGAAGGAGTCTCCGAAGATGAAGTTATGGCGGACGTTGATGCGGCTCTTGCTGAAATTCGCGCGGAGAGAACGGCGCGTCGTCCTTGATACCAATGTCCTGATCAGCGCGACGCTTGTTCATCTCGGCATGCCCGCGCGCATCGTCATTGCCGCGTTGGATGGTCGAATCACACTCATTGTCTCGGACAATTTGCTAACCGAATATCTCAATGTGATTCAGCGACCGCATATCACCAAGAAATATCGGGAGCTTGCTACGCGGATTCAGCGCATCTCTATCTTTTTGCGCCACGATACCATTCGGGTTGACGGCACGCCGACCAAACGCGTTGTGCTTGACGATCCCAAAGATGATTTCATCATCGCCGGCGCGATTGAAGGCAAAGCGCATTACATCGTTTCCGGCGATGAACATCTTTTGCAACTCGGAAAATATCGCGGCATCAAAATTCTCACGCCGCGCGATTTTGTTGTGAACGTGCTTGGCGAAACGATTCGCTAAATTTGTTTTCCCCTGACAAACAGTGCCCCAACAAAAACACAAACCCCAGCAGTCCGATCATGCCGGCTTCGCCGCCAATCCACAAATTCAGAGACCGCGCAACATCCCTCGCTACGCTGATGCCTGTCTCCACCAGATTTGCCGTGAATCCCATCGCGGTCATTTTGTCGGCAGGAGCAATTGTTGCCATCCCCCAATCCATCGCAAGCCAAGCGATGAAAACGAATCCACCACCGACAAGTCCGATCAGCAAAAACGGCACGCCCCACCAAAGCATCAATCCTTTGAGCGAACGCACCCCGAATAATGCGATCATCAGCAACAACACGAGCGGAACGAGCGGGCTTGTACGTAAGACCAATCTGATCAAAGGAACCATTTTGATCACGCCTTCAAGACCGTCTGCCTTGTTCGATGAATTCATGCTTTCATCTCGCGTTGGCAAAGGTAGCACTGCTTGATCCGGTATCTTGACGATTGAACCACGCGCAACAGCATGAATCTGCGGCGCAACTTGCGTGATTATCTCTTCGGGCGGACGGCATGCCAGCAATTTTTCAACCTCAACGCCGGGATTGATGTTGGTCAATCGAGTTAATTGCTCTTTGGTGCACGGCGGTTGCGCGCGCAAGATTCGAACAAGGACTGTCATCCCCGCGTCGCCATTCAGTTGCGTCTTCAAATCCACCCAAGAAATCTTGATGCTATCCGATTGGGAATCCAGGTAATCAAAAAGTTGATCAAGAAAATTTTCTGTTTTTGTTCGTATCAAGTCGGCGGGAAAAAGCGCGGCAAGGATCGCTTCGATATCGGATGCGTCAAGCATCCAAAAATAAAGTGGCGGACCACCTTTGCCGGAGATCATACTCGCCGGCACGCCGAATTGCCGCATACAGAATTTGGTCGGCTCGATCTCTGCTCTTGTCGCTTGACGTTTGCCACTCGCGAGCGTCGCATACGTGTTCTCACCGAGCGCGCGGCTGAGACAACTTTTCAATTCTGGCGATGGCGCATTATAAACCGGATAAAGTAGATGGTCGGTAGGCGGCGATGGTGTATCAAGTTTGCATCGCTCTAATTCCGGATTCTCTACGCATGGATTATAGTTGCCCAAACTCGTCACCAATTCTGCGACGAGCGACGGCAAGCGCGCATAGACTTGTTCTTGCGCGAGCGCGCGTTTGTATGTGCCCGAGCTCATAAAATGCTGGTCAATGTTAAAGAACAGCAAAGCCAACAACGCGGTGACGATAAAGAGAATCGCGCAACCAAACGCGATTAATTTGGCGATACATCCGAGGAATTGCATACGTGCCCGTTCCCTCTACCTGCTTACCATCGAACTGGTTCGCGAAACTCCCCAAACACCTCTTTCAACACGCCTGTAATTTCTCCAACCGTCGCGTACGCGCGCACGGCTTGAAGCATCGCCGGCATAATGTTGACGCCGGCTGTCGCGTCAGCGCGCACGCGATTCAACGCGGCTTGCACCGCGCTCGCATCGCGTTCCGCTTTCACTTGCGCGAGACGGCGCAATTGTTCTTCGGTCGCTTCGGGTTTGTACTGATGCAGTTCGACATCCTGGGACGCGCGTTCACCTTCGACGCGATATTTGTTCACGCCGACCTTGACCATTTCGCCGCGCTGAATTTTTTGTTCGTACAACAACGCCTGCCGCGCGACCTCCGCTTGCACCAAGCCCTTGCTCACACCGTTGACGACGCCGCCCATTTCCGTGTCCACGCGTTTCATTTCCGCGACGATGCGCGCCTCCATTTCATTCGTCAGCCACTCGATATAGTACGAACCCGCGAGCGGATCCACCGTATCGCTCAACCCCATTTCGTCCGCGAGAATTTGCATCGTGCGAAGCGAAATCAGCGACGCCTTTTCGCTCGGAATCGTGTACGCTTCGTCGAAGCAACACAACGCCATCGTTTGCGCGCCGCTCAGCGCGGAGATGAGCGCATAGTACGCGCCGCGCACGATATTGTTTTCCGGCTCTTCAATCGTCAATCCGCCGCCGCCGCCGCCCGCGATCATTTTCATTTGCATCGTGTCCGGGTTTTGCGCGCCAAATTCATCGCGCAATAATTTCGCCCACACGCGTCGCGCCGCGCGGAATTTCGCGACCTGCTCCCACAAATTGCCAAAGATGTCAAAGTTGAATGACAAGCGTCCGGCAAATTCGTCCACGTTCAACCCGCGCGCGATCACACGTTCGATGTACGCGCGCGCGATGCAAAACGCGTACGCGATTTCTTGCACCGGCGTCGCACCCGATTCGCGAATGTGATAGCCGCACACCGACACTGGATAGTATTTCGGTACACTGCGCGCGCAAAATTCCATCGTGTCCGCGATCATTCGAATCGCCGGTTCAACCGGAAAAATCCATGCGCCGCGTCCGACGTACTCTTTCAGAATATCGTTCTGGGTCGTCCCGCGCACTTCCGTCAGCAGCACGCCTTGTTGCTCCGCGACCGTGATGTACATCGCGAGAATGATCGGCGTGACCGCGTTGATCGTCATCGAGACACTCACCTTGTCGAGCGGGATGCCGTCGAACGCGACCTGCATATCGCGCAGTGAATCAATCGCCATTCCGACGCGACCGATTTCGCCTTCCGCGCGCGGATCGTCCGAATCGAGTCCCATCTGCGTCGGCAGATCGAACGCGACGTTGAGCGCATTCTGTCCGTGCTCGATCAGAAATTTGAAACGACCGTTCGTATCTTGCGGCGTGCCGAACCCGGCGTACTGCCGCATCGTCCACGGGCGCGCGCGATACATCAACGGATGAATTCCGCGCGTAAATGGAAATTCGCCCGGCTTGCCCAGGTCGCGCGCGACATTCATTTGCGCTATGTCATCGGGACCGTACACCGGTTTGATCGGAATGCCGGATTCGAGAATGACCTCGCGGTTTTTCTTTTCACTCATTGACACCTTCCGAATAACTGTTATAATAGAATCGGCTTCTGAAGTGAGAATGGCACTCACGCCCCCAAGGGAATTCGCTGGTGAAATCTTCAGCCGCTCCAGCCATGAGCATCGCTCATGAGGTGAGAAAAGGACTCACAACCGTTTGAGGGGGAAACTGCGGCTTGCCACACCGCCAGGAGCCATTTTTTATTTCTCGATTTCCCTGCCCCAGAGTTTCCCTTCCACGATCCAATCTTCAACATCTTTGGTATTTCTTTGGTAAACTGATGCAAGCGAGTTGTGCGGATGTTTGTCTTTTCGATCCGGCACAAAAACGACTGTCATATACCACTTGCCCTCGATGAATTTGTAGCGTTCCACACTTCGTTCTCGACGATGAGAACGTCGCTGATAGTCCCACTGCTCAACCACCAAACGCGCGATTCCCAATGTGATATTACGCGCGGCGATTTTTTGCTTGATTTTTCCGGTCACCGCGACGACATCACTTTTAGGCGCGATCCCTAACGCGCGCAACTCGCGCGGTTTGATTTTCGCGAAATGTTCCAACCCTTTGCCGCGCGCAGGTTCTAGAAAATCGCGCGGTTCGTGTAACTCGCGATAAACCGGGATCGGTTCGGGATACAACTCACTCGCGGCATCCATCTTCGCTAATTAGTTCGCGCGGTCTTTTTCACCGCGTCCGCAATCGCGCCCAACTCCGAACTTGTCGCGAACACGCCGGCGACGCCGAGCGCGCGCAACGCGGGATGATCGCGCACGGGAATGTTGCCGCCGACAATCACCGGCTTGTCCGCGATCCCGGCATCGCGCATTTTTGTAAATAATTTTTCACAAATCGGCAGATGCGCGCCGGACAAGATCGAAAGTCCGATCACATCCACATCTTCTTGCACCGCCGCCGCGACAATCTCCTCGACCGTGCGATGCAAGCCGGTGTAAATCACTTCCATCCCGGCATCGCGCAGAGCGAGCGCGACCACTTTTGCGCCCCGGTCGTGTCCATCGAGACCGGGTTTGGCAATGAGAACTCGGATTGGTTTTTCGTCTGTCATCATTCACCGCAAAGCGGTAAATGGTAATTGGTAAAGCGTAATTACCAATTACCACTTACCAATTACACTCCGAGCGTGCCGCCGCCATCCACAAAAATACATTGCCCCGTGACGTAACTCGATTCATTGCTCACGAGGAACAAATGCACGTTCGCGATTTCTTCCGGTTCGGCAAAACGTTTGAGTGGAATTTTTTCCGAGAGTTTCGCGACCAGGTCGGCGGGGATCGTCGCGGTCATCGGCGTTTTCGTCGCGCCCGGCGCGATGCAATTCACGTTGACGTTAAAGCGCGCGAATTCAAGCGCGAGCGTGCGCGTGAGCCCGATGATCCCGGCTTTCGACGCGGCGTAATTCGCCTGCCCCATATTGCCGCGAATCCCGAACGACGCGGTCAGCGACATCTTGCCGGATTTTTGTTCCATCATCGGCAACGCGGCGGCTTGGCAACACAACCACGTTCCTTTAAGGTTCACGCCGAGCACCGCGTCCCATTGCTCGTCGCTCATTTTTTTGATTTCGCCTTCTTTCGTTTTGCGAATCGTGAACGCGTCTTTCGTGATCCCAGCATTCGCAACTAAAATATCCAAGCGTCCGAACTGCTTCACCACAGTTTCGGTCATCGCTTCGACCTGCGCGCGATTCGCGACATTCGCCGCGACCGCGATCGCGTTGCCGCCTGCACTTTTCACTTCATCAACAACTTTGCCCGCGAGTTCCATCTGACTTTCGATGTCGGCAATCGCGACGCGCGCGCCTTCGCGCGCGAGTTTCAACACCGTCGCGCGCCCGATGCCGCTCGCGCCGCCGGTTACAATCGCCACTTTGTTTTCGAGTCGCATTGTCTCCTCCACAAAATTGTCATTGCGAGGAGGCGTTTTTTGCCGACGAAGCAATCTCCAATTCACACGGTGGAGATTGCTTCGCGAAAAACGCTCGCAATGACAGAGAGCATCATCCTCTCTTCATCAAGCAAATCCACTGGCCATCAATCACCGGTTTGCCGTTTTGATTCAACACGGTCGCGTCGAACGTAACGACGCCGCGATCCGGTTTCGACGATTCTTTTTTCTCCGCGACTTTGATCTCAAGGTGAACCGTGTCGCCGAATTTTACCGGACCGACGTACTTGATCGTTTGTTGCATCAACGCGATCGTCGTGCCTTCGAACACGCCGAGTTGATTCGCCTGCCCGGTTGCAATCGCGAGAATCAAAACGCCGTGCGCGATGCGACTGCCCATCGGCGTCGCCTTGCCAAATTCTTCGTCGGTGTGAAGCGGGTTGTAATCGCCCGACACGCCCGCGAAATTCACCGTGTCCGCCTCCGTGACGGTTCGCGCCTGGCACACAAACACATCGCCAATGTTGAACTGATCGAACGTGAGACCTTTTGGTTTGTAAGGCATCGTAACCTCCTGAAAATGATAAGGGATAAGAAGGCGGAGAAGGATTGAGAAGGCGAAGAAGACGCAGAGGTGACAGAAGGCACACACCTCTCCACCTTCTTCGCCCTCTTCTGCCCTCTCTGTCTTCTATATCCCGATTTCCTTCGCGATAATGTTCCGCAAAATTTCGCTCGTGCCGCCGCCGTACAACAAAAATCGTCCGTCGCGGAATAATCTCTGCGGCGTCATTTCCATCGCCATACCGTACGCGCCGAAGATGCGCGTCGCTTCATCGGCGGCGTGGACGCCGGCTTCCGTCGCGAATAATTTCGCGATTGCCGCTTCTTTGTTGCACGGTTGTTTTTGGTCAATCAACCACGCTCCGTACTGCACGGCGAGCCGCGACAATTCGATTTCGATTTCCATGTCCGCGACCTTGTGTTGAATCGCTTGAAAATCGCCAATCTTTTTTCCGAACGCCATCCGTTGTTGCGCGTACGTGATTGATTCATCGCGCGCCGCGCGCGCGAGTCCGAGACCGAGCGCGCCGGTCATTACGCGAATTTCGTTGAGCATTTCGCGCAGAGCCGCAAATCCAAAACCTTCTTTGCCGCCGAAAAGATTTTCCGCCGGCACGCGCACTTCGTTGAATGTGAGTTCGCTTGTCTCCGATGCAACCGCGCCGGCTTTCGCGATTTTTTTGCCGACCGACAAACCGGGTGTACCTTTCTCGACGAGGAACATATCAATCCCTTTGAACCCGGCTTTTGGATCGGGATTCGTTTTCGCGGCGACGGTGAAAAAATCCGCGCGCGTCGCGGAGGTGATCCACGATTTAGTTCCATCAATGATGTAGCTGTCGCCTTCGCGCACGGCGCGCGTTGTGATCGCGCCGAGGTCACTGCCCGCGCCCGGTTCGGTCATTGCAATCGTGCCGATTTTTTCGCCGCGAAGCGCGGGCACGAGCAAGCGCGAGCGTTGCGCTTCGGTGCCGAAACGATAAATGAAATTCGTGCCCATCAAGCATTGCATCATCGCCGCCGCCGCGAGCGAAATGTATCCGCGCGCCATCTCTTCGAGAAAAATCGCGAACATCATCGAGTCCGCGCCCGCGCCGCCGTACTCTTCGGGATAACGCAGACCAAAGAAACCGAGTTCACCCATCCGCGCGTAAAACTCGCGCGGAATCTCGCGGCGTTCTTCCATTTCGGAAACGCGCGGCGTTACTTCTTTTTCGACAAATTCCGCGACGGTTCTTCTGAAAATTTCGTGTTGGGGTGAGATGGAAAAATCCATTTACGCTCCGCTTTGGAAGTTGGAAGTTTGACATTGGAGGTTGGAAACCGTCTTCCAACTTCCAACTTCCAACGTCTAATTTCCAACTTCCAACATCCAATCAAATCACTCCGCGCTCTTTCAACTTTGCAACATCGTATCCCAATGCGCCGTACACTCGCTCATTGTCCTCACCGAGGCGCGGGGGAAATTTCATTTGGAAACTTGCATCGCGCAAAAAGCCGGGAACGACCGCGGGCGCGGGCAGATGAATTGTCGCGCCGGTGCGCGCATCGTGCGCGGTGAGCATCGTGCGATGCACATACTCGTCGGCAATCATCTCGCGCATCGAATTGACGCGCGATGCCGGGACGCCGAGCGCGACAAAAAATTCAATCCACTCTTGCGTTGATTGCGCGCGCGTGATTTCCGCAATCGCGCGATTGAGCACGGCGACATCCGCGATGCGTCCCGCGTTGCGCGCGTACGCGTCGCGCGCGAGCGCGGCAAATTCGCGCGTCGCGACAATCGCTTCCCATTGTTTGTCGTTGCCGACCGCGACGTAGACAAATCCATCGCGCGTCGGATAGACCGAGACCGGCGCGAAAAATTGATGCGTGTTGCCGCGCCGCTCGACTGCTTGCCCAAAACTTTTCGTGAGCATTACCGGGCTAACCATCCACGACACCGCGCTCTGAAACATCGAAACATCAATGCGCGCGCCTTGCCCGGTTTGCTCGCGCAAGTACAGTGCGCGCATCACTTGCCCGTACGCGTGCTCGCCCGCGCCCAGGTCAACCATCGGCAAACCAAAGACGAGCGGCGTGCCAGCGCGTTCGCCGGTCAAATCCATAAACCCGGCGCGCGCTTGCAGAATCGGATCGTACGCGGCTTCATTGCTCGCGGGACCAAAGCCGGTGATGCCGACCCAAATCAAGCGCGGGTTGAGCGCGCGCAAAGTTTCAAAATCAATTCCCAGTTTCGCGTAATCTTTCGGACGTTGATTCGTCGCGAAAATATCCACCGGCAATTTTGCGATGAGCGCGTGCAAAATCGTTTTGCCTTCATCGCTTGCGAGGTTGAGCGTGATTGCTTCCTTGCCCGCGTTGTTCGGCAAAAAGTACGCGTTCATTCCCTCTTCGCCAAGCACGTTCGCGCCGACCCAGCGATTCGGATCGCCGCGCGGCGGATTCTCTGCGCGAATCACGCGCATCCCTTCTTGCGCGAGATGCAAGGTGAGATATGGCAGTGTCGTCGCTTGCTCGATGGAGAGAACGGTCAATCTCGAAAATGGGATTGTCATTTCAAAATTCTGTGTTATAATATCGTCGCAAGGTCAGGTGGCTGTGCCCAACTCAGGTAACCAGTCCGCGATGTAAGCCAGCTGCGATCCCCACACGACAGGGGCTCACCTGACTTGCTTTATTTTTTCAGCACGCCCTCAACAATTCTTCCACGCTCACTTTTTTGTTCGGCTTGCTGTCGCCGCGCCAGGTGTGAATCGCCAAGCAAAGGATGACCAATCCCGCGGCGAAAATCGTAACTGCCGCCACTTTCTTCGACAAATTTCGTTCGCGCAATTTTTGATAACACTCGCGCTTGACCGCCGCGCTTAACAAAATCGCGCATTGAATTCCATCCGAAAACGCGAGCGCGGTGTCTTCGTTGAATCGGTCGGTGCGTCCGCTTTGATCAACTTCGATGTGATGCGACATCGGTGATTGTCAACTCTGGAATCTGTGATATAATATCGTCGCAAGGTCAGGTAGCTGTACCCAACTCGGCGGTAACCAGTCCGTGATGTAAGTCAGCTGTGGCTCCCACACGACAGGGACTTACCTGACCTGTTGCTTTTCCTCAGCACGCCCTCAACAATTCCTCGACGCTCACTTTTTTATTCGGCGCGCGTTTCCGGCGAAAAGTTGCCCACGCCAAATCGTGCGCGCGCGATTTTTTCCCGATGGACGCGAAATAAACCTGGTCACGCCGCAACCATTTCAAATGCCGAAGCAGATGCGGCAGAATGTCGCTTTCCCAGCCGGAAAATTCCGTGTCAATGCAAATCAAATCGATCGCGTCGCGTTTGTCTTGCAGAAGAATCACCAACCCCGCCGCGAACACTCTGACGACCGCGAGTTTCTTGGACATTTTACGCGCGCGCAATTTTTGATAGCACTCGCGCTTGACCGCCGCGCTCAACAAAATCGCGGCTTGAATTCCATCCGATAACGCGAGCGCGGTGTCTTCGTTGTAACGATCGGTGCGTCCGCTTTGGTCAACTTCGATGTGATGCGACATTGCGATTCGCGTGTTACACTTTTTTCTTTTCCGCGAAATGAATCAGCACGCCGAACGCGTCTTTGGGATGCACGAACGCTTCGCGCCACACGTACCCTTCAAAGGTTACACCCGGTTTGTACGTGTGCCGATACGCGATCTTGCCACCGCGCGCTTCGAATTCTTGGATCGCCGCGTCGAGATCGTCCACCTCGTACGTGATGTGATGCACGCCGGGTCCGCCATTCGATTTGAGAAAGCGCGCGACCGGCGAATCGTCACGCGTGGCTTGCAACAATTCCATTTTGCTTTCGCCGATGTCGAACGGTTGATAGCGGATGCCCATATCCTCGATCAATTCTTCCGGGCAAAATTGTGCGCCGAAACATTTTTCGAAATACGCGCGCGCCTGCTCAAGATTTTCGACCGCGAGCGCGACGCGCTCGACACGTTTTACAAAAGACATATTGTCATCTCCGCGATTTGTGATATAATGATCATCGCAAGGTCAGGTGGCTATGCCGAACTCGGCGGTATCCAGTCCGTGACTTAAGCTAGCTGCGCTCCCCACACGACAGGGGACCACCTGACCTCTGCTTTTTCCTCAGCACGCCTTCAGCAATTCAACCACGCTCACCCGTTTATCTGGCTCGCGTTTTCGCCGAAATGTTCCCCACGCCAAATCATGCGCGCGCGATTCTTTACCGATCTGCGCGAAATAGACCTGGTCTTTGCGAAGCCATTTCAATCGCCGAAACAGATGGCGCGCGATTTCGCCCTCCCAACCCGGAAATTCAGGATCAATGCAAATGCTATCGAGTTCACGCGCGCGCGCATTGAGCAGAATCACCAACCCGGCAGAGAACAATCGCACGGCGGCGACCGGCTTGGGCAAGTTTCGTTCGCGCAATTTGTGATAACACGCGCGCTTGACTGCCGCGCTCAACAAAATCGCGTGTTGAATTCCATCCGACAACGCGAGTGCGGTGTCTTCGTTGAAACGGTCAGTCCGTCCGCTTTGATCAACTTCGATGTGATGCGTCATGGCTTCATTGTTTTAAAACATCGCGCATCGCGTTCAAAAATCGTTCGTTCTCCTCGCGCGTGCCAATCGTGATGCGGATCGCGTCCGGCATTCCAAATCCACCCATCGGTCGAATGATGACACCGCGCCGCAACATTTCTTCGTTGATGTGCTTGACCTCGCGCGGCAGATGCGTCAGCAAAATGAAATTCGTTTCGGTCGGCACATACGTCAAATCGAGCGCGGCAAGTCCATCGTACAAAAATTTCTTTTCGACGAACAATTGCTTGCGAACATAGTCGAGGTATTCATCGTCGTCAAGCGCGGCGATGCCCGCGTGCAAAACCTGGTCGCTCGTGTTGAACGCGATCTGCGCGCGCGACAGATGGTCAATGATTGCGGTGGAGGTGAGCGCGTAACCGAGTCGCAAATTCGCGAGCCCGTACGATTTTGAGAACGAGCGCAAAACCATCACGTTTGGCACTTGCTCTTGGACGTACTCGACCGAGTTCGAGTAATTTCCATCCTGCACGAAATCAAAATACGCTTCGTCGAACACGATGAGCGCGGTTTGCGGAACGTGGCGCACGAATGTTTCGACCTGGTCGCGCGTAATGAGCGTGCCGGTCGGATTGTTCGGATTGCACACGAACACGAGCCGCGTGTTGTCGTTAATCGCGTCGAGCATCGCCGGCAAATCGTGAGAATAATTTTTGTGCGGCACGGCGACGGCTTTGCCGCCAAACATTCTCGTATAAATCGAATACAACGGAAACGTCGGAGTGCAAAAGACACTTTCGCCGCCATCGTAAATGAAGGTCAGCGCCAACATTCGCAGAACATCGGTCAAGCCGTTGCCGGTCATGAAATTCGCTTCGGTGAAATTCGCACTGTGTTGCGCGTTGAAACGTTTCGCGAGTTTTTGACGCAAGCGGCGATCCGCAATCCCAGGATAGCGATGCGCGTGCGGCAGTGAATGATGAAACGACGCGAGCGCGCGCGGCGATGGACCGAACGCGTTTTCGTTCGACGCGATTTTTACAATGTCGCGCAAACCGTACTCGTCCTGCACTTCTTCAATCGGCTTGCCGCCGATGTACGGCGGAACGTTCAACAGGTTGGGGTTCATTCGCAAATTCGACATCGCTTACCTCGGGAGAGATTAAGAGATTAAGAGATTGGATTCGACGCTTTAGCGGGTGGTTCGTCAGACAAGTCACCGCGTAAACGCTCGACGCCTTCATTTCGATTCTTTGATCGCGCGCAAAACTTTTTCCGCGGTGAGCGGCAAACTTTTGATGCGAATTCCAATCGCGTCGTACACCGCGTTCGCGATTGCCGCCGCAGTTGGATTCGTCGGTTGCTCGCCGACACCTTTCGCGCCGAACGGACCTTCGGGGTCTTCCGTCTCGACAATCACCGTTTCGATTTTCGGAACGTCGAGCGCGGTCGGCACGCGATAATCGAGAAGCGATGGATTCAACACGCGACCATCTTTCACTTGCAATTCTTCGGTGAGCGCGTAACCGAGCGCCATCGTGACGCCACCTTCGATTTGTCCCTCGACTGCCATCGGGTTGATCGCTTTGCCAACATCGTGCGCCGCAACGATTTTCAACACGCGCACTTTGCCGGTTTCCAGATCCACTTCAACCTCGGCGGCTTGCGCGCCAAATCCGTACGACGCGGAGATGTTGCCCTTCCACGTATTCTTGTCCACGAGTTGCGTCGGCGGATCGTACCAGCCATCCGCGCTCAACACCGTGCCGCCTTCGCGATAGTGCATCGCGCGCACGATGCGATCGTACGCGATTGATTTTTTCGCGTCGTCCTTGACGCGAATCATTCGGTCACGCATTTCGAGCGATTCGACCGGCGCGCCGAGCGCCTCGCTCGCTTTTTCCAAAATCTGCGCTTGCACTTTTTTCGCGGCGATCCACGCGGCTTTGCCGGCGATGAACGTCGTGCGGCTCGCGTGCGTGCCAACGTCCCAGGGTTTCACATTCGTGTCGTTGTTGATGACGGTAATATCTTCGACGCGCACGCCCAACGCTTCGGCAGTAATTTGCGCGAGTGTTGTTTCTGAACCTTGCCCGATTTCAGTCGAGCCGGTGATGAGCGTCACGCGTCCGAAATCATCCACCTTGACGGTCGCGCCGCAACCATCGCTCTTGTAAATGCGCGCGCCGCCGCCGACATTTAAGGTCGCGGCAATTCCAATCCCGCGCCGGACATTGGAAGTTGGAGGTTGGACGTTGGAAGTTGGATGTCCCCAACCGATTCGCTCTGCTGATTCAACCAGACATTCGCGCAGACCACAACTCGTAATCTTCAAACCTTGCGGCGTTTCTTCGTTCGGACGATTCGCGTTTTTCAATCGAAACTCGACCGAGTCCATTCCCAGTTCGCGCGCGAGATGTTCCATCGAACATTCGAGAAAAAAAGTTCCTTGCGGATTGCCGTACCCGCGCACCGCGCCGGTCACCAGGTTGTTGGTGTACACCACATTCGCGATGAAACGCGCGTGCGGGACGCGATACAAGGACGCGATCGCTTCCATCATTACGAGCGGTTCGAGCGCGCCCCAGGAAATGTACGGACCCGCATCGAGGTCGAGGTACGCCGCGCGCGCCCACAACGTGCCATCGCGTTTCGCGCCGGTCTTGATGCGCGCTTTGACCGGTTGCCGCGTCGCCGACGCGAGAAATTCTTCGTCGCGCGTGAAGGTGATGTTGACCGGGCGACGCGCGGCTTTTGCGAGCAGAGCAGTGATCGCTTCAATCGGATACACGTCGAGCCCGCGCCCGAACGATCCGCCGATCACCGGTTGCAAAACGCGCACATCGCGCCCGGACATTCCGAGCGCTTCCGCCAAATCGCGTTGAAGTAAAAATGGAATCTGGGTCGGCGTCCAAATCGTCAAACGATTTTGATTGTCCCACTGCGCGGCGCACATCGAAGTTTCGAGCGCGGCGTAACACGCGTAACCGATTTCAAACTCATCCTCGACGACAACGTCCGCGGTGTCGAACCCGCGCTCGCCATCGCCGTGCGTGTAATCGTACACGTCGAACAAATTCGATTTGCGCGATTCGTGGATGCGCGGCGCGCCGGGTTCGAGCGCGATTTTCGCGTCGAACACCGGGACGAGCGGTTCGTACTCGACCTGGATCAGCGACAATGCTTCCCACGCGGTATCCTCGTCCACCGCGGCGACCGCCGCGATCTCATCGCGTCGCGACAAGACCTTGCCTTCTTTGAGCGGCAAGTTATCGCGCCCGAATCCGAACTTGATGCGCGGCGTATCTTGCGCGGTCAACACGGCTTTGACGCCCGGCAATTTTTTCGCGCGCGACGTTTCAATCGAAACGATGCGCGCGTGCGGCACGTTCGCGTACAAAATTTTGCCGACCAACATTCCCGGCAATTTCAAATCGTGACCGTACTCGACGCGCCCGGTCGCTTTATCGAGCGCGTCCATTTTGGGCATGCGTTGACCGATGATGGAATAACTCATTTTCGATTTCCGATTTCTGATTGAGGATAAGAGATTGAGAGATTCAGAGATTGGGAGATTGCTATTGGCTCATTTTCCCAATTCCACCACCGCCTCGACAATCTTTTGATACCCGGTGCAACGACACAGATTGCCGGCGATGGCTTCGCGCACGTCGGCTTCGGTGGGATGCGGATTTTGGTTGAGCAGTGCGACGGATGAGACGACGATGCCGGGTGTGCAATAGCCGCATTGAACTCCGCCGTGCGCGACGATTGCTTTTTGAACCGGATGCGGTTCGCCGTTTTGAAGCAGACCTTCAACGGTTACGATGTTATGCCCTGCCGCGTCCACCGCAAGCACGAGGCACGATGGCACTGGCTCGTCGTCCATCAAAACGGTGCACGCGCCGCAATCGCCGGAATCGCAACCCAGGTGCGCGCCTTTCAATTCGAGTTCATCGCGCAGAACGTCGAGCAAGGTTCGGCGCGGATCAATATCGAGTTCGTGCAAATCACCGTTGACGGTGAGGGTGATGTGGTGATGAGGCATTTGATCTCCCAAATCCAAAGCTTGATGGCGCAGAGCGTGTTCTGACTAATCCAAATTCCTGATGTACGCATTCATCGCCTTAGGGTTTGACCGAAAATAACTTGAACAGTTCTTCAAATGCGTCAATTTGTTGGCTGAGTGCGTGAGCATTCTGCTACACGATACTCTATGTTGC
>JACRPR010000209.1 GCA_016223105.1 Chloroflexota bacterium | reverse complement strand
TCTGAGTGAGCCCATTGTACCTTTGCAAACACAATTCAAACGGTTCGAACGGCGACGGAATGTGTTCACGATGTGGTGAACCCTGCCTGACCTAAACCAATACCAAAAAGTGTTCACGATGTGGTGAACCCTGACACGTAATGCGTAAAACGTGATTCGTAATATGACTGAGCAAACCTTTGTTGGCTACATCACCGAACCAGATATCCATGATGGTGTACTCATTGAGCGAGATGTCCCATCCTCCTCCGTTTAGATGTTTCGTGTTTGTAAATTGGGATGAAAATGATCCGCGCTATTTGGAAATCGTAGCTCGCGATTTCCGCAGTTATTTGATTCGCGAAAAGGATTTATTGTAGACAAAGATTTAGATTTCACGTTTTACGCCTTACGTTTCACGAGGAATAAATGTCAACCATCTCACTTGAAAAATCAAACGGCATCGCGCGCGTAACGATGAACAAACCTCCGCTCAACGTGATTGATATCGCGATGATGGAGGAAATGAACGCCGCGCTCAAATCGCTCAAGGGTGATCGCGCCGTCAAGGTCATCGTCATCGCGGCGGCGGGCAAGGCGTTTAGCGCGGGTGTGGACATTGCGGATCACACGCCGGATAAAGTCGGCATGATGATCGAAAAATTCCACGCGATCTTTCACACGCTCTGGTCGCTCGAACAACCCATCGTCGCGGCGGTGCAAGGCGCGGCGCTCGGTGGCGGATGCGAAGTCGCGCTCGCCTGCGATTTCATCGTCGCGAGCGAACGCGCGAAATTCGCCCAGCCCGAAATCAAAGTCGGCGTGTTCGCGCCGATTGCGACGCTCGTTCTGCCGCGTCTCATCGCGCGCAACAAGGCGATGGAACTGTTGCTCACCGGCGATACGATTGACGCGCGCGAAGCGGAGCGACTTGGTTTGGTGAACGCAGTTGCGCCCGAAGCAGAATTCGCCGCGAAGGTGGATGCGTTCGTCGCGCGGCTCACTTCGTTGAGCGGCGTCGTTCTGCAACACGCGAAACGCGCGGTGAACCTGGGTCTCGCGCAAGGACTCGCGGCAATCGAAAAATCATACCTTAACGATTTGATGAAAACGGAAGATGCGGTCGAAGGATTGAACGCGTTTATGGAAAAACGCGCGCCGGTTTGGAAAGAAAAATAATTTGTCATTGCGAGGAGCGGGTTTTGCGACGAAGCAATCTCCACGTCACTGGTTGGGGATTGCTTCGCAAAAACCGCTCGCAATGACAGTACGCAAAATACGGAGGAACTGATGACAGTTTTCAACGAATGGCGTAACAAACCACTCGACGAAATTTTATACCAGTGCCGAGAGCTGGTCGAAGATACCGATTTCCCGACGGTGAAAAAATGGCGCGCCGACGGCGGGAAAATCCTGGGACACTTTCAGGTGTATTTTCCCGAAGAAATCGCGCACGCCGCCGGAATGTTGCCGGTCAAATTGCGCGGCTCGCAAATCGATCGCAAGCGCGCCGATTCGCATTTCGGCTCGTACCTGTGTTCCATCGTGCGTAGCTCGCTCGAACTGTGCTTGACGAAAACGACCGACCTCGACATTTTCGTTACGCATCCGATTTGCGATGTCGCGCGCAATCTCGCCGGAATTTGGGGACGCAATTTCGAATACCCGTGCCAGATTTTGTATCTGCCGCAGAACGCGAATTCAGCGTACTCGGTGCAGTACACGCGCGATGAGTACGCGCGCATCCAAGGCGAGATCGAAAACGTCGCCGGCAAAAAAATCAGCGAGGTCGCGTTGCGAAATTCGATTCGCGTGTTCAACGAAAATCGCCGGTTACTGCGCGAGGTGTACGCGATCAAACGCGAGACGCCCTGGTTGCTTTCGATTGACGAGGCGTACGTCCTGGTCAACCTCGGCGGGTTGATGCCGCGCGAAGAGCATAACGAATTGCTCGCGGCGGTGATTCCACAAATCAAAACGCGCGCGGCGAAAAAGCAAGACAAGATTCGCGTCGTGTTCGAGGGCGGATTCTGCGAACAGCCGCCGCTCGATCTGTTGCGCGTGATTGGAAATTCGTGCTACGTCGTGGACGACGATTTGCTCATTGGCTTGCGCTGGATTCTGAACGATGTCCCGACCGACGGCGATCCGTTGATGAATCTTGCGAACGCGTACATCAACGATTCGTCGTACAGCCCGGTGCAACATGATCTTCGCAAGCCGAAAGAAAAAATGTTGTACAAGCGCTTGCAGGATTCCGGCGCGCAAGCCGCGATTGTTACCGCCGCGAAAATGTGCGAACCAGGTCTCGACGAGCAAGTCGCGTACAGCAAATACCTGGACGAAAAAAATGTCCCGTATTTCATCAGCGAGTTTGAGGAAAAAATGACCGGGTTCGATCATATGCAAATTCAACTCGAGACGTTTGTCGAGAGTATTCTGTTTGAATAATTGTCATTGCGAGGAGCGCACTTTGCGACGAAGCAATCTCCTCGACACGTTGGGGATTGCTTCGCTTCGCTCGCAATGACATTCGGAGGAAATAATGCCAGACAAACCAAATGGGCAAGATATAGTCGGGCGCGGCAACGCGGAAGGCGCGCGCTTGTTTCGCGATTGGTTCAACTCGCTCACGACTGCAAAGGAACGCAACGAGCCAGCCGCGTACGTTTTCGTAATGGGCAGTCTTCAGGAAATTTTGCGCGTGTTCGATTATCACACCGTCTTTCCGGAAATTCATTCCTTGCAAATGGCGGTGCGGCGCGTCGCGCACGAGTACTTGATGCAAGCCGAGGATTACGGTTACTCGCCGGACATTTGCGGTTACGTTAAAGCCGATGTCGCGTTGCAATTGCGCGGCGGAGAGCATCCGATGGGCACGATTCCAAAACCGTCGCTCGCGATTATGACGAACGCGTGCAACACGTACATGAAATGGGGCGAAATCTGGGAACGGATGTACGATTGTCCGACGTTCACGCTCGACGCGCCCGGCTCGCGCGCGATCAAATCGCTCGATTGGCGACAGAATTCGTATTTTGAAAGTGATCGCAAATACGTCGAGGCGCAACTCCGCGAGTTGATCGCGCTGTGCGAAAAACTCACCGGCAAAAAATTCGACATTGATAAATTGCGCGACGTGATGGAGAAGACGAATCGAATGTCCCGCGCGTATCGTCGCGTGTTGGAATTGAACAAGTCGCATCCCGCGCTCTTTAACGCGCTGAACGAAGGCACGATCTTTCTCGGTGTCGTCAACGCGTTGCGCGGCACTGCGGACGGCGCGAAATATTTTGAAGACCTGGTTGTGGAAATGGAATACAAAGCCGCGCACGGTATCGGCACATTGCGCGACGAAAAATACCGGCTCTCGATTGTGGGCGTGCCGTGCTATCCCATTTTCCGCCGATTCTACGAATTGTTTTCGGAATGGGGCGGCACATTCGTCACATCGTCGTACTTGTGGTTCGCGTCCGGCGGTGCAGACCTGGGATTTCAGTACGATCTCAATCGCCCGATTGAAAGTTTATCGGAAGGCGTGTTGATCAGCTTGCGCCACGCGATGGACGCGATGTTTTTTCAGAACCAGTGGATCATTGATCAAATTGATTCGTACGGTGTTGACGGCATTGTGTATCACCCGATCAAATCGTGTCGCACGACTTCGACCGGCTTGGCGGACAATCGCCGCTGGGTGATGGAAGCGCGCGATGTCGCGACCTTGTTTATCGAGTCGGATATGATGGACAAGCGCGTCGTTTCGGAAGCGCAAATGAAAAATCGCATTGACGCGTTTTTTGAAGGGCTGGCGACGCGAAGATTACACGCGCAAGCGGCGGCGTAAAATAATATTGCGTATTGCGTATTACGTAATACGCAATACGCAATACTCGATACGGAGGACGAATGGCATACGCAGGCGGCGTTGATGTTGGCTCAACGCAAACCAAAGCAGTAGTTGTGGATGAACACGCGCAGATTGTTGGGCGCGCGATTATAGATACCGGGTCGAACGTCATTACCGCGGCGGAGAACGCGTTTCGAATCGCGGTCAAAAATGTCGGCGTGGATGAAGCAGAAGTCGAGTACATCGTCGGCACAGGGTACGGTCGTTACAAAGTTACGTTCGGCGATACGCAAATCACCGAAATCAGTTGCCACGCGCGCGGGGCAGTGCATATGTTTCCCGGCACGCGCACCGTGCTCGATATGGGCGGGCAAGACACGAAAGCAATTCGCGTGCGCGACAATGGCGAGGTCGTGGATTTTTGTATGAACGATAAATGCGCGGCTGGCACCGGAAGATTTTTGCAAGCCGCCGCGTTCGCGCTCGAAATTCCCCTGGCTGATCTCGGACCGACCGCGTTGCGCGCGGAAAAAGCGGTTGCGATTTCGACGACGTGCACCGTGTTCGCGGAATCCGAAGTCTTGTCCTGGCTTGGGCGCGGCAAAAAAATCGAAGACATTTTGCTCGGCGTGCATCGCTCGATTGGCTCGCGCTCGATGGCGTTACTGCGTCGCGTCGGGATCGAAGAACAAGTTACGTTCACCGGCGGCGTTACGAAAAACCAGGGCATGGTCGAGGTGATGAATCAAATGCTGGGATTTCAAGTGAACACCGGCGGCGAAGCGCACTTGATGGGCGCGCTTGGTGCGGCATTGTTCGCGCTCGATCGCATCAAAGCGAGTCGCGTTCCGCATCACGCGAAGGAAGGTGTCGCATGACCTATACGGCTGGCATTGATGTCGGCTCGACCTATACGAAAGCGGTCATTCTCAGCGAAGATAAAAAAATCGTCGGCAAGGGAATGATTAATACCGGGTTCAAGTTGATTGAAGCCGCGACGAAAGCGTATCACATCGCGCTCGCGGAATCGGGTCTGTGGGAAAAAGATGTCAAGTACATCGCGACGACCGGCTACGGGCGTTTCTTGATTCCGTTTCGCGATGTGTACGTTACCGATCTCACCGCGCAAGCGCGCGGCGCGCGCTATTTTTTTCCAGAGACGCGCACGGTTCTCGATGTCGGCGGGCAAACGATGAAGGCGTGCAAGCTCGACGAGAATGGCAAGGTGCGTTCGTTTCGCTTGAACGATAAATGCGCGGCAGGCACTGGCGCGTTTCTCGAAAAGACCGCGCGCTATATGAGTTATCGCATCGAAGAAATCGGTCCGCTGATGGCGACTTCAAAACTCGCGGTCGCGATTTCTGGCGTGTGCGCGGTGTTCGCGGAATCCGAAGTGATCAATCACGTTTCCGCCGGGATTCCACCTGCCGATATTATGCACGGCGCGATTGTCTCGCTCACCGAACGCTCGGTGCAATTGATGAAGCGCGTGCAGATGGAACCGGAGTACACGCTCGTCGGTGGCATCTTGCGTTTTGAAACGATGGCGCGCGTCGTCGCGGAGCAATTGAAATCAAAAGTGAATGTGCCGGCGGGTGATATGCCGCAATACACCGCGGCGATTGGCGCGGCATTGCTCGCGCATCGCCGTCTCGAAAAAATCAACGCGGGTGAATCGGTCGCGACACACGACGCGGTGGATTCGGTCGCGGCGTAATTGTCATTGCGAGCGAAGCGAAGCAATCCCCAGTTCGCAGGTTGGGGATTGCTTCGCAAAAACCGCTCGCAATGACAGCCACAGCAATCGTAAATCGAAAATGGCAGTACCTACCCAGGAAGAAATCAGACAAATCGAACAGGATATTATCGCGCAAGGGTGGACGCGCCAATTCACGACGTTCCCGGTGCGCGTGCCCGAGTTCATCGAAATTTACACCGCCGCCGGACTCGACGTGCGCGTCGAAAACTGGGCGTTGACGGTGGATGCGGATCCGTCGTGCAACGATTGCGCGTTGATTGGAATTATGCGGACGATTTTTACGCGGAAGAAACCGGATTGAGGGTGTTCAAGCCATTCGCTTGTGCGGCTTGAATCAAACGTTCATCGGCGGAGACAAAAGTCGGGGATTCAGATTGAACGGCGAGTACGCTCGCGAGTTGCAAAGCATCCAACGCGCGGAGTTTGTGTTGGGCGACAAGCGCGCGGGCTTGCCGAATCAAATCGCCGCGTAACTCAATGACGGTAAAACGATTTTCTGTGTCGGCGTCGAATTTTCCTAGTGCTTCATTCATCGTTTCTTGTGTGATTTCATTTTGATTGCCGAGTCGAACAAACGCGGAAGTCAGTTCGACCAAAGATAATTCAGAAATGGACAACGCGTTCGTGTCGTCATCAAATAGCGCTTGAACTCGCGCAGTGCCTAGTTCTTGACGATACTGTTTGACGAGCGCGCTGGTATCAAGAAAAAAAGTTGTCATTGTTCATCCCGTTCGGCGATGATTCTATCGGCAAGCGAACCTTGGATTGAAGCAAGCCCTTGACGGACTTGTTCAAGCGAGACTGAAGACGGCTTCAAGCCGTACTCTTCACCACTCGAAACTGCGATGCCTTTGGCGCGCATCTCGCGCAACGCGCGCACTTTGGTCGGATGGTAATTATAACTTGGTTCCGGCGGTTGAGTTAATTCGCGCGTGATGGTTTGCAAACGTTCGAGTTTTTCCGGCGGATAAGTTGCTAAATCGCTCGCGCGCAAAACGAGATACGCGTTTGGAACGAGTGTGAGAATCACCATTCCATCGCCCGCGACCATCTCGATGGGAAGTTTGACGCTGTTATGCTCAATCGTTAGAGTTGACATTTTTCACCTCTGGGTGAATTATAACACACTCAAAAAGTAAAAACAATTTGGGGGAAGCTATGGCAGTCAGCATTGACCTTTTCGGCAAAAGCGCGATTGTAACCGGCGGCGGACGCGGCATCGGACGCGAGACCGCGTTGTTGCTCGCGCGCGCCGGCGCGAATGTGTGCATCGCGGATATGGACGAAGCGAGCGCGCAAAATGTCGCGGCGGAAATTCGCGCGCTCGGTGTCGGCGCGATTGCGACGCGCACAAATGTTACGCTCGCCGAAGACACCCAAGCGATGGTGCAAGCCGCGATCGCGGCGCACGGGCGCGTGGACATTCTCGTGAACAACGCGGCGGTGTGGACGACGAAATTGTTCAAGGATATGACGCCGCAAGATTACGACCGCGATATTCGCGTGACGTTGTACGGCACACTCAACGCGTCGCGCGCGGTGCTCGATGTGATGACCGCGCAAAAGTACGGGCGCATCGTGAATTTGATTTCGGACGCGGGGCGCATCGGCGAACCGTACCTCACGGTGTACTCGGCGGCAAAGGGCGGCGTTGCCGCGTTCACGAAAGCGTTGGCAAAAGAAGTCGGACGATTCAACATCACGGTCAACGGCGTCGCGCCGGGAATCACGAACACGCCGGGCGCGCAAGGATTTATCGAAGGCGCGGGCGGCGCGGAAAAACTCGCGAAGGCGTATCCGCTTCGTCGCCTCGCGGAACCGATTGACATCGCGAACGTGATTCTGTTTCTCGCGTCCGATATGTCCGCGTACATGACCGGGCAAATTTTCAGCGCGAGCGGCGGTTACACGACGATTGGATGATGTAGGGGCGATGCATGCATCGCCCCTACGGGAAAACCATGACCCCGGTTATTGATTTCCACACCCACATCGGTCGCTACGAGATGTACCAATCCTGGGTTCAAGATTTGTACGACAAGAACCTGGGCACGGACGCGCGCGCCCAACTCGATGAACTGTTGACGCCGCGCGGATACGATGCGTACCTGGAAGCGTGCGGCGTGGATTACGCGTGTTGTCTCGCGGAAGAAAATCCGAAAACAACCGGGATGATTCCAAACGCGTGGGTCGCGGAATTTTGCGCCGGACAAAAACGGCTGATTCCGTTTTGCAACATCAATCCATTTTTGCACGCGCGCCCGGCGGATGCATTCGCGCATTGCATCAAAAACCTGGGAATGCGCGGCATCAAGTTGATGCCGGGATACCAGGGCTATCACGCGAACGACCGGCAAATGTATCCGATTTACGCGCGCGCAGAAGAATGGCAAATCCCGGTGCTGGTTCACACCGGCTCTTCGATTTTTCGCGGCTTTCGCTTGCGATACGCGAATCCGCTCGACCTGGACGATGTCGCGGTGGATTTTCCGAATCTGACGATTGTGATGGCGCACAGTGGGCGCGGCGTGTGGTACGATGAAGCATTCTTTCTCGCGCGCTTGCGCGAAAATGTGTTTATGGAAGTCGCGGGACTGCCGCCGCAAAAACTGCTCGACTATTTCCCGGAACTCGAGCGGCTCGCGGATAAAGTAATTTTCGGTTCCGATTTTCCCGGCGGACCCGACATCAAAAAGAATCTGGATGCGGTGCGCGTGTTGCCGTTGAAGGACGACACGAAGGAAAAGATACTGGGGGGCAATGCGGCGAGGTTGTTGGGGATAGTTGGATAGTGCAATAGTGCGATAGTTTGATGGTGCGATTGTTGCAAGCCGCGAGGAAAAATTAGATGCGAATCAATCGCAAAACTTTGTCGCACAGTTTCGCGTGAATCCAAATGTCCCGGCGAGTTTTGATAGATTCGAGAAGTTGAATCGTTTGCTCGCGATTGAGGTACCCGCGTTGAAAACTGAGGTAAATAATTCCGAGTGTGCCGCGCGCAACGATTGACAATCCAGCGGTGGCAAAATTTATTTCCGCGACGCGGCGCGCGCGTGAATCGTCAATGAGAAATTCAGTCGCGTCAAGTTGAATCGCGAGTTGGATGCTTTCACGCTCGCCGTCTTGAATCTTGATTGGCTCTTGCAGGGTTGGCGGAGAGGCGATGGGCTTGACCACGAGAAAACCGTGGTCGAAATAATTTTCCAAGAGTGGCGCGTCGGATGCGTTTTGCGCGAATCCTTGCGTAACAGTTTCGTCGTAAACGATTGGTGATGCGTAAACGACTGGGTAAAGTTTGGCGAGCAGGTCGAGTGCGTTGAGTTTCGCGAGAGCCATCAGAGGACCGGCATCGCTCACGACGATTGAATTGCTCACAAGCGCGCCGCCTCGTCGGGCGTCAAATCGTGTTCGGGCAACTCGACGGCAGGTTCGAGTCCGTACGCATAAGCAAGTGGAATGATTTCTCGCAATGTAATCCCGGCATCTTGAGCGGCAAACGCGAGCGTACATTCACCGCGACGATATTTTTCGAGCGACTTGCGAACGCGCCACTGTTGCAAACCGAGCGTGATAATTTCGCGTTGCGCGCGAATGCCGCGCGGCATTTGTTCGAAAAGTTTCGCGGGCAATTTGAGTGATTGAGTTTGGCGAACTGAACGCATTTCAATCTCCTTTGCGAGAATTATAAAGGCGAACAATAGAGGAGTCAAGCAATGACAAAACAATTAATGTCCGGTGATCAAGCGATTGCGCGCGGCGCGTGGGAAGCCGGCGTGGTGTTTGCATCGAGTTATCCTGGGACGCCCGCGACCGAAATTCTCGAATCGCTTTCGCATTACCAGGATGTCAAAGCGCAGTGGGCAGTAAACGAAAAAGTCGCGTTCGATGAAGCGATGGGCGCGGCAATCGCCGGCGTGCGCGCGTTCGCGCCGATGAAGCACGTTGGGCTGAACGTCGCCGCGGATTCGTTTATGGTCTTTCCGTACGGCGGCACGAACGCGGGTTTTGTTGTGTTGAGCGCGGACGACCCCGGCACGCACTCGTCGCAAAACGAACAGGACAATCGCTATTTCGCGAAATTCGGCAAAGTGCCACTGCTCGAACCATCGGACACGCAAGAGGCGAAAGATTTTGTGAAACTCGCGTTCGACATCAGCGAGCAGTTTGAATCGCCGGTGATGATTCGCGTCACGCTCCGGCTCGCGCACACAAAAGGAATGGTTGAGGTTGGCGAACGCAAAACGTATCCGAAGAAACCGTTCGTCAAAGATAATTTGAAATGGGTCGTGCCACCGTTCGCCAAAGCGCATCGCGGTCCGCTCGAAAATAAATTGCACGCGCTCGAACAATTTTCGGAAATGTTCCCGGAAAATAAAATCGAAAAAGGCACGGGCAAGGTCGAGTACGGCGTCATCACGAGCGGCGTTATTTATCAGTACGCGCGCGAAGTTCTGCCCGACCCGGATTTCCTCAAACTCGGAATGACGTACCCGCTTCCGAAAAAAATGATTCTGGATTTTTGCGCGCGCTATCCGCAAGTGTACATCATCGAAGAGAGCGAGCCGTTCCTCGAAGAGCAAATTCGCTTTTGGGGCGTGCAGAATGTCATCGGCAAACAAGTGTTTACGAATATGGGCGAACTGTTGCCCGAACTGATTGACCAGCAAATGTCCGGGCATATCGCGCCGAATGATTTCTCGAAAGAAATTGGAATCCCGGTTCGTCCACCGATGTTGTGCATCGGTTGTCCGCATCGCGGCACGTTCACCGCGCTCAATCGCATCAAAGGCATCACGGTCAACGGCGACATTGGTTGTTACACACTCGGCGGTTTGCCGCCGTACAACACGATGAACACGTCGTTCGAAATGGGCGGCTCGATCGCGCACGCGTTCGGTTTTGAATCCGCGGGCGAACCGCGCGCGGTCGCGATTATCGGCGACTCGACATTTTTACATTCCGGGATTCCGCCGCTTCTCGATGCGGTGTACAACAACGGCAAGACAACCGTCGTGATTATGGATAACGCGACGACGGGAATGACCGGGCAGGAGAATCATCCTGGGACGGGCAAGGATATGCACGGCAAAGCGACCAAGCGCGTGAATTACGAAGAGTTGTGCCGCGCGCTCGGCGTTGGATTTATCAAGCACGCGAGCGCGTTCAATCCCGGCGAAGTCGAAGCCGCGGTGCGCGAAGCAATCCAGTGGGATGGACCTTCGGTTGTGATTTCGGAAGGACCGTGCGTGCTGATTCCCGAATCGAAAGCCGCGCCGAAAATCGCGTTCACGGTTGTCGCGGAAGAATGTATCGCGTGCGGATTGTGTTTCCACACCGGTTGTCCCGCGATTCTCGAAAGCAGTGAAACGTATCGCGCGAGCGAGCATCAAAAGGCGCGCCCGAAAGCAATCATTGACCCGGAGGTGTGCGTCGGTTGCACGTTGTGCGCGACCGTGTGTCCGCCGGAATGTATCGTGCGCGTGGATGGGAAACCGTGGGGCGCGTGAGGGCAGAAGTCAGAAGCCAGAAGTCAGTAGTCAGAAGGAAACGCGTTGCAAAAACGATTCGCGAATTTTTACTGCAGGATAAATTCGCGGAATCGCTCGGAATCGAATTGCTTGATTTGCGCGAGGGGTATGCCAGGTGCGCGATGGTGGTGCGCGACGATATGTTGAACGCGCATCGCATCGCGCACGGCGCGGCGATTTTCACGCTGGCGGATTTTGCGTTCGCCGCGGCGTGCAACGCGTACGGACAAACCGCGCTCGCGCTGGAAGTGAAAATCAATTTTCTCGACGCGGTGAAACCTGGGACGCGTTTGATTGCGGAAGCGACCGAAGAAGCATTGAGCAATCGCATCGGCTTGTACCACCTGACGGTGCGCGATGCAAACGGCGCGCTCGTCGCGGCGGCGCAAGCGACCGCGTATCGGAAGAGTGAGTGGTTTGTGAAGCGTGAGGCGTGAAACGTAAAACGTGATGCGTGATTCTACACTCAAGTCCAAGAGGATTTGCAATGTTCTATGACATCGAATACTCTCCAGATGCCGAAGACCATTTGCGCGGCTTGACCGCGCGACAACAAAAAATCGTCCTTGACGGTGTGGATGAGCAATTGACGCATCAACCAGCGGTCAGAACACGTAATCGCAAACCGATGCGCCCCGGTTCGCTCGCGCCGTGGGAACTGCGTCTCGGCGATTTTCGGATATACTATGATGTGGAAGAAGAACCAGCACGCGTGGTTTACATCCGCGCGGTTGGAATCAAAGAACGGAACAAGGTTCGAATCGGAAATGAGGTCATCGAGTTATGAAGACAATCGAGTTGGTCAACGCAACTGCTCCTCTAAATGAATACGCGCGGCGAGTAGGAAAAGAACCAATCATTTTGACGGTCAAGGGCAAGCCGACAGTCGCGCTTATTTCAATTAAAAATACTGATTGGGAAACGACTACCTTGAGCACCAATCCGCAATTCATCGCGTTGATTGAACGTTCGCGCGCGCGGCAAAAAGCGGAAGGCGGAATCTCGAGCGCGGAAATGCGGCGGCGATTGGGATTGGAAAAGAAACATAAACGGAGTTCACAATGACACACAATCTTTTATTCGCAGGCGTAGGTGGGCAAGGCGTGGTGCTGGCGAGCGAAGTGCTGGCGCGCGTCGCGGCATCCGAAGGATTCGATGTCAAGCAGGGCGAGGTGCACGGCGCGGCGCAACGCGGCGGCGCGGTCGTCAGTCACATTCGTTTTGGCGAGCGCGTCTACTCGCCGCTCAATTTGCGCGGGCGCGTGGATTTGCTCGTCGCGTTCGAGCAACTTGAAGCGGTGCGCTGGGCGCACTATCTCAAACCGGGCGGTGTCCTCATCATCAACGATCATCGCATCGAGCCAACGTATCTCAATGCCGCGATCAAGTATCCCGCCAACCCCGCCGAATTTTTGGCATCGAAATCATTTCGCGTCGTCGAGTTGAACGCGACCAGGTCGGCGCGCGAGTTGGGCAACGAGCGCGTGTCGTCGCTCGTGATGCTCGGCGCGGCGTCGAAATTTATTCCGCTCAAAGACGAATCGTGGCAACAAGTTTTGGGCGAGCGCATCCCGGCAAAATTGCTCGACATCAATCGGCGCGCGTTTGCCGCCGGGCGGAACGCGATTGCGTAACGCGATTGAATTGGACGCGGACAAACGCGGATGAACGCGGAAAAATTGGGAGTCGAGCGTTTACGCGGTTGCTCGCTTCGGACAAGCAACCCGCTAAAGCGTCGAATCCGGAAGTCTTTATCCGCGTTTGTCTGCGGCAATCCACGTCCAATAAATTGGCGTGGAATGTTTGAGGACGACAATGTGGCAACCAAACCTCGAATCACTTGACCGCGACCAACTCGAACAACTGCAGTTGACGCGACTGCGCGAAACGCTCGCGCGCATCGCCGCGCACAATCGCGATTATTACGCGCGACTCGGTTCGCCGCGCGTGGAAGCGTTCACATCGCTCGACGCGATTCGCGCGTTGCCTCTGCTCACGAAAAAAGATTTGCGCGACGCGTATCCGTACGGTCTCGCGTGCGCGCCGCATCAAGATTTCGCGCGGATGCAGATGATCTCCGGCACCACCGGCAAACCGGTGATTTGTCCGTACACGAAAAACGACATCGCGCAGTGGCGCGAGATTATGGCGCGCTGTTACACCGCCGCCGGCGTTACCGGCGCGGACATCATTCAAATCACGCCTTCGATGGGCTTGCCGAACGGCGGATTCGGTTTTCATTTCGGCGCGGAAGAAATCGGCGCGTTCTACATTCCGATCGGTCCGGGTCGCACGCTGTTGCAATTTCAACTGATGCAAGATTTGGGTGCGACCGTGCTGACCGCAATCGCGACCTACCCGATTCGACTCATCGAAGCCGCGCGCGAAGAAAATTTTGATTTCGGCAAGTCGTCATTGCGCGTCGGCATTTTCGGATCCGAAATGTGGAGCGACGAACTCCGTAAAAAAATCGAAAATTCGATGGGAATTGAAACATTTGATATAATTGGAATGACCGAAACCGGCGGCGTCGGAATGGGAATTGATTGCGCCGCGCACCAGGGCGTTCACATTTGGCAAGATCATTATCTCGTCGAGATCGTCAATCCCAAAACCGGCGATGTGCTTGACGATGGCGCGGAAGGCGAACTCGTGATCACGACACTCACGCGCGAAGCGTTCCCGATGATCCGCTATCGCACCGGCGATATCACGCGCGTTTTAGCGCGCGAGCAGTGCGCGTGCGAGCGCACGCACATTCGCATTGATCGTTTCCGTGGACGCACGGACGATATGATCATTTACAAGGGCGTGAATTTTTATCCGAGCCAAATCGAAACGCTCTTGCTCAAGCACGACGGCGTCGCCGCCGATTATCAAATCGTTCTCGCGCACGACCCGCGCGGGAACGAGACGATGGACATCGTCGTCGAAGTTTCTGCTCCGCTTTCTTCCGACCAGGTCGCGCGCATCCAGCGCGAGCTATACGATTTTGTCGGGCTCACCGTCGAGCCGCAGTTTGTCAAGCAAGGCGAACTACCGCGCGCGCCGGGCAAAGCCGTGCGCGTGATTGATAAACGTAATGCGTGATGCGTGTTGCGTATTGCGTAATTTCGTGATGGGAGGTGATGACGCGACACAAGGTAAACAATGATGTTTGCACACGGAAGAGAGGAACATTTGAAACGAGAGCGGAAGCGGAATCTAAATTCCAACGTTAAACTTCCAATCTCCAATTCCAGGAGGAGCAGAAAAATGAACGTTCGACGTATTTTGCTGATGACGGTAATGTTAGTCGCGCTCGTGGCGATGTTGTCCGCGTGCGCCGCGCCAGAACCAACCAAAGCCCCACCGACTGCCGCACCCCAACCGACCAAAGCGCCGGAAGCGACGAAACCCCCGGCGACTAGCGCACCGACTGCCGCGCCAACCAAAGCGGCTGAACCCACCAAACCGGCGGCAACTGTCGCGCCCGTCGCGGGCGCCGCGTACAAAGTTGGCGTCGTCGTTTCCGTTACCGGACCGCAATCGTCGCTCGGCGTACCAGAGCGCGATTCCGTGTTGATGGTGATGGAACAAGTCAACAAAGCCGGCGGCATCAAAGGTCCCGACGGCGCAATGCACCAACTCCAAGTGATTGTCGAAGATGACGCGAGCGACACGACCAAAGCCGTTACCGCCGCGAAGAAATTGCTCGAGCAAGACAAGGTGCACATTTTGCAAGGCGCGAGCGGATCGCCGATGTCCATCGCGATGTCGCCGCTCGCGACTGCCGCGAAAATTCCGATGATCTCGTACGCGTCGTCCTCCGCGATTGTGTACCCCGCGTTGACCGACCTGGTCGGCAAAGCGATCAAAATTCCGGGCAAGCCGGATCACACCGTCGCCGCCGGTGAAACGCTCGTCTACCTCGCGCGTGTGTACGGCGTGAAAGAAGACGACATCAAGAAAGCGAATCCCGACATCAAAGTTGACATCGCCCTGCCCTGGGTTTTCAAAACCCCGCAAGAAAATTATCCGGTTGCCGCCGTGCAGTTGGATTATTTCAAAGCGAAAGGCGTAAAGAAGGTCGCGTCCATCGGCGTCAACAACGCATTCGGTCTCGATTCGCGTCTCGGAATGAAAGCGCTCTACAAAGAAGCCGGCATCGAAATCGTCGCGGATGAATTGTTCCAACCCGGCGATAAAGATTTCCGCGCGCAACTCACCAAAATCAAAGGGCTGAATCCCGATGCGCTCGTCGTGCATGCGACCTCGGCGGAAGGCGCGGGCGTAACCGTGCAATTCCGCGAACTCGGTTTCAAAGTTCCGATCCTGCACAATCACGGCATCGGCGCGCAAGCGTTCATTGATGGCGCGAAAGCCGACGCAGACGGCGTGATGTTCCCCATCGGCAAAGTGCTCGTCGCCGACACGCTTCCCGATAGCGATCCGCAGAAAAAAGTTTTGCTCCAGTACATCAAAGATTATCAAGCGTTCACCAAGAACGCGCCGATCAGCACGTTCGGCGGACACGCGTGGGATGGCATCACGATGGGCGTGATGTGCTTTGAAAAAGTTGGTAATGACGCGGAAAAATTGCGCGGTTGTTTTGAAACCGTCAAGAGTTTCCCCGGTATCAGCGGCATCTTTACAATGACGCCGACCGATCACACCGGCATCGCGAAAGAATCGCTCGTGTTGGTCAAGATCGTGGGCGGCAAGTTCACGTTCGTTGATCCCAGCAAGTACAAAGACAATTAAGCTTGTAGTGTGCGCGGGGACGCGATCGCGCGTCCCCGCGTATTCTCCCTTCGATGGTGTAGAAGTTGGATGTTGGAAATTAGAGGTTGGATGTGACGATTCCAACTTCTATACCCAATCGAAAATGGAATTGGTATGGCTTTAGAATCCCAGATTCTGCAATTCATTTTCGCCGGTATCACGGTCGGAAGCATTTACGCGTTGATCGCGCTTGGGTTCGTCGTGATTCACAACGTGACCGGCATCGTCAATTTCGCGCAGGGCGATTTCGCGATGCTCGGCGCGCTCATCGCGGTAACGCTTACCGAAAAAACGCCGATCTTTAATCGCGTGTTCATCGCGGAATTTAATTTGCCTCTGCCGCTCGGCATCGCGCTCGCGGTGCTCATCACCGGCGCGCTCGGCGCGATCTTTTATTTGCTCGCGATTCGCCCGGCGCACAACGCCTCCATCGTCTCGCTCATCATCATCACGATTGGCGCGCATTTCGCTCTGCAAGGCGCGGCATTAATTACCTGGGCGGCTGATCCGTACTCGTTGCCCAGATTCACCACCGGCGGTCCGCTCGAAATTATGGGCGCGATTTTGACGCGGCAGAATCTCTGGGTCATCGGCGTAACGATTGCGTTGTTACTGCTCTTGTATCTTTTTTTCGAGCGGACGATTTTGGGCAAGGCATTGCGCGCGTGCGCGATTAATCGCACCGCCGCGCGGTTGATGGGCATCAACATTGATCGGATGGCGCTCTTGTCGTTCGCGCTCAGCGCGGCGATTGGCGCGATCGCGGGCATCGTCATCACGCCGGCAAATTCGATGAGTTATGATTCCGGCACGTTTCTAAGTTTGAAAGGATTCGTCGCCGCGATTTTGGGCGGAATGAATAGCGCGACCGGCGCGGTGATCGGCGGGCTGGTGCTGGGCATTCTCGAAACATTTGGCGCGGGAATGATTTCGTCCGGCTACAAGGACGCGATTGCATTTATCGTTTTATTTTTCGTTTTGTTTATTCGGATGAGTGGCATCATCAAGTTGGGCAAGTCGCAGGTTGAGGAAGCGGGATTGTAGGAGACAATATGTTCGCCAACGTAAGGCAAATTGATAAATTTGCCCTACTCTGATCTTCGAGGACACATGCAATTTTCAAAGCGCACCAATCTCATCGCGTTCGTCGCGCTCGGCATCGCGCTCGCGGTGATTCCGAATTTTCTGACGAACAATTATCAAATCAGCATTATGATCTTGATCGCGCTCTACACGATCCTGACCGTCGGGCTTTCCTTGTTGATGGGCTACGCCGGGCAGATTTCGTTGGGGCAAGCGGTCTTTTACGGAATGGGCGGTTACATCACCGCGTGGATCACCGTGAAAATGGGCTTGCCGCCGCTCGTCGGAATGTTGGTCGCCGCGATCATCACCGGCGCGTTCGCGTACGTCGTCGGCATTCCGATGTTGCGCTTGCGCGGGAATTATCTCGCGATGGCGACGCTCGGACTCAACGTGATTTTTGAACTCGTCGTTCTGCAAGAAACCGCGTGGACCGGCGGTCCCGACGGATTCCAAGGCATTCCGAAATTTTCACTCGGCGATCTAGTTTTCAAAACCGATCGCGAAGTGTACGTCCTGGTTTGGATCATCGCGCTGATCGTGATCGTTCTCTCGCTCAACATCGTCAACTCGCGCGTCGGGCGCGCGTTGCGCGCGGTGCACGCCAGCGAAATCGCGGCGGAGATGAACGGCGTGGACACCGCGCATTACAAGGTCGCGGTCCTGGTGTTGAGCGCGGTGTACGCGAGCATCGCCGGTTCGCTCTACGCGTTTTGGAACGGCATCATCAGTCCGTCGGTGTATCATCTCACGTTCTCGATTGAACTCGTCGTGATGGTCGCGATTGGCGGACTCGCGAGTGTGTGGGGCGCGATTTTTGGCGCGGCAGGTGTAACGCTTCTCGCGGAATTTCTCCGCAACGTTTTGCCGCAACTCTTGCGCGGCGCGTCCGGCGAACAAGAGATTATCGCGTTCGGCGTCATTCTGATCCTGGTAATGATTTTTTTGCCGGAAGGATTGACGACCGGCTCGCTAATCCGAATTCGCAAATGGCGCGCCGATCGCGCGAGCGCGAAATAAGCGGACATTCGAAATATACTCATCACGGTCACCAAGTGCGCTTTTGGATTCGAGCGTTTACGCGGTGCTTGGTTGGACAAACAACCCGCTAAAGCGTCGAATCCGGATCGCCAAGTCCGCAGTTCGTGACCGTGCGTGGTATGACGGCTCATTGGTGGGATTGGAATGACAGACACAATTCTTCAAGCAACGCATCTCAAAAAAGAATTTGGCGGCGTGATCGCGGTGAACAATGTTTCGTTCGATGTTTTGCGCGGCGAAATTTTCGCGGTGATCGGTCCGAACGGCGCGGGCAAGACGACCTTGTTCAATTTGATTTCGGGCGCGTACACGCCGACGACCGGCGAAATTCGTTTTGCCGGCAAGCCGCTTGATCGCGCGCGTCCGCACACGCGCACGAAACTGGGCATGGCGCGCACGTTTCAAAACTTGCGGCTCTTCAACAATATGTCGGTGCTCGAAAACGTGATGGTCGGTCGGCACGCGCGCAGTCGCTATGGCATCCTCGAAGCCGCGTTGCGTTTGCCCACCGCGACGCGCGAAGAAAACGCGATTCGCGATGCCGCGATGCAATGCGTCGCGCGCGTCGGCTTGGCGGAGCGCGCGAATGAGTTGGTCGGCAACTTGTCGTTCGGCGGGCAACGTCTGGTCGAGATCGCGCGCGCGGTCGCGACGGAACCGAAATTGCTTTTGCTCGACGAACCCGGCGCGGGACTGACGCGCCACGAAGTCGAAGGACTGGATACATTGATTCACGATCTGCGCCGCGATGGGATGACCGTGATCCTGGTCGAACACAATATGGAACTCGTGATGGGGATTGCGGATCGCGTGATGGTGTTGGATTACGGACAAAAAATCGCGGAAGGCACGCCGCCGCAAATTCAGCAGAACAAGCGCGTGATCGCGGCGTATCTCGGCGAAGAGCCGTTCCCGGCTTTGCGGATGGAGGCACACGACGATGCTACAAGTTCGTGACATCAGCACCTATTACGGTCAGATTTGCGCGCTCGACACGGTTAATCTGCGCGTGCGCCCCGGCGAAATCGTCGCGCTCATTGGCGCGAATGGCGCGGGCAAGACAACCTTGCTCAACACGATTTCTGGAATTTTGCCGGCGCGCCACGGCGAAATAATTTTTGAAGGCAAAACGCTGACGCGGCTTGGCGCGGAAACGGTTGTGCAATTTGGCGTCAGTCACATCCCGGAACGTCGCCAGGTCTTTGGCACGTTGAGCGTGCTGGATAATTTACTGCTCGGCGCGTATCATCGCCGCGATAAACTCGTGCGCGACGATATCGCGGAGGTGTTTGAACTTTTTCCGATTTTGAACAAACGGCAAAATCAACAAGCCGGCACACTCTCCGGCGGCGAACAACAAATGCTCGCGATCGCGCGCGGGATGATGAGTCGTCCGAAATTGTTGATGCTCGATGAGCCCTCGGTCGGACTCGCGCCGCTGATCGTGCGCGAGATTATGCGGATCGTCGCGGATTTACGAACGCGCGGCACGACGATTTTGCTCGTCGAACAAAACGCCAAAGCCGCGCTCGGCGTCGCGGATCGCGGGTACGTTCTCGAAAACGGGCGCATCGTCCTCGAAGGCACCGCGCAGGAATTGATGGCGGACGAGGGCGTGCAAAAAGCGTACCTCGGCAAAGGCGAACGTTTGCAACTCTCGCGTTGTCGCGCGGACACGAACCTGGTTTGTCTCGAAAATGATGGAATTAATTCGTGCGTGGTGTGTCCGCACAAGGATAGTAAATAGTAATTGGTAAATGGTAATTACCAATTACCACTTACCATTTACCCGAATAAATGGAGGCATCTATGAAAAAACTACTTTCCGGCAACGAAGCGATCGCGCTGGGCGCGTATCTCGCCGGGGTGAAATACGCGAGCGCGTACCCTGGGACGCCTTCGACCGAGATTCTCGAAAATCTCGCCAAGTACGACGGCGTGCGATCCGAATGGGCGCCGAATGAAAAAGTCGCGCTTGACGCGGCGGCAGGCGCGTGTTACGGCGGCGCGCGCGCGCTCGCTTCGATGAAGCACGTCGGCTTGAACGTCGCGAGCGAATCGCTCTTTTATCTCGCGTACACCGGCGTCAACGGCGGACTCGTGATCATCAGCGCGGACGATCCCGGTGCGTGGAGTTCGCAAAACGAGCAAGACAATCGCAATTACGCGCGCTTTGCCAAAGTGCCGTGCATCGAACCGGCGGACTCGCAAGAGTCGGTGGATTTTCTTTCGACCGCGTTCGATCTCAGCGAGCAATTCGACACGCCGGTAATTTTTCGCACGACGACGCGCATTTCGCACTCGAAATCGGTTGTGAACGTGAACGGCGATCAACGCGTCGAACATCCCGGCAAAAAATTCTCGCCCGATCCATCCAAGTACGCGATGATTCCGGCGAACGCGCGCCGCCGCCATCCCTGGGTTGAAGATCGCTTGAAACGATTGGGCGAGTGGTCGAGCGCGTCCGCGATCAATCGCATCGAGTGGGGCAGTAAAAAAATCGGCGTCATTACCTCGTCCGTCGCGTATCAGTACACCCGCGAAATTTTCAGCGAGTATTCGATTTTGAAATTGGGAATGAGTTGGCCCCTGCCGGAAAAATTGATTCGCGATTTTGCGTCCCAGGTCGAGAAACTGGTGATCGTCGAGGAACTCGATCCGGTGTACGAAACCGAAATTCGCGCGCTCGGAATTCCGTGTGTCGGCAAAGAATTCTTTCCGATCACGAACGAATTTTCGCTCGCGGTCGTGCGCGACGGCGCGCGCAAACTTGGCGTGGCAACGCTCGAACCGGTAACGACGACAAGTTTCGCAACCCAGGTTCCAACGCGTCCACCCGGACTTTGCCCGGGTTGTCCGCATCGCTCGACATTTTATTCGCTTCGTAAACTCAAGGTGCGCGTCGCCGGCGACATCGGTTGTTATTCGATTGGCGTTTTGCCGCCGTTCAACGCGATGGACACGATCGGTTGTATGGGCGCGAGCATCGGCATCGCGCAAGGGATGGATGCGATTGGCGCGAACTCGGACAAGGAACCCTGGGTCGCGGTGATCGGCGATTCGACATTTTTACACGCGGGAATGCCCGCGCTCGCGAACATCGTTTACAATCGCGGCGCAAGCACCGTGTTGATTCTCGACAACGATATTACCGCGATGACCGGGCAACAGGAAAATCCTGGGACGGGCGTTACGCTGTCCGGCACGCAAGGCAAAAAGATTGACATCGAAGCGGTCGTGCGCGGAATGGGCGTCGAAGATGTTTTCGTCGTGGACGCTTTCGATGAACCTGAAGTTGAAAAAACGATCAAGCAAGCGATCGCGATCAAGGATCGTCCGTCGGTCGTGATCGCGCGCGGACCGTGCGTGTTCTTGCCGGACTATCCCGCGAAATTTATTGACGAGGTGGACGATGTGAAATGCAACGGCTGTTCGCTCTGCTTTCGCGTCGGTTGTCCCGCGATCTTCAAAGGCGAACTCGACGCGTCCACGAACAAACCGAAAGCGTTGATCGATCCTTTGCTGTGCGTCGGGTGTGATGTGTGTTTGCAAGTGTGTCCGCGGGACGCGATTTTTCGGGCGAACAACTAGAGATTGTCTTTGCGAGCGGTGTTTGCGAAGCAATCCCCAACTTGGCTAGCGGAGATTGCTTCGTCGCAAAAATCACTCCTCGCAATGACAGTGAGACATCGGAGAAACAATGAACAAGGCAGATTTTCTTTTAGCCGGCGTCGGCGGTCAAGGCGTGTTGACCGCGAGCGACATTGTGGCTGAAGTTGGGATCGCGTTGGGACTCGACGCGAAGAAAAGTGAAGTGCATGGATTTTCGCAACGCGGCGGCGTGGTCGAATCGCATGTGCGCTGGGGTGAGCGCGTCGGCGCGCCGCTCGGCGAAAAAGGACGGATTGATTATTTGCTCGCGTTCGAATTGATGGAGAGCGCGCGCTGGATCGAAATGCTGAAACCCGGCGGCGTCGTGATCGTGAATCGCCAACGTATCTTGCCCATGTCCGCGACCGTCGGCGACGCGGTGTATCCGACCGACGAATTTATTGATCAAGCATTGCGCTCGGTTACGGATCGTGTTATTTACGTCGAAGGATTGGAAACCGCGCAAGCGCTCGGCAACAAAAATCTCGCGAACACGGTTTTGCTCGGCGCGCTCGCGCGCGCGATGGATGTGGACCCGGAATTGTGGCTTGATGTGATCGTCAAGCGCGTGCCGAGCAAGTACATCGAATTGAACAAGCAAGCGTTTTGGAAAGGACTCGGGAAATAATTTCAGATTTATGATTTCAGATTTCAGATTGAAAATCAAAAATCTGAAATTTGAAATCTGAAATTCTCAAAGGGGAGGACACAATGGCAAAAGCAAAACAGACGCCGCTGATTTGGAACAAGGAAGCCGAGACGATGCCGCGCAAAGAATTGGAGAAATTACAACTCCAACGTTTGCAGGCGACCGCCGAACTGGTTTACACCAAGGTGCCGTTTTACAAACAAGCGTTTGACGATGCGGGCGTCAAACCGGCGGACATTAAATCACTGCAAGACCTGATCAAACTGCCGTTCACGTCGAAACAAGATTTGCGCGACAATTATCCGTTCGGCTTGTTGACCGTGCCGCTCGAAAAAATCGTGCGCTTGCACGCGTCATCCGGCACGACCGGCAAACCGACCGTCGGTCCGTACACCGCGCGCGATCTCGAAATCTGGGGCGAGACGATGGCGCGCGTGTACACTGCCGCGGGCGCGACCGCGAGCGATGTCGTGCACAATTCGTACGGCTATGGCTTGTTCACCGGCGGACTCGGTTTTCATCTCGGCGCGGAACGCATTGGCGCGGCGGTCGTCCCGGTTTCCGGCGGATTATCCAAGCGCCAAATTATGCTAATGGAAGATTTCGGCGCGACGATTCTCACTTGCACGCCGTCGTACTCGCTCGTGCTCGCGGAAACCGCGATCGAGATGGGCGTGGATGTGCGCGCGCGGATGCGCGTGCGCGCCGGCATTTTCGGCGCGGAACCGTGGACGGATGAAATGCGCGAAGAGATCGAAGCGAAATTAAATCTCGAAGCGTTCGACATTTATGGTTTGACTGAAATGGTCGGACCGGGCGTCGCGGTCGAGTGTCCGTATCACGAGGGCTTGCACATCGCGGAAGATCATTTCTTGCCCGAAGCCGTTGACCCGGATTCCGGCGAGCCGGTCGCGGATGGCAAAATCGGCGAACTCGTCTTCACCGCGATCACGAAAGAAGGTCAACCGTTGATTCGCTACCGCACGCGCGATCGCATCACGCTGACGCGCGAGAAATGCGCGTGCGGTCGCACGATGGCGCGAATGAGCAAGGTCAAAGGGCGCACCGACGATATGCTGATCATTCGCGGCGTCAATGTGTTTCCGTCTTCGATTGAAAGTGTTCTGCTCGCGGTGGATGGCGTCGAGCCGCACTATCTCATTTTGATTGATCGCCCGAAAGACAAACTCGACGAACTCGAAGTCTGGGTCGAAGCGTCGGACGATCTGTGGAAGCGCGGCGAATACTGGGTCAAAGAGACCGAGAAAAAATTGTACCACGATTTGTTCGAGACGCTCGGCATCACGCCCAAAGTGAAGGTCGCCGAACCGCACAGTATTCAACGCAGTGAAGGCAAAGCGAAACGGATTATTGATCGACGCGAATTAGTTGGTTAGTGCAATAGTTCGATAGTGCGATAGTTGTGCCATAACTATCGCACTATCGAACTAACACACTATTGCACTCGTAAAATAGAAACGGAG
>JACRPR010000071.1 GCA_016223105.1 Chloroflexota bacterium | reverse complement strand
ATTTGTTGGCTGAGTGCGTGAGCATTCTGCTACACGATACTCTATGTTGCCCACTCTTGCGCGTCGCATTTTCTCATTCAAACAGTCATTTTTGCGGTTGCCTGAAAAAGTGTTCAAGTTATTTTCGGACAAGGACTTAGAACATTCCCGCGCCGGTCTCGCGTGATGCGGACGCGTTCGCGCCGTCGAGTCGCAATTCGCGATCCTGGGTGTACGGCAAATTATTTTTGAGCGCGAGTTCCGCTTTCGCCAATTCCATTCCGAGATAAATCGCGTGATCGATGCGCGAAATATAAAACGCGAGCTCGCGTTGAAGTTGCCGCGCCTGCGCGCCGCTGAATGTCGCGAGCAACGCGCCGGCGGGCGAATAGTGATCGATGTGAATTTGAAATCCCTCGACGCGGAGATTGAAACTGCCGCGCGGATCGCGCACCAGGCGCGGATTCTTGAGATACGCGGACGCGTGATCGCGCGTGATCGCGCGCGCGGCTTCCCAGGAATCGGCGTAGATGTGCGCGGACTGGGACACGATGACGAGATCGCCGAGCGCGCACTCGCCGACGCGTTCGGCGATTTGCTGTTGCAGTTTTCGCAAGCCGAACGCGTTCATCAACCACGCGCGAAAAATATCGTGACTGCGAAAGTACGCGGTGAGATGCAGTTTGCCATCGCGCACGCGCGCTTGAATGAGATTGAGGCACGGCGGATCGGTGGCGTTCGCATCGCGCGCCGGATCCCACAAGCCCGCGACGGCGCGGCGCGAGTAACGCGTCGCGCGCAATTCCGCGACGAGCGCGCGGATCTGATCCTTGCCGTGAAAATCAAACAGCCGCTCGCCGTACGTGTACGCAATCGTTTCGGCGCGCTCGCGCGAGAGGAGTTGCGGATAGTACGCATCCAGTTGTTCGCGCGTGAGCGGCACCCATGCCGACAAATCAAAATTGTCCGGGTCTTGACTCTGAATCACCGCGACCACATCGAGCAGTTCACGTTGTGGCACGGTGTACGCGGTGAGATCGCGGCGTCCGTATGCGAGAACCGCCGCGACCAGGTTCACCCAGACCTCGACAATTTGTTCGCCGCGAAAAACAAAGCCGGTGTCTTCGGCGGGAAATTCATCGGCGGCGGGGACACTGCGCGGAAAAACGCGCGGCGCGGCGAATTCATCGCGCGGCAACGTGTCCGTCTCCGCAAGCGCGGCGCGAATTTTTTCCGGATCGTGAACGCCGCGCAAATCCATCACGTCGCGCGGAATTTCGCGATCAATTTGCGCGCCATCGCCGATGACGCGGTGATCGGCGTCAATGCCCTCGCGCATAAAATTGACGAACGCCGCGCCGCTCTGTGTGAGATCGGGACCGCACAACACCAGCGAGCGCAGAGTCGGACGCGCGAGCACGTTGCGAATCAAATAATTGATGCCGTCTTTGGAATAGAGATTGGCGAGGACGCTGTACGTCGCGGGGTCAATCGTTTCGCCGAGCCGCGTTTGCTTCATCCACAAACAGCAAATCGCCGCGGGATGCGCGCGCGCGCCGAACGTGAGATTGTCGCGAAAATAGAGGGGCCACTCGTTGGTCATAAGTCCACGCGAAAACGGAACGGCGTCCGTTTTCTACTTTGGGGTTTTGCGTTTCACCGGTTTGCGCGCCGATTTTTTTGCCGGCGTCTTGACCGATTTTTTCGCGGGCGCGGCGAGCGGCTTGCCGGTTTGCAACGCGATCAATCGGCGCGCGCGCGCGGGCGGTTTGACAAATTCGACCGCGGCTTGATACAACGCTTTGTTTTTGATGATGCGCGTGACGCGTCCGTGCAAGATCGCGAGTTGATCGTTGTCGAGCAAAAATTCGAGCGACAGCATCTGCCCGACCGGAAACGGATCGGGCGATTCGACGAGCGCGCCGATAACGCTCAAATTGAGCGCGCGCCCAAAACCGGTCGAAGTAACTTGGTCTTGATCCAAACAACGATACGCGGTCAACAGTTGCGTTTTACTGCGCGGCGATTTGCGCCGTTCGGTGGATGCCATTTTTTCCTCCGCGAAATTTCATTCGCCCAATCGAGAATTGCACCGGTATTATAGGCAAGAGATCAAGCGCGGTCAAGTGCGGTCGGAAATTGTGCGAATGAAAGTGTTGCCGGCAATTGACACATGTGCTGATTGGCGTATAATTTTTTCTCAAGTCGCGATGCTCCTTGAATAAAATCGCAAGAGGAAATGAACTAATGCCTGAGGTCAGCCGGTTCTTCGGTCTCGTCATTTCAATGTACCACGACGATCACTTGCCGCCGCATTTTCACGTCAAGTACGCGGAACATCGCGCACAAATCCACATTGAGACGTTGGAAATTATCGAAGGCAAAATTCCCAACCGCGTCTTGGCATTGACTTTGGAATGGGCGGCGCTCCATCGCGCTGAATTAAGAGAGAACTGGCAACGCGCGCAAGTCGGTGTGCCGCCAACAAAGATCGAACCATTAGAGTAGAAAGGAATAATTGGATGATGCTCATTCGGTCTGTCAAGCCCTTGGAGCAATTCAATGTATGGCTCGAATTTTCCAATGGCGAACAAAAAACGATCAACCTTGAGCCACTGATGCGGGGACCGATTTTCGAGCCCTTGCGTCAAAATCCCCAACTCTTTCGCGCAGTGCATATTAACGCTGAACTCGGCACCATTGTGTGGGACAATGGCGCAGACATTGATCCCGATGTGCTGTACGGCTCGCACCTCCCCGCGTGGATGGAATTGGTGAAAATTGCCGCGTGATTGAACCGATTCACTCGCGCGTCGCGCACCATCGCGACGCGAGCGTGTCGTGGCTGCGCGAGATTGTGGCGCTTCCCAGTTTCGATTCGAACATTCGCGATGTTGCCGCGCGCGTCGAACGCGAATTGTGCGCGCTCGGTTTCGACGCGATTCATTACGCGCCGTACGGCGACATCGTTGCGCGCATCGCTCCTTCGACTCCACGACGTTCCGCTCAGGATGGCGAAAAAATTTTGCTGTACGATTCACACCTCGACACGGTGGGCGCGGGCGACGCGCAAGAATGGCGGCACGATCCGTTCGGCGGCGTGATCGAAAACGGATTGATGTACGGACGCGGCACGGTGGACGAAAAAGGTTCGACGCCGCCGATGATCTACGGATTAGCGATCGCGCGCGACCTGGGTTTGCTCGACGGCTTGACTGCGTACTATTTCGGTTCGATTGAAGAATGGTGCGAAGGTTTGTCCGCGCAAGTGTTTGTCGAAACGGAAAAAATAAAACCGGATTTCGTCGTGATCGGCGAACCGACGAATTTGCGCGTCGTGCGCGGACACAAGGGACGCTGTGAATTTCGCGTGACCGCGCGCGGCACAAGCGCGCACGGCGCGTCGCACTGGCTCGGCGATAACGCGCTCTACAAAATGCAAGACGTTCTGCGCGCGATCCCTGAACTCGACGCGCGCTTGCCGAGCGATCCATTCCTGGGACGCGGCTCGATTGTCGCGACGCACATTGACGTGCGCGCCGGGTCGCTCAACGTCGTGCCGGATCGTTGCTCAGTTGTGCTGGATCGCCGACTCACGTTTGGCGAAACGCCGGAACAAGCACTAGAACAAATTCGCGCGTTGTTGCCCTCCCAGGATTTCGACGTTGAGATTTTGCGTTACACGCAACCCAGCTACAACGGCTATCAACGCGAACACGCGCAAATTTTTCCGGTGTGGGCATTCGATGAAGCGCATCCGTTCGTGCGCGCGGCAGTCGCCACATCGCGTGCACTTGAACTTGATCTGACAACCGGCAAATGGAATTTTTCGACGAACGGCGCGTACTGGGCAGGCATCGCGCAAATTCCATCTATCGGTTTTGGACCGGGCAGGGAAGAAGACGTGCATATCGTTGACGAACATATTCGCGTGGACGATGTGGTGCGCGCGACGGAATGGTACGCGGCACTGCCAATGTTTTTGAAGGAGGCGTGAGATGACGATTGCACTGCGAATGATCAAAACCCAGCACGCGCACATTGTCAAGCGGCGCGGCGCGATTGCCGAAATTAAAGGCGCGGGTCTGGATGTGTGGACGATTATTGGTTATCACCGACTCGACAACGACGCGGAACACATCCAGAAAATTTTTCCGCATCTGTCGCTGGCGCAAATTTACGATGCGCTCAGCTATTACTACGATCACCCCGACGAGATTGACACCATTCTCGCGCGCCAACCGATGAGCGAGAAAGATGCGCGCGCGTTGCAAAATCGCGCCAACACATTGTTCGCCGGGCGCAAAGACCTCACCCGACTCCAGGTCAAACAACGCGCGGCGGAACTTCGCAAGTTATTGAACTAATTTTTCCGAAGGAGGTGTGAAATGACGTTGGAACTTGCTCTACATTCTCAATTCCCAGATCAAATCGTTAGGGAAACTGTGCAAGCGGCATTACGGAATCAAGCCGAGTTGGCGCGCTTTCGCTACGAACAATTTGCGAAAGAATGTCAGATATTTGAACGCAAATTCAATTTAACGACGGAAGCATTCACAACCAAGTTCGACGCGGGCGAGCTCGGCGACGCCGAAGAGTTCTTTGATTGGTTCGCGGCGGCGCGCGGGCGCGTTGTGTGGAAACAAAAAGCCAGCATCTTGGGAGAGGTTGCGGCGTGAACGTCCACGACTATCATCATCAACTTGTCGCTTTGATTGACTCCATCGCGGCAATCGTCGCGTCGGATATTTCATTTCGCGAGGTTGATGAGAATGAATGTTATATCAAAGCGACGTTGACGTTTGCGACTGGACATTCGTTGCACCTTGCCGAGTACGTCGTGATCCAAGACAATGAGGTTACGCGTTCCAAGTATCGCTATCAATTATTGACGCCAGACAAAAACGCATTGGCGCGTTGGGATAATGCGCCGCATCATAAATCACTCGCCACGTTTCCAGATCATCGGCACGACGCGCGCGACCAACCGCATCCCTCCCGCGCGATGTCACCGGCGGAAGCAATCGCGGAGTCGTTATCCACAATTGAATCTCAATTAAAATAAAATTAAAGGAATAAGGAATTATGCCCGACCCAGCCCAAACTATTCGTGAACGCGTCGTGAAGCAACACGACGAAATCATCAATTTCTTTCGCGACATTGTCGCGATTCCTTCGATGGAATCGCAAATCAAACAAGTCGGCGAACGCATCGGCGCGGAGATGACGCGGCTCAAGTACGACGAAGTGCGTTTCGACCGGATGGGCAACATCCTGGGTCGCATCGGCAACGGACCGCGCGTGCTCGTGTACGATTCGCACATTGACACGGTCAGCGTTGGCGATCCGAAAAACTGGCCCTGGGATCCGTTCAAAGGCAAAGTCGAAAACGGAATTTTGTACGCGCGCGGCGCGTGCGATGAAAAAAATTCGACGCCGGGAATGGTGTACGGTTTAGCAATGGCGCGCGACCTGGGATTGCTCGACGGATTCACCGCGTACTATTTCGGCAATATGGAAGAAGCGTGCGACGGCATCGCGCCGCACGCGTTTGTCGAGGTGGATCCGAAAATTCGTCCCGATTTCGTCGTCATCGGCGAGCCGACCAAGATGCGAATTTATCGCGGGCATCGCGGACGCGTCGAATTGAAAATTACTTCGCAAGGTAAATCCGCGCACGCGGCGCATCATTATCTCGGCGATAACGCGGTCTATAAATTAATTGACATCATCAAAGGCATTCAAGAACTGGACGCGCGTTTGCACACGGATCCATTTCTCGGCAAAGGCACGATTGCGGTAACGGACGCCGAAGTGCATACCGCATCCATCAACGCGGTGCCGGAACGCTTTGTCGTTTATCTGGATCGCCGGCTCACGTTTGGCGAAACGCGCGCGGAAGCGTACGCGCAAGTCTTTTCGCTCATTCCCGACAATGTGTTTGAAAATATCGAAGTCGCGGAACTCACCTACAACACGCCGAGTTACACCGGCTTTGTTTTTCCGGTGAGCAAGTTTTATCCGTCGTGGGCGTATCCCGAAGATTTTCCGCTCGTGCAAGTCGGTCAGCGCACGATTGAAATGTTATGGGGCGAAACGCGTCCGACCGGCAAGTGGGGCTTTTCGACGAACGGAACGTACTGGGCGGGCAAAGCAAAAATTCCGGCGATTGGTTTTGGACCCGGCGAGGAAGAATGGGCGCACACGATGGAAGAACACATCACGCTCGACGACGTGGTGCACGCGACCGAGTGGTACGCGCTGTTTCCGAAAATGCTTGGCGAATCGCTGGCAACTGAAAAATAAATTGACAACGAGCCGATGTGTAAAATCGGCTCGTTCGTTTTTGACATCCGCGCCGATTTGTCTATAATTCCAGTTGTCAGACGACTATCGTCTGACAAATTTTGGCAAAGACGCTCAAATGGTTCGCCGAAACATTTCCCTTTCCCGCCAGGTCGCGCAAGAAATTCTCGCCGGCATTCATGCTGGCAAACTCGCGCGCGCCAACGGCATGCTCCCTTCTGAAACCGAACTCAGCCAACACTTTGAGGTGAGCCGCGCGACGATTCGCGAAGCGTTGTCCCAGGTCGAACAACGCGGCGTCGTCGTGCGGCGGCACGGCGCAGGCACGTTCGTCGCGCCCGCCCTGCCGCGCATTGACGCCGGGCTTGAAGAACTCGAAAGTTTGGAAACGCTCGCGCGGCGCATCGGTTTGGCGACGCAAATGGGCGAGCCAATCATCGCCGAGCGCGCGCCGACCGCGACCGAAGCGGAATGTTTGCGCTTGCAAAATCGCGACGCGGTGCTTTCGGTCGCGCGCGTGATTTCGACCGGCGCGCGTCCAATCGCGTATCTTGTGGATGTTGTGCCGACGACCGTTCTGCAACGGCAAGACCTCGACAAGAATTTTCGCGGCTCGATCCTCGATCTGCTCATCCGCCGCCGCGATTTACAGCTCAGCCATTCACGCACCGACATTTTGATTGCCTCGGCGGACAAGATCATCGCGCGCAAATTGAAAATCAAAGCCGGCGAGCCGCTCCACAAACTCGACGCGCAATTGTTCACGCGCGACGGGCGCATCATTGATTATTCGCAGAGTTTTTTCGTCCCCGGTTATTTTCACTTTCACGTCATTCGTCAGATTAGAAATTGAAAGATGGAAGTTAGATGTTGGAGATTGGAGGTTAGACGACGACCAGACCCCAACAACCAACTTCCAATTTCCAACATCCAAAATCACAGGAGGATTTTCCGATGAGAAGTTTCGCAGGACGCGACATTTTGTCGCTCAAGGAATTTGAACGGAACGAGTTTTTCCACGTCTTTAGCGTCGCGGAAAAAATGGAAGCCATCGCGCGCGGGCGCAAGAATGTGGACATGCTCAAAGAGAAAACGCTCGTTACCGCGTTCTATCAACCCAGCACGCGCACGCGCCTCGCACACGAAGCCGCGATGCACCGGCTCGGCGGACACGTTACCGGTTTCTCGGACGCGAAAATGACGCGCGCCGGCGACTGGTATCAGGAGAGCATCAAGGACACGGTCAAGATGCTCGAATTTTACGGCGACGTGATCGTGATGCGTCATTTCCAAAAAGGCGCGCCGCACGAAGCCGCGAAATGGTCGAGCGTGCCGATCATCAATGGCGGCGATGGCTGGGGCGAACATCCAACCCAGATTCTCACCGACCTCAACACCGTGCTTCGCGAAAAAGGTCGCCTCGATGGTTTGCGCTGGCTCGCGGTTGGCGATATGCGGATGCGGACGATGCACTCGCTCGGTTACGCGCTCTCGCAATTCGATTGCCCGATCACATTCGTCGCGCCGCCCGCGAACGCGCTCTTCCCCAACTCGCCCGATATGCGAATGCCAGAAGAATACAAAGCCGATTTCAAACAGTACGGGCTGAACTTTCGCGAAGCCGATCACGTCGAACAAGCGATTGCGGACGCGGATGTGATCCTGGTCGAGCCGGTGATTCAACCGGATTACACGCAAGCGCGCCAGGAAGCCAGCACGGACAAATCGCTGACGCCGGCGAATTACAAAATCACGCGCGAACTGTTGACCGGCAAAGCCAAGAGCGATGCGATTCTGCTTCACTCACTTCCGCGGATGGATGAGATTCCGCTCGACGTGGACATTACGCGTTGGTCGCGCTATTGGCAAGAAGCGTTCCAGGGTGTCGTGATGCGAATGACGTTGATCGCGCTGGTGTTGGGAGCGGTTGAATAAATTCAAAATGTGCAATAGTGCGATAGTGCGATAGTGCGGTAGTTGCCCCATCCCAAGACCCAGGATTGCTCAAGGAGAATTTCAATGCCGAAGATTACGCGGTTTGAGGATTTGCAAGCGTGGCAAAAAGCGCGACAACTTACCCAGGTCATTGACAGATTGGCGCTCAACGCCAAGTTTGCTCGCGATGATTATCTCCGCAACCAAATTCGTAGAGCCGCGGGATCGGTAATGCACAACACTGCCGAAGGATTTGACTCTGGCTCTGGTCCCGAGTTCATCCGCTTCCTGAAGATGGCGCGACGCTCGGCGAGCGAAGTGCAATCGGAACTCTACCAAGCCCTTGATCGCAAACACATCACCGAAGAAGAACGTCAGCGTGCATATGACCTTGCCAGCGAAGCCAAGCGTCTCATCAATGGGCTGATCGCATACCTCCGCAAACGGAAATCGTAACATAACCGTCGAACGATTTTAACTAACGCACTATTGCACTATCGCACTATCGCACTCGAAAAAAAGGAGACCCCAAAAATGCAAACCTACTTACACGGTCGCGATCTGATCGGCGACCTGGATTTCTCGAAAGAAGAAGTTGAAACCGTACTCGATGTCGCGTTCGATTTGAAACGCAAACGCGCGTTGAACGAGTCGCACGCGATCTTGCGCGATAAAGTTTTGGCGATGTTGTTTTTCTTTTCGAGCACGCGCACGCGCGGCTCGTTCGAAGCCGGCATCGCGCAACTCGGCGGACACGGCGCGTTCATCGAATCGCGCACGACGCAGATTTCGCACGGCGACACGCCGAAAGAGATCGGCGAAATTTTCGGACGCTATTTCGACGGCATCGCGATTCGCCATGTTGATTGGGGTATCGGCAACGGCTATCTGAACGCGGTCGCGCAAGCATCGCGCGTGCCGATTCTGAATATGCAATGCGACATTTATCATCCGTTCCAATGCCTCGCGGACTTGATGACAATCATCGAAAAGAAAGGGCGCGATCTGCGCCGCAAGAAAATGGTCGTGTCGTGGGCATACGCGGCATCGTACCAAAAACCAATGTCAGTGCCGCAATCGCTGATTTTGCAAATGCCGCGTTTCGGAATGGATGTTGTGCTCGCGCATCCGCCGGAATTTAAATTGATGCCGGGCATTATGGAGCAAGCGCGCGCGCAAGCGAAAAAATTCGGCGTCGGGTTTGAAGTGGTGGACGATATGGACGCCGCGTTCAAAGACGCGGACATCATCTACGCCAAATCCTGGGGCGCGATGGTGCACACGCCGGACGAAAAAGAAGGCGCGAAAATTATCAGCAAGTACGCGTCGTGGATCACGGACGAACGCCGAATGAAACTCGCCAAGTCGGACGCGATTTATATGCACCCGCTTCCGGCGGATCGCAACATCGAAGTCACCGACCAGGTCATTGACGGCGCGCAATCGGTGGTGTACGACGAAGCCGAAAATCGTTTACACGCGCAAAAAGCGGTGATGGCTTTGACGATGAGTTAGATGGTGCAATAGTGAGATAGTGCGATAGTTGAATTCACCAACTAACGCACTATCGAACTAACGCACTATTGCACTCGGAAGGATTTCAAATGCCCACGAAGAAAAAAATACTCAAGAAAACCAAACCAACCACGAAGAAAACTACGAAACGCAAACTCGCGGTGAGCGCGATTGGCGGCAACTCGTTGATCAAAGACGCGCAACATCAAGCGGTCGAAGATCAGCAAGGCGCGTTGCGCGAGACCGCGCATCACATCGCGGATATGGTCGCGCAGGGCTGGGATATCGCGATCGGTCACGGCAACGGACCCCAGGTCGGTTTCATTTTGCGCCGATCCGAAATCGCCGCGAAGATTGAGGGGATGCACGAAGTTCCGCTCGATGTGTGCGGCGCGGATTCGCAAGGCGCGATCGGGTACGAATTGCAACAAGCGTTGCAAAAATCGCGATCACGGTCGGCGGCGGCGGCATCCCGGTGATTGATGTCGGCAACGGCGAATATCGCGGCACCGCGGCAGTAATTGATAAAGATTTTGCGTCGAGTTTGCTCGCGCGCGAAGTCAAAGCGGATTTATTTTTGATCGCGACCGCGGTCGAAAAAGTCGCGATCAATTTCGGCAAACCGAATCAGCAGTGGCTCGACAAGATCACAATGGCAGAAGCGAAGCAATATCTCGCGGAAGGCACGCACTTTGCCAAGGGCTCGATGGCACCGAAAATCCAAGCCGTGCTCCGATTCCTCGAAGCCGGCGGCAAACACGCGATCATCACCAACCCGGAAAATATCGGGCGCGCGTTGCGCGGCGAAACTGGGACACACATCGTTCGGAAATAGTGCAATAGTTGGATAGTTCGTTAGTGCGATAGTTGCTTCGCGTTCAACTAACGCACTATTGCACTAACGCACTATTGCACTGGAAAACCATGCAACTCTTCGATTTACTTTCACTCTTTTACGCGTTTCTCGGCGTGCGCGCAGTGTGGACGCTGAAAAAAAATTGGCGCGCGTTCACCGACGATGCGCTCACCGCGAGTGATCGCCGGCTCGCGAGTGAGATCGCGTTTTTTGTGTTCGTGCCGATTGGCGTTTTACTGCACGAACTCGGACACGCGGTCGCGACCTACCAGGTCGGCGGAACGATTGATTGGCTCAACGGCGGATTTCACTACGCGCTGTTTTACGGTTATGTGATTCCGCAAGGCAATTTCGATCCACTCGCCGATTGGTGGATTTCACTTTCGGGCAACCTGGTTTCGATCATTCTGGGATTTGTGCCGCTGATTTTTTTGCGATTCACGCACAAGACCTGGATGCAGTACACATTGCTCGTGTCCGCGCGCATCCAACTCGGCTGGGCGCTCGTCGGTTATCCGCTCCTCACGCTCGCCGGTTTTCAAGGCGATTGGCTGACGATTTACGGTACGCTTTGGGAGTTGACGATTCCGCTCGGCATCGCGCACGCGACGCTGGTGATCGCGCTGTGGCTGTTTGATCGGAGCGGGTTCGTCAAACGCTGGGAAGTGAGTTTGTACGCGGGCGCGGCGGATCAAATGCAATCGCACGACAACGCGATTGGCGCATCGCCCGACACGATGGATGCTCTGCTCGCGCGCGGCAACTTTTTTCTATCACACGATCAAACCGATCTCGCGATTGCCGATTACACGACCGCGCTCAAACGCGAGCCGGAAAATGCAATCGCGTTGCACAACCTGGGACAAATTCGGTTGATGCAAAAACGTTTCACCGATGCCGAAAAGTTTTTTCGCGCCGCGCGCGCGCGCGCGGAACGCGATCGCGATCTCGCGGCGCGCGTGCATTACGGCTTGGCGATGTGCATCTATCATCGCGGCGACGCGCAGAATGCGGTCGTCGAATTCGATCAAGCGATCCAGCGCGCGCCGGACGTTGCGGAATTTTATTATTGGCGCGGACTCGCGCGGCGGCAAGTGCGCGATGATCTCAACGCGCGCAACGATTTTCAACGCGCGATCGCGCTCGCAGGCGAGACGAACCCCGAGTTGACGGCGCGCGCGCGGGAAATGATTCGCGAACCCTAGCACTTGCGTTCCCGCTAGGGCAAGTGTAACGCGAATCCTCGCGAATATATTTTTATTCGCGTTCATTCGCGTTATTCGCGGACAAAAAATCTGGAGACCCAATGAACTATCATTTCAAATGCACACTTTGCGGAGAAGAGTACGATCCAAAAACCACGCGCTATGTTTGCCCCAAGCACGGCGACGAGGGCATCCTCGATACGGTTCTCGATTACAAACAGATCAACACGATCACGTCCCCGCGCCAGATTTCTGATTCACACGATTTTTCGATCTGGCGGTACGCGTCGCTCCTCCCGATTAGCGACGCGCGCAAATTCGCACCGCCACTTCAGGTCGGTTGGACACCGCTCTATCGTTCGACGACGCTGGGCGCGCAACTCGGCTTGAGCAATTTATTTTTCAAAGACGACGGACGCAATCCGACCGCGTCGTTCAAAGATCGCGCGAGCGCGTTCGTCGTGGCAAAGGCGCGCGAACTCGGCGTCGCGATCATCACGACGGCAAGCACCGGCAACGCGGGCGCGGCGCTCGCCGGTTTATCCGCCGCCGCGAAAATGCCCGCGGTGATTTTCGTTCCCGAAACTGCGCCGCAAGCAAAAATCGCGCAACTCTTGATTTTCGGTTCGCGCGTCATCCTCGTCAAAGGCAATTACGATCAAGCCGTTGCCTTGTGCCTTGCCGCGTCAAAAGAATTTGGGTGGTACTGTCGCAACACGGCGTACAATCCGTACACCGTCGAAGGCAAAAAAACGGCGTCCATCGAATTGTGCGAGCAGTTCGGTTGGCAATCGCCCGATCAAATTTTCGTTTCGGTCGGCGATGGCAACATCATCAGCGGTTTGTGGAAAGGTCTGCGCGATTTGTTGATCCTGGGTTGGATCAACAAGATGCCGAAACTGATGGGGATTCAAGCGGAAGGATCCGCGGCGTGTTACAACGCGTGGAAAGCGGGGACGGAAAAAATCGAAATGGTCAATGCACAGACGGTTGCCGATTCGATCAGCGCGGACATTCCACTCGACGGCGTGCGCGCGGTACGCGCGGTGCGCGAAACCGGCGGCGCGTATCTCACCGTGAGCGATGACGAAATTCTCGCCGCGATCCCGGAACTCGCGCGCCAGGAAGCGATCTTTGCCGAGCCCGCCGCGTCCACCGCGTATGCCGGGTTGAAAAAAGCGGTCGCGCAAGGGCTCGTGAAATCGGATGAACGCGTCGTCGTGATGTTGACCGGCAACGGACTGAAAGATATCGCGAGCGCGATGAAGGTCGCCGGCGCGGGCGAGGTGATCGAGCCGACACTCGACGCGGTGCGCGCGCTGAAATTCTAGGTTTTACCGCAGAGTCGCAGAGCACGCTGAGAACGCTGAGGTTTTTAAAATAATTTTCTCCGCGCTCTCTGCGCCTCTGCGGTGAATTTGTTTCCAATGAATTCAATTCACATCGCCAAAGACGGCAAACGAATGTTGCTCATCCCCGCCGGATTTTTTCTGATGGGCACAAGCGATGCCGACCTGGTCGAAATGGAAAATCAGTTTGGTTGGAAGCGCGAATGGTTCGCGGACGAAATGCCGCAACGCCGCGTGTATCTCGACGCGTTTTACATTGACGAAACGCCGGTAACGAACGCGGAGTACAAACGCTTTCTCGACGCGGGCGCAAAACGCGCCGTGCCGGCAAACTGGGACAAGCGGTATCGCGCGTACAAGTTCGGCGAAGACAATCATCCGGTTGTGTGCGTATCCTGGGATGATGCGAACGCGTACGCCGAGTGGGCGAACAAACGCTTGCCGACCGAAGCCGCATGGGAAAAAGCCGCGCGCGGATCCGATGGTCGTTTGTTTCCCTGGGGCAATCATTTCGACGTGACGCGTTTTAATTCGAGCGAAGCGAATTTGCGCGGCGCGACGCCGGTAACAAAATTCGCGCCGCACGGCAACAGTCCGTTTGGCGTCGTGGATATGATTGGGAACGTGTGGGAGTGGTGCGCGGATTTTTACGCCGCGGAATATTACAAATCATCACCCGGGCGCAACCCGCGCGGAGCCACATCGAGCGATTGGCGCGTTCTGCGCGGCGGCGCGTGGGATGCCGCGCCCGATTGCGCGCGTTGCGCGAGCCGCGATTACATCGCGCCGGAAATGGGGTACGCGACGGTGGGGTTTCGATGTGTGGTGGCAGTGCGATAGTTGAATGGTTCAATCGTGCGATAGTTGAAATCGCGAACCGAGAAAAAACCAGGTTTCTCGGAGAAACCTGGTTTTTTGAAAATCATACTGCAATTGAAATTGGCGGTTTTTCGACTGAAGCGATGGGAACCAATTCAACGGTCGAAGGCGCGTACATTGCGACTTTGAGAATCTGATTGACCGGCGCATGCGTGATAATTTCGATCACATCGTCTTGCCACGCAGGTTCGAGGTCGGCTAGTCCACTGAGAGGAAAATTGCGCGGACCGAATTTGGTGAGTTGAACCAGGACGGAAAAATCCATCAACGTCAAACCAATCGCGCGTTTCTCGGCGCGATTAAATCGCAAGAGCACATTGTCGTTCAGTTCAACCGCGGCGGTTGCTTTTTCGCCGGGCGCGAACGAAATGTAAAGCACGTCGGCTTCTTTATCGTAGGAATAGATTGGATACTCGTTCATTAGCGATCACCTTTTTCGAGAATGTGCTTCATAGAGCAATTTGCCGAAACGTTGAATCGCGCGTATTTCCGATTGGCAGAATTGGCGCGTGAACTTGCGCGCAAAGAGCGGATGATCCGGGGCATCGGCTTCGATGGTGTAGGTGTCCGAGCGCGTAAGTAAATCGTGTTGCGCGGGTGTGAGCGCAAGTCCGGCTTTTTCTGCCAACTGATTCAAGGGCAAACGAAACGGCGCGTGCGCGCGAGTGTGATAGACAATGGCGCGCTTGAGCAATGCTTCAACGTAAAGCGTGCCAAACGAAAGCGCATACAAGTATCGGCGGACTCGAAACATCGTCTTGACCGTTTGCCAATGATGCTCAGCGGTGTGGGTCCAAAATTTCTCAACCGCGCGAATTTTGAGTGGCCGATTGGGATCAATGCGAAATTGTTCGCTTGGTTTGCCCAGCAGTGAAATGCCGGTCGTCTTGATTTCCCACACGAGCGGATTCTCGTCGCGGAAATCTTTTAGGCGATAGCGAACATGCTGGATGCGCGAATCAACATCCAAAGTAGATGGAATTTTTTTCCAATCGCTATGACGCCCGGCAAAATCTTTTGAGATGAGCGCGATGTCAATGTCGCTGTGTTCGTGCGCCGTGCCGAGCGCGAACGAGCCATAGAGAAAAGCGGCGTCGAGATGGATGCCGGCTTTTTGAACGACGCGCGCGAAACACCGCGCGGCTTGTAGGGCTTGTTGCTTGTCTGGGTTTGGGTTTGTCATTTGCGTTACCGTCGAGTATGATTGTAGCATAGCGAAAGTAGGTTGGCAAACGGTTTTGCTTTCTCGCGGAGGCAACGATGTTTGGTTTTCAACCCCAAGATTTGATCGTGATTTTGATCGTCGCGTTGATTATTTTTGGTCCGAGCCAATTACCCAAAATCGCGCGCGCGCTCGGCGAAACTTTGCGCGAATTTCGCAAGGCGACGAATGAAATCAAAAAGCCGTTGGAAGAGATCAAAGAAACCGCGCAGGCAGAATTGATCAAGCCGCGCGACAAAATCGAGACGGCGGTTCTGGATGCGCTCACCACCGATCGACTGCGAATTTTCGTCAGTTCGGTGATGCGAAAAGAAATCGAAGACCTGAATGCCGAACGCCAAGCGGCGAAACGCGCGCTTGAAAAATTACCGCTATTAACGCGTCCCTGGTTTTTTGAATACAGCCCCGCATCACCAGAAACGGCTAGAACGGTTTGGTTAAAGGGAGTTAAAGAATGTGATCTATTTGTTTTGGTCATCGGGCGAGAAATGACCTATCCGGTTTTGCGCGAGTATGCGACCGCGCGCAAACTCAACAAGCAACGCCTGGTCTTTTTGAAAACGTGCGAACGCACACCCGCGACAGAAAAATTCATCCAAAAAATCTGGCGTGAAGTCAAGACCGCCAATTTCAATACGCCTGACGATTTGCTAATGCAAATTGTATGGGCATTGGTCACCTATTTCATCCAAAAAGGCAAAGACACATACAATTTGTCCGCCAACGACATCATCATCCTCACCGGCTTTTTGGCGCAATTGCCCAAGATCGAATCGTTGGCATCATCCGTTGAAACAGCGTCAACTGAGAGTGTGCCGCGCGTCCAGGTTTTCGAACCGGAATCACCGCGCGTCGAAACACCCGGCAAGAAAATGATCCTGATTCCCGCCGGCGAATTTTTACGCGGCACGAGCGACGCGGATATTCTCGAAATGAATTTGCGTTTCGGTTGGGACACGAAATCGTTTGAAGACGAAAAGCCACAGCGCAAGATTGATCTCGACGCGTACTACATTTCCGAAACGCCGGTGACGAACGAAGATTACAAAAAATTTGTGGACGCGACCGGGTACAAGGTTCCAGATCACTGGGACAAAAACTGGCGCACGTTTCCAACCGGCAAAGACAATCATCCGGTTGTGAACGTAACCTGGGATGACGCGAACGCGTACGCGCGTTGGGCAGGTTGTCGTTTGCCGACCGAAGCCGAATGGGAAAAAGCCGCGCGCGGTACGGATGGGCGTCGTTATCCCTGGGGTAACGAATTTGACGCGACGCGTTGTAATTCGTACGAGTCGGAAATTGGTGACACAACACCGGTTGGCGAATACTCATTGCGCGGCGGCAATAGTCCGTACGGTATAAAAGATATGGCGGGCAACGTGTGGGAGTGGTGCGCGGATTGGTACGATGCGGAGTACTATAAAAATTCGCCAGCGCGAAATCCAAAAGGATCTGAGACCGGCAATTTCCGCGTCGTGCGGGGCGGCACGTTCGCTGGGTCGTGGGACGTCCGCTGTGCGTACCGCTTCTGGCTCGACCCACTCGACTGGCTCAGGTATCTGGGCGTGCGTGTCGTGTTCGCTCCTGTTCGACTCTGAACTCTGGTCCCTCTGAACTCTGGACTCTGAACGGGGGGAGTCCAGAGGGGTGCGCACTTTGCCCCCTTTGGTCGCCGGAAAAATTTTGGGATCGTTTTCCAGCGGATCGCCTGCGGCGGAGCGGAAAGCGGAGTATCGCCGCGCGCAAGCACAACAACGAATTGAGAAAGCAACGAATTGGAAACGTGCCATTCGCTTTTTTCCTAATTCGCTGTTGTGGTAACCCACACCAACCGCGTGGTTGCCAATCCGGTTTCCGGTTTCCGTTTCGCCAGCGGCAATCCGCTGAAAAAACATTCGCACGAAATATCAACAACACAAGGAGTGTAATCAAAATGTCCAAACAAATTCTCGGACCCACGTTCGAAGAAATGCTTCACCCCAACACGATCGCGCCGGCAATTCGCGCGCGCGCGTTGGCGGCGCGCACGCAAGACCCGCTCGACCCGATCAACTTGTTCAACATCACCTGGCGCGATGGCAACAACAACATTTACTATCACGTCATGCCGAAAGAGTTGACCGGCACAGACGCGAACATTGTCGTTTTGTACGGCAAAGATTTTCCGAGCGGCTCGCACAAGGTCGGCGCGGCGTACTCGGTGCTGATCGAAAAACAATCATTCGGCGAAGTGGATCCCAGCACGCACACGCTCGTGTGGCCCTCGACCGGC
>JACRPR010000196.1 GCA_016223105.1 Chloroflexota bacterium | reverse complement strand
CGGCGAAATATTTAAAGCCATCGGTATCGGTACGCGTTGCGGTCATTGCCGGCGTTGTCGCAAAATTCGTCGCGCGCAAGGGCTGTTGAAATTCGATCGCGATTGAATCGGCGGGCGCGAATAATTTGTACGCAAAGTTCAACGTCTTGTCCGCTGTGCCCTGTAACGCGTCGTGATAGTACTCGATGCGAAACGTCGGCGAGTTGATTGTAAAAGTGATGCTCGTCCAACCATCGCCCAAATCTTTTGTCTTGGTCGGTTGCTCCGGCGCGAAGGAAGTGCCATCAGGCGTCGCGTATGTCGCGACGAGCAACTCGGCGGGCGTCGGAATCAGCACGGAAATTTCACGCGGTAAATTCGATTTGTCCGCGAGTGTGCCGTCAATAATCACCAGGACAGTCGGTCGGTCGTATTCGGGCCAAACCTGAATTTTGAACGTGCTCAAGCGGTTTGGGTCTTGCGCGAACGCGCGCGGCGCAAGCGTGAAAATGATCGCGCTGGCAAACACCGCGCATAAAAAAATTTTTCGCATTATCATCGCGAAACCTCGGGTGACCAGTGGTTCAGTGAGCGGTGGGCAGTGAACGGTGGTCGAAAATTTGTGACCGTTCGTCAGTCAATCGAACAACTACCATTGCGCTAACAATTTATCGTAATCAGCGTGCGAACCAATCCAAAACCAGGAAACAGTGTTGTGTTCCAAAAATCCAACTGCGCGCCACGTCCGCGCAACGCGTACCGAATAGATTGGCTCGGTTGAATGGACGCGTTTGAAATGTAAACTGGGATGATGCGGATTTTGTTTCCAGAGCCGATAACTTTTGCGCGCTCGCTGTTTGACTGATTCAGGTAACTTGGCAAAACTCGAAATGAAATCTTCCGTGAGAATGGAGTTCACAATTCATCAAACCCCATTTTTTTCGCGCGACCAGCTTTGATGTCAGCGCGCGCTTTTTGTGCGAGTTGTGCCAGCACATTTTGCGAGCGCGCGAACGCCGCTTGCCATTTTTCCTCATCTGCGAGTTCCTCCAGAATGAGCGTCGCGATGGCATCTTGTTCCGTGGCTGGCAATTCGTACACTTGCGCGAGCGCGCGTTCAAGTAGTTTGGTCATTTTCGTCTTTCCTTTCGCGCCGGGTCATCATATCAAGTACAAGTCTAAGAACAGTCCAAGCGCGGTCAAAAAGCAGTTAGTGAGATAGTGAGATAGTGCAATAGTGTGATAGTTTGACTGTACCTCAACTAACGCACTATCTCACTATTGTACTATTGCACTTGCCACTCGCGCGCGCGAATTGTGCGCGACACATCGCGCGTGAGCGCGAGCGCGCGTTCCGCGAACGCTTCCGAGATCGTGCCGAGTCCGCACGCGGGCGTGATCAGCGCGCGTTCGTACAGCAAATCGCGATCAATGCCTTTTTTGACGAGAAGCGCGATCCCGGCATCGAGCCGCGCGACGAGCGATGCGGTCGTTTCCTGCGCGATCTGTTCCTCGACGGTCGGGATGATGCCCCAGGCGAGCACGCCGCCGCGATCCAAAAATTTTTTCACATCGTCCGCAAAGAGCGCGAGATTTTCCGCGTAGGTGTACGCGTCGAACGAAATCGCATTGACCGATGTTTGCAAGAGCATTGACCAATCGGTGTTGCCGCAACAATGTGTGCCCTTCAAGCCGCGCAAGCCGGCAAACACTTCTTCCAACTCGCGCACCACATCATCGCGATTGAGCGCGACCATTGACGCGCCGATCAGCGCGAGCGAGGGTTCGTCCACGAAAACGATTGTCGGTAGGGGCGACGCATGCGTCGCCGCTACGTCCATCAAAAATTGTTCTTGCCATTGCGCTTTGCGCGCGATGTGTTTGACCAGGACATCGCGCAGAACATCGTCGTACAGCATTGGCTTGAGATTTTGATCCACGACTTTGAGACCCATACTAATCGGTCCCGCCATTTGCCCTTTGAGCCAGCGCGCGTTGTTCAAGCGCGCGTGTTCATCGCGTAGCGCGTACAGACACATCGCGTTGTCCGGTTGCATCGCGAACAAGTTGGGATCATCCTCGAGATAGCGCGCGTAAAATTGTTCGGCTTGCGTCATTTTGGAATCGTCAATTACGGCGCCGATAAATTCGTGCGGCAAATCCACCTGGACGCAAACCATATCTTGCATCATTTCGGTATAGAAATTTTCGCGGAAATCGCGGCGCGGCAATTGGGGCCAGTACGGAAATTCCGAAAAATTTTCAAACATCTGGTCGAGCGCGCCGCGCGGATTCGTGTGCGGCACACTGCCAACACCGGTCGCAAGCGCGCGGGGAGTGAAATCGGTCATTGTGTTTCCTCGTTAAGGTTAGATGTTAGATGTTGGACGTTGGAAGCGTTTCCAACTTCCAACGTCCAACATCCAATTTCTAAAACAATTCACGCGCATTTTATCACGAACACGCCGCAAGTCAAAAACAAGTCGCGTTCTTTCATTGGAAAATTGTTCGCTCAACCATCCAACTATCCAACAACCCAACCACACAACTAACTCGGACAAAGGTTGCACAACTTTTTGACCTCATTTTGACCGCTCATTGTTATCATCATCGAAGAGATTTTGGATTCGTCTGTTGTTGCGATGTAGCATAGCGCCTTGTGCGCGTTCTTGCGCGTGCGCGCGATTAACGCCCGCCAATTCAACGCCCACCAATTCAACGCCCACAAGGGGCTATGCTACATACAATCAATTTGCAGAGAAGCATCAAGGAGGAGAGCCAAAGATGGCAATCAAAATCAAACACCCCGTACCCAGCGACATTGACATCGCACAAGCATGCAAGATGAAACCGATTCTTCAGGTCGCGGAAGAAATCGGCTTGAAAGAAAAAGAACTCGAACTCTATGGACCTTACAAGGCGAAGGTTCACCTCGAAGTGCGCGACCGCCTCAAGAAACGCAAGCAAGGCAAGTACATTGATGTTACCGCCATCACACCCACTCCACTCGGCGAAGGTAAAACCACCACGACCGTCGGTCTCTCGCAAGCGCTCGGCGCGCATTTGAAACAAAGCGTCATCACTTGCATTCGCCAACCTTCGATGGGTCCCACGTTCGGCATCAAGGGCGGCGCGGCGGGCGGCGGTTATTCCCAGATCGTCCCGATGGAAGATTTCAATCTGCACTTGACCGGTGACATTCACGCGGTCAGCGCGGCGAACAATTTGCTTGCCGCCGCGATTGACGCGCGCATTTTGCACGAACGCGATCCCAAGATTGACGACGACAAACTCGCCGCCGCGATTTGTCCCGATGGCACATTCCCAATGGCAGTTGTAAAACGCGCGCAACGGCTCGGCATTAACGCGAACAAACTGTCCGACCTCAACGCCGAAACCAAACGCCGCCTGTTCCGGCTCGACATTGACCCGAACTCGATCACCTGGATGCGCGTCGTTGACATCAACGACCGGCTTTTGCGGAAAATTCAAATCGGTTTGGGCGAAGATGAAAAAGGCAACGAGCGCACCACCGGCTACGATATCGCGGTCGCGTCCGAAGTGATGGCGATCCTGGGTTTGACCACGAGCATCGAGGATATGCGCGATCGACTGGGTCGCGTTGTCATCGGCACCAGCACCAAGGGCGAAGCCGTCACGGCTGAAGACCTGGGTGTCGCCGGCGCGATGACGGTCTTGATGAAAGACGCGTTGCTCCCGAACTTGATGCAGACGCTCGAAGGCACGCCCGCGTTCGTGCATGCCGGCCCGTTCGCAAACATCGCGCATGGCAACTCGTCCATCGTCGCGGATCAGATCGCGTTGAAACTCGCGGATTATGTCGTGACCGAATCCGGCTTTGGCGCGGACATCGGGATGGAAAAATTTATGGACATCAAGTGCCGGTACTCGGGCTTGATTCCAAACACGGTCGTCCTGGTCGCGACCGTGCGCGCGTTGAAGATGCACGGTGGCGGACCGAAGGTTGTCGCGGGTCGCCCACTCGACAAAGCGTACACCGAAGAAAATCTCGCGCTCCTCGAAAAAGGGATGCCGAATTTGTTGAAGCACATCGAGAACGCGAAAATGTTTGGCGTGCCGGTCGTTGTCGCGATCAACTCGTTCAAGTACGACACGAAAGCCGAAGTCGCGCTGATCAAACGCTTGACCGAAGAAGCCGGTTCGACCGCGGTCGCGTGCTCGCATTGGATGAACGGCGGCAAGGGCGCGAAAGAACTGGGCGAAGTCGTGATGGATGCCTGCAAGCAAAAGAGTCAATTCGAATTTTTGTATCCGCTCGAATGGGATATCAAAAAGAAGATCGAAACGATCGCGACAAAAGTGTACGGCGCGCGACATTCGCGCGAGTGTTGGCGCAGGATTCTTGTATCCGCTCTGCGGCACGATGCGGACGATGCCAGGTCTTCCGACGCGTCCCGTGTTCTATGATGTGGACTTGGATTTGAAGACGGGGAAGGTATTGGGGTTGTTCTAGTTCGATAGTGCGTTAGTGCGATAGTTAAAGTCAACTCGTCAATCAGTCGCGCGGTTGGGCTGGTTGGCGAGTTGGCTGAAATGAGAATCGTCCGACATGTATTTTGGTTCTCAGGGAAATTTGCCAAGATGAATGCATTTCAAGGGAACGTACAAGCGATTGTCCCATCATCTACAGAGTTGGGACTTCGGCTTGTTGCTTACTCTTTGAATACGCATGATATGAACGACGAGCCACACTATTCACGAGGAGTTAAGGCAGATGATTTGCTTGGTAGACGTGTGGCAATGTTTTATAACCTGCCGTTGGGCAAGTATCGCGTAATGCCACCGGATGTTCGTGACTTTCCGGGGGGAATAATAGTATCGGTGATTCCTAATGATACCGTACAAGTGGATTTCACAAGAGCATAGATTCTAGAGACTCATTTATGGAGGTTCAAAATGCTTACTGAATCCCGCGCACAAACGACCATTCGCTATGCTACTGAACCCGTAGTTGTTGCTAATGCATGTCAGCGAACCCTCCGATTGTTGGGGGAAGTAACACATGTATCGAGAGAAACCGGGTCTATTGCAGGAAAACTGAAACTCGACTGGCTAACGAATTCAGTCTTGATTGACCTGACAATCACAAAGAAGGGTGATGAAACAGAGTTGTCAATCAGCACCCAGAGAAAAGAGGGTGCATTAACTAGCGGTGGAGCCCAGAATGGACTCCAGAGGTTTCTCCATGCCCTAGCTCAAGACAAAGAACTCCAGGGCAAGAGTGCTTCTGGATGGTGACCAAGTAGTCTATATATAATCCGCCCTGCGAGGTGCACCTAAGATTGACAGTGAGATAGAGACACCCTGATTGCCTAAACAAAAAAGACAGGTTGCCCTGTCTTTGAAAAAATTCTGCGCTCTACCCGACTCCCGACCATAATGGCAAAATGTGCACCAAATTCGATCGCTAAAGAACTCGTCATTGTTACACCTCCTATCTGATATGCCGCAAAAACCAGCAGTGATAAAGTTAGCAGTGAAGCGAGAAACGTGTTAAGTTTACTATGGTTGCCACTTTGATCGGAAGCGCCAGCACTCCGTTTGAGGAGCGTCGGGAGTCGAGTACAGGGCAGAATTTGATGGTTCGCATTATACCATAGATTCTAGATTTTCAACAACGACATCAGCCAAGAAATCCCGGGTCTTGATCGGGTACCGCAAACTAACTAACAAACCACCCAACTATCCAACTATGAAACTACTCGCCATCGTAACCGGCGAATACGGGCGGCGCATCGCCCACAATGTGCGTGAGTACGGTCCCAAGGATTGGACGGTGAATCTGTGGACCGCGCCCTCGCACTTTCCCATTATCATTGACGAACCGCGCGATTTTCTTCCCGCTTCACTCCCACCCGCCGAATTAATTCTCGCAATGGCGGAAACGCCCGGCGTCGCCGAACTCTTGCCCGATGTCGCGAAAATGTGCGGCGCAGTCGCGATGATCGCGCCGATTGATAACAACAGCTGGTTGCCCAAAGGATTGATGAATCAACTGCGCGGCTGGATGAAAGAAGTCGGCGTAACGAGCGTTTTTCCAAAACCATTTTGCTCGCTCACCGAAAACGCGTACAGCATTCGCGGACAACGCGTCGAATATCAAAACGAACTGATCGCGGAATTTGCGCGACACTTTGGCAAGCCACGCGTCCAGGTTACGGTTGACCAGGAATCAAAAACAATCGCGTCGTGCGACATCACGCTGGACGCGCCGTGCGGATGTATGCGCTTTACCGCGCAAGGCATCGTCGGCGTAAAACTCGACGACGCGGAATTTCAAGCCGGGATGTTGCATCATCACTATCCGTGTTTGTGTTCGATGGGCATTGACCCGGATTACGCGGACACACTCTTGCACGTCAGCGGCAACACGTTCCGCGACGCGTTCACCGAAGCGCTCAAGCCGTATCGCGAAATACATTTTTTCAAACCAGATGGGTTCGTGGAAAAATAATTTCAGATTTCAAATTTCAGATTGCAGATTTGCGTGAGCAGTCTTCAATCTGAAATCTAAAATCTGAGATCTGAAATCAAAAACGGAGGGATACAAATGGAACAACTGTCTCTGACCATCCCCGCGCTGTATGCGGATCATCACGTCAACAACGTCAAACGATTATTGTCGCCGATGACCGGCGTCGAAAATGTCATCGCGAGCGCGGCGTTCAAAGAAGTGTACGTCGAGTTCGATGCGGCGAAAACGACGCAAGCCGCGTTGGTGAAAGCGTTGAGCGACGCGGGCTACGCGCCGGGCGAACTCGAATTTGTGGACACGTTGGAGTACGCCAAAGCCGATCCCGCGTGGGACGGTCTCGGCATGCGCGCAACGACGACCAACCCGGTGGACAATCAATTGTCGGGCGAATTTAGAAAATACTAGTGTAAGACAAATTTACAAATTTGTCCTACGCATACCCAGGAGGAACAATGGCTACTGAACGAGTACCCCAAATTAAAACGCTTGACCCCGCCGTCGCCGAAATGCTCGACCGCGCGGACACGCTTGGATATTCGACTGCATTCTCACGCGCCGCGAAAATGGCGGCGTGCCCCATCGGCGCGGAAGGCGCGTGTTGTTCGATTTGTAATATGGGTCCGTGCCGCCTCGTGCCGACGAAAGCAAACCCCGACCCAGTCGGCGTGTGCGGCGCGACGCGCGCGACCGTTGCCGCGCGCAATATGACGCGCCGCATCGCGGCTGGCACCGCGGCGCACAGTGATCACGGGCGCGACCTGGTTTTCACTTTGGAAGCAGTCGCGGCGGACGAAGCACAGGGCTATGAATTGCGCGATGAACACAAACTCCGCACGATTGCCGGTTATTTCGGAATCAAAACCGATGGCAAAGATAATCGCGCGCTCGCGAAAGAAATCGCGGAAAAAGCGATGTCGGATTTTCAACGGCAACGCGGCGAATTGTATTACACCGCGCGCGCGCCGAAGAAACGCATCGAACTGTGGCGCAAACTTGGCTTGATGCCGCGCGGCATTGATCGCGAAGTGGTGGACGCGCTCCATCGCTCGCGGATGGCTGGGGTGGCTCGATGATGGCGACCGATATTTCGGATGTGCTGTTCGGCACGCCCGCGCCTCTGCTCAGCCGCGTGAACCTGGGTGTGTTGAAGCACGACGAAGTGAACCTGGTTGTTCACGGTCACGAGCCAACCTTGTCTTCGTTAATCGTGCGCGTGTGCTACGAACCGGAAATGATCGAGTACGCAAAATCAAAAGGCGCGAAAGGCATCAACCTGACCGGCGTGTGTTGCACCTCGAACGAAACGATGATGCGCCAGGGCATTCCGAGCGCGGGCAACGACCTCAACCAGGAATTGTGCGTGATGACCGGCGCGGTCGAAGCGATGATCGTGGACGTGCAGCGCATTATGCAATCGCTCTCCGACCGCGCGCCGAAATTCCACACCAAGTTCATCACGACTTCGCCGAAAGTAAAAATCACCGGCGCGACGCACATCGAGTTTACCGAGCACGAAGAGTTGAACATCGCGCGCGACATCGTGAAAATCGCGATTGATAATTATCCGAATCGCAAGCAAGTGCAAATTCCATCGGCAGTCTCGGATTTGATCCCAGGTTTCTCGCACGAGTACATTCGCTATATGCTCGGCGGATACTATCGCGGTTCGTTCCGCCCGTTGAACGACGCGGTGATGTCGGGACGTTTGCGCGGCGTCGCCGGCGTGGTCGGATGCAACAATCCGCGCACGACCCAGGACGCGGGGCATAATTACATCGTGAAAGAATTGTTGAAGAACGATGTCCTGGTTGTGCAAACCGGGTGCGGCGCGCTCGCGAACGGCAAGTACGGTTTGCTGATGGGTGAAGCCGCGCTCGAATACGCGGGACCGGGCTTGCGCGAAGTGTGCGAAGCGATTGGTATTCCGCCGGTTTTGCATATGGGTTCGTGCGTGGATAACACGCGCATCCTCACCGTGCTGGCGGAAATGGCGACCGAGGGTGGGCTCGGCGAAGACATTAGCGACATTCCTGGTGTTGGCATCGCGCCCGAGTGGATGAGCGAAAAAGCGCTCGCGATTGGCGCGTACTTTGCCGCATCCGGCGCGTACGTTTTGTTCGGCGTCAGTTCGCCGATTGCGAACAGTGAAGAAGTCGAAAAATCATGAGCGAGGGCTGGGAAAAGCTTGTCGGCGGCAAGCTGGAATTCGTGCCCGATCCCGTCGAAATCGTGCGGCGCTCGCTCGCGCACATTGACGCGAAACGCGCCGCGCTAAAATTGCCGGTGTACGATCCGAACAAGTATGGCAAGTCGGGCGACAAGCGCATGCGCGAACTGCTGTCGCTCAAAGATCGCCAAGCCGCGCTGTACGGTGGATTGCCGGTCGCGGCGGAATAAATGGATGCAAGACCCGAAGGGTTTTTAGAAACCCTTCGGGTCTGGAGCGGATGCACAATGACGTGCGCCGCTCATTGTACTGTACTGTCATTGCGAGCGAAGCGAAGCAATCCCCAATTTGGAAGACAGAGATTGCTTCGCCAAAACCGCTCGCAATGACTCAAACTGAAACCGGAGTCCGCTATGCTGGACCAAATTACAAAGTACCGCCAGATCGTAACGCTGAATGATGGAACGCGCGTGTTGTTTCGTCCGTTGATGGCTGAGGACAAGAACGCGCTCGTCGCGCTGTTTGAATTTGTCGGACCCGACGATTTGAAATTGATGCGAAACAATGTGCGCGATAGCGACATCATCCGTTCGTGGGTGGACAATCTCGACTATCGCAAAGTCCTGCCGATTGTCGCGGTCGTCAATGATCGTCTCGTCGGCGATGGCACATTGCATTTTCGATCCGGCCCGGGACGCCACATCGCGGACATTCGCATCTTTTTGTCGAAAGATTTTCGGCGGCGCGGCTTGGGCGTCGCGCTCTTGCGCGCGGTGATTGATGTCGCGCGGAAATGCGGGATGCAACAACTCGTCGCCGAAGTCGTCGCGGATCAAATCAAAGTGATCAACGCGTTTCAATCGCTCGGCTTTGAACTGCGCGCGAATTATCCCGATTACTTTATGATGCCCGACGGCGAGACGCACGACGTCGCGGTTCTGATTTTGCGTCTGACGACGAAACGTGAGGAATTTTAAATAATTTCAGATTTCAGATTTCAGATTTCCTAATCTGAAATTTGAAATCTGAAATTTGAAATCAATTAGGGAGGAATAGAAATGTCCCGTTACATTGCGACATCAGCCATTCGCGGCGCGAACAACATCGTCCGCGAAACTGATGCGTATTTGCAAAAAGCATTGAAAGAAAAAGGCGCAGACACCAAAGTCGGCTTTCCAAACACGGCGTACTTTTTGCCGACGATTATGGGATTTATGGGGCGCAAAGTTGAAACCATCGGCGACCTCATCCCAGTTATGGATCACATCAAAGCGTTGCTCCACCCGATTCCCGCCGATTCGAAATGGGTGCCGTACCTCGGCGAAACGCTCGATAGCGGCGTCGCGACCTTGCTCGCGGAAGAAACGTTGATGGCTCTGCACTTTTTGTACGGCGATCAACCGGAAAAGATGGACGGCTTTCAACTCGCGCAAACATCCGGCGAATCATCCAACGGCGGCGGTCACTTGAACGGTCCCATTGACGACATTCAACTGCGCTCCTGGGGCATCCAACTTGTGGATGGTCGTATGCCTGGTTTCGCGGCGATTGTCGGATGCGCGAAATCGAACGAGGTCGCGGTCAAGATTGTGCGCGAACTGCAACGCCGCAACATTTTGATTTTCCTCGCGGGCAACGTGAACGGTCGCTCGATCATTCACCAATTGCAAGAGGAAGGCGTCGAGATGGGGTACGACACCTTCATCGTCCCGTTCGGCACTGACACGCTCTCCGCGATTTACGCGATTGGTTTCGCGACACGTTCCGCGTTGACGTTCGGTGGAATGAAGGGCGGGCAATCGCGCGAGATTTTGCTGTACAACAAAGCGCGCGTGTTCGCGTTCGTGCTCGCGCTCGGCGAAGTGGACGATTTGAAATACGCGACTGCCGCGGGCGCGATTTCGTACGGCTTCCCCGCGATTGCCGACACCGTGATTCCCGAAATTCATCCGACCGGCGTGACGAGCTACGAACACGTCGTCTCGATGCCGTTCAACGAAATTCCGGGCAAGGACGATTTGGAACGCGCGGAAAAACTCGTGCAGAGATGCATCGAAGTGCGCGGCGTCAAAATCAAAATGACCGAAGTGCCAATCCCGGTTCCGTACGGCTCGGCATTTGAAGGCGAGGTCGTTCGCAAAGCCGATCTGCGCGGCGAGATGGGCGGCAAAAAATCGCGATGCTTTGAATATCTCTACAGCGCGCCGATGGAAAAAGTTGAGGATGGCAAAGTGACCGTACTCGGTCCCGATCTCGATTCGATTCCCGACGGCGGTTTTATGGATATGGGCATCGTCGCCGAAGTTGCCGGGCGCAAGATGCAAGAAGATTTCGAGCCGGTGCTCGAACGCCAGATTCACCACTTTGTCAACGGTGCGTCCGGCATTCAACACGTCGGTCAGCGCGACATTACCTGGATTCGCGTTTCGAAAGCCGCGTTCGAAAAAGGTTTCCGACTCGGCGACATTGGAAAAATTTTGCACGCGCGTTATCACGCGGACTTTGGTGCAATCGTGGACAAGATTCAAGTTACGATTTACACCAACCCCGCGGATGTCGGCACGATGCTCCAGGTCGCGCGCGACGCGTATCACAAACGCAACGTGCGGCTCGGCGATATGGCGGACGAGAGCGTGCAAGAATTTTACTCCTGCACCTTGTGCCAATCGTTCGCGCCGAATCACGTTTGCGTGATTTCGCCGGAACGCATCGGCTTGTGCGGCGCGTACTCGTGGCTCGACTGCAAAGCGAGTTTCCAAATCAATCCGACGGGACCGAATCAACCGATTCCGAAAAAACAAATCATTGATCCGGTCAAGGGTTATTTCTCCGGTTCGAACGAATTTCTGTACGCGAATTCGCATCAACAATTCGACACGGTTTCGATGTACTCGATTATGGAAAATCCGATGACCGCGTGCGGTTGTTTCGAGTGTATCGTGATGGTGATCCCGGAAGCGAACGGTGTGATGATTCTGTCGCGCGAAGATACTTCGATGTCGCCGGCGGGGATGACGTTCAGCACGCTCGCGGGTATGGCGGGTGGTGGTTTGCAAACGCCGGGCGTGATGGGCGTCGGCAAGTACTATCTCACGTCGAAAAAATTCTTGAGCGCGGACGGCGGATTCAAACGCGTCGTGTGGATGTCTTCGATTCTCAAAACGACGATGGCGGAAGAATTTCGGCAAGCCGCCGAGTTTGCCGGCGATCCGGAATTGCTCGACAAGATCGCGGATGAAAAAGTTTGCACCGAAGTTCCCGACCTGGTCGCGTTCCTCGAAGCGAAAAGTCATCCCGCGTTGACGATGGATCCGATGATGTAAACGATTGTAGGGGCGACGCATGCGTCGCCCCTACCGAGGTTTTCCGATGTCAAAATTTGTGCGCGACATTATGAAGATTGGCGTGCCGGCGTGCGAGATGGAAACATCGCTCGCGGAAATCGCGAAAATTATGGCGCGCGAAAACGCGGATGCCGTCGTCGTGATGGACGAGGTCGGCTCGTGCGGCGTCGTCTCGCAAAGCGACCTGGTGCGCGCGTATCCGCGCAATTTCGATTTGCTCACCGCAAAAGATGTGATGACGCCGAAGGTGCTGACCGTGCCGCCGGATGCCGCCGCGACTGCGGTCGCGCATATTATGATGGATGAAAAAGTGCATCAGGTTTTTGTTTTGCACGAACATCCCGGCGCGGGCAAACCGAGCGCGGTCGTTACGATGCGCGCGATCGTGCGCGAAATGGCGGGACTGGAACCGGAACGACCCGCGCCGCCGCTGAAACGCAAGTAAGGCAAACGCTCCGCGTAAATTTGCCCAACAAAAAAATGTCAAACGAGAAACGATTCAGCCCGCGCACGAGCAACATCCTGCTCGGCGCATCCGTCATCATTTTAATCGCGACCGTCCTGGTGCGCTATCTTACCAGCGCGCCGCACGAAGCCGTACTCGTCGCGATGGCGGTCGGCGTGTTTTTGTTTTTGCTCGTTGCATTTGATCAACCTAGTTAGTGCAATAGTTAGATAGTGCAATCGTGCGATAGTTGACTAACGCACTAACGCACTATTGCACTAACGCACTAATCCACGGAGGAAGTAATGCCAGTAACTGTTGAAATTCCGAAAGACAAGTACGCCGGACAAGTGCGCCAGATTACACTCGGCGCGACGAAAGAACAGGGCGGCACACGCAGTAAGAGTATTACCGTCGGCGGCGAAAACACTCTGCCGTTTTTACACTTTGAAGGCAGTGTGCCCAATGCGCCGGTCGTCGCGATTGAAATCCAGGATCGCAAACCGAGCGATTGGTCGTCCATCCTCGTCGAAGCGTGGAAGGATGTGATTGACGATCCGGTGAAATGGGCGCAAGCCGCCGAAGCGCGCGGCGCGGACGCGATTCTGCTCAAACTCAACGCGACGATGGCAGACGGCAAACCGAACAATGCCGCGAACGCGGTTCAAGTTGTGAAAAATGTTCTCGGCGCGACCGGCTTGCCCTTGATTGTTTTTGGTCCCGGTCAAGCCGAGCTTGACAACGAGTTGCTCGTCCCGATTGCCGAAGCGACGAAAGGCGAACGCATCGTGCTGGGCGTGTGTGAAGACAAAAATTATCGCACGATTGTCGCGGCGGCGATGGCGAACGAACACACGGTCAACGCGCGCACCGCGATGGATGTGAATCTCGCAAAACAACTCAACATCTTGATTCACGATATGGGCTTGCCGCTCGAACGCATCTTGATGGACCCGACAACCGGCGCGCTCGGTTACGGCATCGAGTACGGCTATTCGGTGATGGAGCGTCTGCGTCTCGCCGCGTTGCAAGGCGATGGAATGACGCAACAACCGATGCTCGTTACGCCGGGCGAAGAAGCGTGGCGCGTCAAAGAATCCAAAGTCGGCACTGATGTTCCGGCGATGTGGGGCGATTGGGCGGAACGCGCCGTGCATTGGGAAACCGTCACCGCGTCCGCGCTCGTCGAATCCGGCGCGAACATCGTGGTGATGCGCCATCCCGAATCGCTCAAGCGCATCAAGGGGATGGTTGCGAAATTGATGGGGAAATAGAATTGCGAATTGCGAGTTACGAAATTCGTAATTCGTAATTCGTAATTGTGATGATGACGATTACGCGCGCGCGAACGAATTGGATAATGTACGTTGCGTTGCTCGCGATGCTTGGCGCGTTGCTCGCGCTTTCACCAGCGGAAGCGACACTCGGCAATGTCGTGAAAATTGTGTACGCGCACGGCGCGGCGCAGAGAATTGCGGTGTACGCGTACATTCTCGCGGGCGTATTGGGGATTGTGAGTTTGGCATTGCGTTTCACCGTCATTGCGAGCGAAGCGAAGCAATCGCCAACGGTGCGCGCGGAGATTGTTTCGTCGCAAACTGCGCTCCTCGCAGTGACACTAACGCGTTGGTCACGCGGCTTTACCGAAACCGCGCTCGTGTTTTATCTCGCGCAGTTCGTCATCAGTCTGCCCGCGCAACTGCTGGCATGGGGCGGAATTTCGTGGACTGAGCCGCGCGTGTTGAGCGCGATCTGGATTCTCGCGTTTACGATCCTGGTGTACGGCGTCGCGGTGTGGATGAACGATCCCCGCGGGATGGCGGTCGCCGGCATCGCGAACGCGGCAATCGTGTTGATTTTGTTGCGCGGCGCGGTCAACATCATTCATCCGAACGATCCGATTATCGCGTCGGAATCACTCGCGATTAAAGGATTCTATTTCGCGATTGTGCTAACGACCGGCGCGCTCGCGTTCGTGTTCGCGCGAGATAGAGCGCGAGAATAATGTCATTGCGAGTGGAGCGAAGCAATCCCCAACCGGAAGTACGGAGATTGCTTCGTCGCAAAACCCGCTTCTCGCAATGACAGTTGAGCAAGGAGAACGAATGGCAACCCCAAACGAATTTGAACGAATGCAAGAAACGATCGCGACGATCAGCCACTATGCCGAGATTTATCACAACGGCAGAGTGGAACTCGTGTCGTTCGACGGCGAGACGGTTGTCGTGCATCTCGGCGGCGCGTGCGAAGAATGTCCGCTAATGCCGTGGACGTTACATCGTGTCGTCGAAAGCACGGTGCGCGATCTGTTTCCAAAAGTAAAAGAAGTCAAGGCACTTCAAACAAAGTAAACAGTCAACAGTCATCAGTCCACAGTCTACTGTTCACTATTCACTGTTCACTGTTCACTGTTCACTGTTTACTGTTTACTGATAACTAATTCCATCAGGGAGGAAAAATGGACGCAAAGACCAGCTGGGAAACGTTCTTCAAAATGATGATTATGGAAGAACACGGCGCGCAAAAGAAATACGAAATGGCGATGAACCTCGCCGATACGCCGGAACTGAAAAAAGTGTTCGAGCGATTTATGCAAGAGGAAATGTTCCACGCGCAAATCCTCGAAGGCGAATTGCTCAAGTTGGAAAAGAAAGGATTATAGTTCAATAGTTGGATAGTGTTTTAGTGAGATAGTTGGATGGCTAGTCGTTACTATCGCACTATTGCACTATCGCACTATTGCACTGGAGGACATTATGGCATTAAGCGGATTGCAGATCTACAAACTGCTACCACAGACTAACTGTAAAGAGTGCGGATTTCCAACTTGTCTTGCGTTTGCGATGAAGCTTGCCGCGAAGCAAGCCGAGTTGAGCGCGTGCCCGTACGTGAGCGACGCGTCGAAACAACAACTCGAAGCCGCATCGCAACCGCCGATTCGCCTCATCACGCTCACGGGCGTCGAGAGCAAAGTCCAAGTCGGCAACGAAATCGTCTTGTTCCGGCACGAGAAAACATTTTATCATCCCGCCGGCGTTTTTGTGCGCGTCAAAGATACCGACGCCGCCGATAAACTCGCGAGCGCGGTCAAAGAGATTGACGCGTTCACCGTGGATTACGTCGGCATCAAATTGCATCTCGACGGGATCGCGGTTGAGAACGCGTCGGGCGACGCGGGCAAATTCGCGTCTGCTGTTGAGACCGTGCGCGGCGCGACGAAAAAACCGCTCATTTTGATCGCGAAAAACGCGGCGGCATTCGAAGCCGCGCTCGCGAAATTGCCGGGCGAAGCGCCATTGCTCTACGGCGCGGATGCTTCGAACGTGGACGCGCTCGCGGCAATCGCGAAAAAAGCGAAAGCATCGCTCGCGGTTGTCGGCACCGATTTGCAATCGGTCGCGACGCTTGCGGAGCAAGTCAAAGCCGCGGGCGTCGAAGATATCGTGCTCGATCCCGGCGCGCGCGATTTTCTCGGCGTGTTGACGCTGGGCACGCAGATTCGCCGGCTCGCGGTGAAAAAGAATTTCCGCGCGCTCGGCTACCCGGTGATCGCATTCCCCGGCGAAGGCGCGTCGTCGCCCGACGAAGAACCATCGCTTGCCGCGCAAGCGATCGCGAAATACGCCGGCTTGGTCGTGCTCGATCATTTCACCCCGGCGCGCGCGTACGCGCTCCTGGTTTTGCGCCAAAACATTTACACCGATCCGCAAAAACCGATCCAGGTTCAACCCGGTTTGTACGAAATCAACAGCCCGAAACCGGATTCGCCGGTGCTCGTTACGACGAATTTCTCGATCACATACTTTTCGATTTCAAACGAAGTCGAAGGCGCGGGCTTGCCGGCATGGTTGCTCGTCGCGGACGCGGAAGGCATGAGCGTGTTGACCGCGTGGGCGGCTGGCAAATTCGACGCCGATCGCATCGCGAAAGCAGTCAAGACGACCGGCGTCGAATCGAAAATCAACACGAAACGACTCGTGCTTCCTGGCGCGGTCGCGGTGTTGATGGGCGAAGTCGAAGAAGCGTTGGCGGGTTGGAAGATCGAAGTTGGTCCGCGCGAAGCGGTGGATGTTCCGGCGTTTTTGAAGTTGAATAAATAATTAAGAATCCAGGAGTCAGAATTCAGAATTCAGACTTTTGGATTCTGAATTCTGGATTCTGAATTCTGGATTCTGAGGTTCGATCATCGCTACCCAACACGTTCACTTCAAGCCAACTGAACAAACCGTCGAGATCAAACACGGCGCGCTGATCACCGATGCCGCGCGACAAGCCGGCATTGAGATCAACGTGCCGTGTGGCGGTCAGGGGCGTTGCGGGCGTTGCGCGGTTGTTGTCGAAAGCGGGAACGCGCGGCGACGCTCGACGATGCGTTTGAGCGCGGACGATCTGCAAGCCGGTTTCGCGCTCGCGTGTCAAACCGTCGTCGAAGGCGACCTCGAAATTTTCGTGCCGCCGCAAGAAGAAATCACGCGGCATCTCACGAGCGAAAAAACCGCGGCGAAGGTCAGCGTCCCGTTCGAGTACGATTGGCGCGCGCATCAAAGCGTGCAAAAGTATTTCGTCGAATTGGAACCGCCAACGCTCGCGGACAACACGGATGATCTCGCGCGGCTCGAACGCGAACTCGCGCGGCAGTACGATATTCGCAATCTACGCGCGCCGCTTTCGATTTTGCGAACGCTCGCGCGCACCTTGCGCGAAGCCGAGTGGCGCGTGACGGTTGTGATCGATCGTTCGGAAGATCAGCCGCGCGTGATTGACATTCTCGCTGGCGATCAATCGTACGAACTGTACGGCGCGGCGGTGGACATCGGCACGACGACCGTCACGGTTTACCTCGTTGACCTGGTTAGCGGCGAGGTCGTTGAGACCGCCGCCGATTACAACGGGCAGATCAAACGCGGCGAGGATGTGATCTCGCGGATCATTTACGCGTCGAAAGATGGCGGCGGCTTGCTCGAACTGCAATCGCTCGTCGCGACGACGATCAACAAATTGGTCGAGCGCACCGCGTTGCGCCGGAAAATTCATCCGCACGACATTTACAAAATGACGATCGTCGGCAACAGCACGATGATGCACATTTTGCTCGGACTCACGCCCGATCCGATTCGACTCACGCCGTACATCACGACCGCGAATCATCCGCCCCAGGTTTTGGCGAGCGAGATCAATCTCAACATTCATCCGCAAGCGACAGTGGATTCGCTTCCTGGTGTCGCGAGTTTTCTCGGCGCGGACATTACCGCGGGCGTGTTGTCGTCCGGCGTCAACGACACGGACAAGGTTACGCTCTTTCTCGACATCGGCACGAACGGCGAAATGGTGTTTGGCACGCGCGAGTGGTTGGTGAGTTGCGCGTGTTCGGCGGGTCCGGCGTTTGAAGGCGCGGGCGTGTATCACGGCATGCGCGCGACGACCGGCGCGATTGAAGAAGTGTGGATCAATAGCGAAACGAAAGAGCCAACGCTTCGCGTGATTGGAGGTGGCAAGCCGCGCGGTTTGTGCGGTTCGGGGTTGATCAGTTTGCTCGCGGAAATGTTTATTACCGGCGTGATGGACAAAGCCGGGAACATCAATCTCGATTTGCCGAACGCGCGCACGCGCAAAGGTGAACACGGCGCAGAGTACGTGATCGCGTGGGTAACGGAATCCGACACCGGCGAAGACATTGTGATCACCAAACCGGACGTGGACAACTTGTTGCGCGCCAAAGCCGCGATTTACGCCGGCTATGTGATGCTCGCGCACAGCGTCGGAATGACGATGGCGGATGTCGAGCAGATGTTGATCGGCGGTTAGTTTGGTCAGTACCTTAACATTGAAAAAGCAGTTGAGATCGGCTTGCTTCCCGATTTGCCCTGGGATCGTTTTCATTTTCTCGGCAACACGGCGGCGCGCGGCGCGTATATGGCGCTCCTTCGCCACGATGCGCGCGACGCGATCGCGGACATCGCGAGCAAGATGACGTACATCGAACTCGCCGCCGACAACGCGTTCACCGATCAATTTATGGCGGCGCTGTTTTTACCGCACACGGATATGACCGCGTTTCCGAGTGTGCAAAAAGTGTTGGCGGGAGAAAATTCGGAATAAGGGGAGGGCAGGCATGAGCGAATCCAACGGCGATTCACCCAGGACGCGGCAGACCAGGAAACCCAACATGGTTCAATTTCGCGAACGATTGTTGGAATCATATCGTGATAGCCACGCGGGAAGAGCAAGCGCAGTTAAATCGCCGGTGCTCCTTTTGCTGACCTCAAAGACAGAGCGCGGGGAAGCGCTAGGGATCACCAAGCGTTGCGACAATTGTCAAAAAGACCAGGGGCATGTCACGCAATTCAAACACAGCAACCGGAAATACAAACAGGTCTATGTTTGTGATGCTTGTCTGCCGGATGTGTTTGAACGTTCCGGGAAAAAAATTACGATTGCGCGTCCCTGACCTGGTCGAGGTGTTTGGCGCGTTCACCGATCAATTTATGGCGGCACTCTTTTTGCCGCACACTGATTTGACCGCGTTTCCGAGTGTGCAGAGGATTTTGCAAGGAGAAGGCGCGACGAAGAAAATGATCGAGGGAGCGAACTCGTTTACACGATCAATTT
>JACRPR010000195.1 GCA_016223105.1 Chloroflexota bacterium | reverse complement strand
TGGTTTTGCATCGAGTTGCGACATTGGGGACGCGGCTTGAGCTGAATCACAATTCTTCCAATGACGCGGCGAGTATCATTCGCGCCGTTCAAGTGCGAAACAGTCTCGACCTGGTGGGCGACGCAATGCGCGTCGCGCTGGAAGCATTGAGCGCGTATTGGCCCGAATGGATGCGCGATATCGCGCTTCCGCACTGGTACGAACGTTACAATGTTCAATTCTCAACGTTTCGCTTGCCGCGCGCCGCCGCTAGTCGCGCCGCGACGCTCGCCGCGATTCAAGAAGACGGACGTTATTTGCTTCAAATCGTGCGCCAGCGCGATGCGCCGGCATTGGCGGCAACGCTGATGGAGATTCGCAAACTCGAAACGCTGTGGCAAAGCGAGTTGGCATCCCGTAATGAATTTAGCGCGAAGGAATAAAACGGATTGTTCACCACAAGGAGGTGGAACATCAACACGGGTCGAATTTAAATCAATGATGCAAGACCACACCACGGCATATCAAGCCGACGCGCACAGACGCGCGACCTGGTATGCGCTGTAGATTAAAGAAGGAGAGAAAATGTTTGCTCGCAAATTTGCAAGACTGCTCGTTTTGTTGTTGGTCGCCGCCTGCTTGCTGTTTCTTGGCAGTGAACAAGCCGACGCGCAAAAACCAACGCCGCCGCCGAAGAAAGGCAAAAAACTTCAAACGATTACGACGGCGGATCGTCTCGCGGCGGCAAAGCGCGCCGCGACAAAAGGGCTCAAGCCCGGCGCCGCGGGAAAGAAAACGACAACTAGTCGCGCGCCGGCAGGAAACGCGCCCGCGTTCAACGCCGCCGGTAGCCCGGATTGTGTTTCGACCCCGGGTGGCGTTCCGCATTATTTTGGACCGTGCCCGAACTATGCCAACAGTCCGCTCCCAACGGGTCCGATCACCAGCGTCCTCATTGAAGATGGCGGCACCGGTTACACAACGCCAACCATTGACATCACGGATGTTTACGGCACCGGCACCGGCGCGACCGCGACCGCAACTGTTGTTGGCGGCGTGATCACCAACATCACGTTGACAAACCCAGGCACCGGCTATTCCGCGCCGTATGTCAGCATCAATGAACCCTCCGCGCGCTTGGCGACGGATGTCGACGCGGTGATTTCTGCGAGCATCGGTGGCGTGCCTAACTCACTCACCGGCGGCATCCGCAAATTTGTGGACGGCTTGCCGGGCGTCGGCGCGGCAAACGCGAACAACCTCGGGCAATATATTCCCGTGGGCGTGCCGGATGCGTGCACCTATTCCGGTGTCGTCGCCGATTGCTACATCATCGAGTTACGCGAATACACTGAAAAAATGCACTCGGATCTTTTGCCGACGAAAATGCGCGGCTATGTGCAGGTCAACGCGGCTGGCGCAGACATATCGCCGATCCATTATCTTGGACCCACGATTGTCGCGCAAAAAGATCGCGCCGTTCGCATCACGTTTAGAAACAAACTGCCTACCGGCACGGGTGGCGATCTCTTCATCCCGGTTGATACAACCGTGATGGGCTCCGGCGAAGGTCCGTTGGATAAACCAGGATTGCCCGGCGTGAAAGAGAACTATACCCAAAATCGCGCGACGCTTCACCTGCACGGTGGCTTGGTGCCCTGGATCAGCGATGGCACAACGCATCAATGGACGACTCCCGCCGGACAAACGACACAATATCCAAAAGGCGTGGGTGTTTACAATGTTCCCGATATGCCGAACCCAGGCCCGAATCCGCCGCAAGGCGAGTTGACGTTTTACTACAACAATCAACAGAGTGCGCGCTTGATGTTCTATCACGATCATTCCTGGGGTATCACGCGGCTCAATGTCTACGCCGGCGAAGCCGCGGGGTACATTCTGACCGACCAGGTCGAGCAAGATATGATCGCGGGAACGAATGTGTCGGGAATCAATCCCAACGCGACTAAAGTTCTCCCGGACATTGGAATTCCGCTGGTCATTCAGGATCGCTCATTCATCGATCCCAAGACCATCGGCGTGCAAGATCCAACCTGGTCTTTCCCGATTGATCCAAACCGATCGGATCTCTGGTATCCGCATGTGTATATGCCGAATCAGAATCTCGATGATCCGAGCGGAATGAATGCGTTTGGTCGCTGGCATTATGGTCCCTGGTTTTGGCCCCCCACCACCGGCATTTCCTTCGGACCCGTCGCGAATCCGTACTATGATTGTGGTCCCGGCGGCGCGTGCACGCGACCCTGGGAACCGGCGATGATGCCCGGCACGCCGAAACTGTCTATGGCAGTCGAAGCGTTTATGGACACACCGATTGTCAACGGCACTGCGTATCCGTATCTCGAAGTGGATCCGAAAGCCGTTCGCTTCCGCATTCTGAATGCCGCGAACGATCGTTTCTGGAATCTGCAACTCTACGTGGCTGATCCCTGTGTTACCGCGACGGATGGCAGAACCAATACCGAAGTTAAAATGGTTCCCGCGATCGCGACACCGGGATTTCCTGCCAATTGGCCCAAAGATGGTCGCGAGGGCGGCGTGCCGGATCCGGCAATGCGTGGTCCCTCATTTATCCAAATCGGAACCGAAGGCGGCTTTTTGCCCACCCCGGCAGTTTTGCCGATGCAACCCGTGGATTGGAACTTTGATCAAACCAACTTTGATATGGGGTTGGTGAACAAAGGCACGCTGATCCTGGGCGCCGCGGAACGCGCCGATGTTATCGTTGACTTTTCCGCGTTTGCCGGCAAGACGTTGATCCTTTACAACGATTCGCCCGCGCCGTTCCCCGCGCTTGATGCGCGCTACGATTATCAAACCGGCGGAGCAGACTTGACGGACATTGGCGGCACACCGCCAACGCAAGCCGGTTACGGTCCCAACACGCGCACGGTTATGCAAATCCGCGTGCGGAATGTAACGCCCGCGCCAACGTACAATCTCACGGCATTGAACGATGTGTTCGCTAAATCGGCGACGAAGAGCGGCGTCTTTGAAAAATCGCAAGAGCCGATCATTCTGCCGAACTCGCGCTATAACACCGCGTACAACAAATCGTTCGCCAGCGAAAATGTGACCAAAGTCGGCATCGCTGACAAATCGAAAACCTTCAATACGATTTCGGGCGCGTCGCTGACGATTCCGTTCGAACCCAAATCCATCCACGATGAAGCGAGCGAAGTGTTCGACGATTATGGTCGAATGAGCGGCATGCTCGGTCTCACGACGACCTTTCTGCCGGGATTTATCCCGTATCCCTTTGCGTCGCCGCCGGTGGATTTGCTCAAAGTTTCAATGACGCCAATGTCCGAGCCAGCCCCGGGCGATGGCACGCAAATTTGGAAAATCACGCACAATGGCGTTGACACACACCCGATTCACTTTCACTTGTTCAACGTGCAATTGCTCAACCGGGTTGCCTGGGACAATGCGATCCGTTTGCCGGACGCGAACGAACTGGGCTGGAAAGAAACCGTCCGCATCAATCCGCTCCAGGATACGATTGTGGCATTGCGCCCGGTCGGTCCGACGCAACCGTTCAAAATTCCAAGTAGCGAGCGGTTGATTGATCCATCGAAACCGCAAGGTGTGGAATTGATGGGACCGCTTCCCGGTGGATTCCAAAATCCGGCGGGAACGCCGGTCACCGTGATGAATGATAAACTCAACTATGGTTGGGAATACGTTTATCACTGCCATATCCTGGGTCATGAAGAAATGGATATGATGCACTCGGTGTTGTTGGCGATGCCACCGGACGCGCCGCTTAATCTTGCGCTAACGCCGGTGGGTAACACACCACAACTGAGTTGGACGGACAACTCGGTGGATGAAACCCGGTTCGCCGTTCAACGCGCGACCGCAAGTACCGGTCCGTGGACAACGTTGACGACGTTACTCTCTACCACGCGCGCGGGAGTTGGCGCGACGGTGATGTACACCGACACGACTGCGACAGCGGTTAGCACCACGTACCATTACCGCGTGATCGCGACAAACCTGGTGGGCGGTTCGCTGGCATCCAACTTTACCCAACCCGGCGCGCCCGGTTTCCCAACGATCAATGCCGAGTCCGCGCCATCCAACACAGTTACGTATGTCGTTGCCGCGACGGTAAATGCTCCGACGAACCTGGTCGCGACCGCGTTGACTGGATTGCGCGTTCAACTGACCTGGCGCGACAATGCGACGAACGAGACGGGCTTTGCGATTGAGCGCAGTGACAATGGCGGAGCGTTCGTTCAAGTCGCGACGGCACCAAGCCGGCAGGGCACGGGCAATGTAACTTTCAACAACACGAATTTGACTGCGGGCGCGACGTACGCCTATCGCGTGCGCGCGGTCAATGCGACCGGCGGATCACTCTACTCGAACACGGCAACGGTAACTGTGCCACCGATTCCGGCGGCGCCATCCAACTTTACGGTTACGGCGGTGCCAAATGGCGGTACGGCGCGGGTTACCTTAACCTGGACTGATAATGCCAACAACGAAACCGGGTTCAGAATCCAGCGCGCGACGAATGCAACCTTCACGGCTGGTTTGCAAACCCAAACGGTTGCCGCCAACTCGACGACGCGGATCGAACTCCGCACCCGGAACCGAACGTACTATTATCGGATCCAATCGTACAATGGCTCGGGCGCGTCTGCCTGGGTCAACGCGACACCGTTCCCAATCATCACACCATAAATGATGCACTGTGTCCGGCGTCAGCCAATCGGCTGACGCCGGAAATTCCCGGCATGCTATACCGCGCACGATCACAAACCGCGGGTTTAAGAGATCCGGATTCGACGCTTTAGCGGGTTGCCGGTCGGACACGCAAAGCGCACCGCGTAAACGCTCGAATCCAAACGCGCAATCAGCGCCGTGTTCAGTATGGTCAGAGTACTGATTTCGGTATGACCGAGTTAGGAATCAACGAATGAATTATAAAAAATCTGGAATGATGCTCACCGCTTTCGCATTGTTGGTCATCACGAGTAAATTATTTTTGGCGGATTCCGCGTTTGCATTTATTCCACTTGCCGCCGGCACGCCTCCAGCCACGACGACGAATTTTACCGTAACGCCAGTCCTGCTCAAAACGAGCACAGCCATTCCAACCCAGCCCCCATCGCCATCTGCGACGCGGACTGCCACGGCGATTCGCACGAGCACGTCGGCTCCAACGCGGACGCTCTTGCCCACGAATACGCCGCTGGCGACGCACACGCCCATCGCCACATCCATCGCGACCGTTACGCCGGGTGTTCAGCCAACTGAAATTCTTGATCCAACTGAAACGCCGGAACCAACTGAAACGCCGTTGCCAACTTATCCACCCGAAGTTGTTCCGACATCCGAGATCACTAATTTGGGTAATCCTACACCTACGCGCACACGGACACCGAACCCCGTGCCAACGCATATTTCGGTTTCATGGTTTCCATTTTTCGATCCCGCGCCGGTGCCAACGCGGAATCGCTTGGCGACCGTAACGCTCCCGAATCGTTCTGCGAACGCGACCGTAACGCGCACCGCGATTGTTACGCGCGGCACACCGACGCTCCGCGCAATCGCGGGCTTGCCGACGCGATTGCCCGATCCAGCGATCACGCGGATCGCGCGCGCACCGGAAAATCGCCAAGTCGGAACGCCCGATGGTGAAGCGGCTAGCGCGGTTGACGAGCAACCGGAAGAAATGCTCGATGCAGAATCGGATGCGCCGGACGCGAATCAAAATTATTCGCTGGCGATCCGGTTCGGCAAGATTGCAAGTTTTCTCGCGTCGGCAATCACATTTTTGGGTGCGGGTGCGCTCGGAATTTTAGCGCTCTATTTTTTCGGACGCGCGCGCGCGCGCCGTTGAAACACGAGGAACGCAATGTTTGATCTATGGATTGCATTCATTACCGGCTTGACCGCGGGCGGTTTGAGTTGTATGGCGATTCAGGGCGGCTTGCTCACCAGCTCGCTTGCCAGCCAATTGGAAAAAGATGTGCACCATCGCCCGCAGAAAAAAATCGGCGGCGCGCAACTCGCAACGCCCATCGTAATTTTTTTGCTCGCAAAACTCGCGGCGTACACTCTGCTCGGTGTTTTGCTCGGCGCGTTGGGCTCGACCATCGCGCTGACCGCGCCGATGCGCGCGCTTTTGCAATTCGCGATTGGCATCTTTATGATCGGCAACGCATTGCGAATGTTCAACGTGCATCCGCTCTTTCGCTATTTCACATTTGAAACGCCGTCCTTCATCACGCGGTTCATCCGCAAATCAGCGAAAGGTGAAACCGTGTTGGCGACGCCGATCTTGCTCGGCGTGATGACGGTGCTGATTCCGTGCGGCATCACCCAAAGTATGATGGCGATTGCGTTAGGCACGGCGAGTCCGCTCGCCGGCGCGGCGTTGATGTTTGCGTTTACGCTGGGAGCCAGCCCGGTCTTTTTCGCGCTCGCGTATTTCACCGCGCGTTTGGGCGCGGCAATGGAAAAGTATTTTATGCGCCTGGTCGCGCTCACGCTCTTGATCCTGGGTGTGTACGCCATCGAGACCGGTTTGAATTTGTGGGGCGCGCCATTTTCTTTGACGAACACCTTGCAAAGTTTATCCGAAGCCGCGCACTCGGCTTCGGTCGAAATGGCAAGCACGAATCCGCTCGCTTCGGGCGCCGATGTAATTCTCTACGCCAGGAACTATGGTTACGATCCCAAAACGTTAAATGCGACAGCGGACATGCCAATCAAACTTTTGATCGTTACGCAAAATACAACATCGTGCGCGCTCGCGTTCACGATTCCCGATTTGAGCGTCGCCAAAGATTTGCCCGTAACCGGCTCAACGATTTTCGATATTCCCGCGCAACCCAAAGGAACCGTGATGCGCTTTTCGTGTTCGATGGGAATGTACACCGGCAAAATTGTGTTTGAGTAAAGCGACCTTGCGATGATCAAAAAAGTTTTCCGCGTTCCCGAAATGTATTGCTCCAATTGCGTGATCGCGTTGGAGGGTTTGGAAGATTCACTTCCCGGGATCAAGCGCGTTTCCGCGAGTTATCACAAACAACAGATGGAAGTGATCTTCGATGAAACCAGCATCAGCGAATCGCGCATTATTGCCGCGGCGCACGACCTGGGTTTTCATCCGGTTCCGGCATTGCAAAATTAAATTCAAGGTAGGACTTGCTCCGATGTCATTTCGAGCGAACGCGAGAAATCGCGATACTAAAGTCCTGCAAAGGTGAGGGGTGGCTGAAGTAAAAAATATCACGATGCCCGTAACCGGGATGACGTGCGCGCATTGCGCCGCGACGATTGAGCGCAATGTTCGCAACCTTGCCGGGATCAGCATCGCCAATGTAAATCTCGCGACCGAAAAACTTGCCGTTGCATTTGATCCCGCGCAACTCGATGAGCGCGGGATCATCGCGCGCGTCAAGCAAGTCGGTTATGGCATCGCGATTGGCAAAACCGAACTGCCGATCACCGGCTTGCGCGACAGCTCGGACGCGCTCACGCTGGAAAAATTGATCGCGCCGCAAAACGGCGTGCTGGCGGTCAATGTCAATTTCGGCACGGAACGCGTCGCGCTCGAATTTATTCCGGGGATGATCCGCATCGCCGAACTCATCGCGCTGGTTCGCCAAGCCGGTTTCCAAATCGTGCAGGTTGGTGAAACCGAATCGGTTGACGATGTCGAGGCGCAAGTGCGCGGTTCGGAAACCGCGCGCCAAAAACGTTTATTGATCATTGGCTTGCTTTTTACGCTTCCGCTGATGATCTACAGTATGGCGCGCGATTTTGGTTTGGTCGCGTTCAACTACGATCAATTCGCAATGCTCGTCCCCGCGACGATTGTGCAATTTGGCGTTGGCTGGCAGTACTATGTCGGCGCGTTCAAAAGTCTGCGCGCGGGCGGCGCGAATATGGATGTCTTGATCGCGCTCGGATCGTCCGTCGCGTACTTTTACAGCGTCGGCGTAACCGTTGGCGCGATTTCCAGTTCCGAAGTTTATTTCGAGACCGGCGCGGCGATCATCACCTTGATCGCGCTCGGCAAATTTCTCGAAGCGCGCGCGAAAGGCAAAACGTCCGAAGCGTTAAAAGCGTTGATGGGCTTGAGCGCAAAAACCGCGCGTGTTCTGCGCGCCGGCGGCGAAACCGAAATTGAAATCGAGCAAGTGCGCGTTGGCGATATGCTCATCGTGCGCCCCGGCGAAAAAATTCCGGTGGACGGCATCATCAGCGAGGGACGTTCGACGCTCGACGAATCCATGTTGACCGGCGAATCAATGCCGGTGAGCAAAGGACCGGGCGATGAAATTATCGGCGCGACGATCAACAAGGACGGCTTGATTCGTTTCGAGGCGACGAAGGTTGGCAAGCACACCACGCTCGCGCAAATTGTGCGACTCGTGCAAGAAGCGCAAGCCGGGAAAGCGCCGATTCAAAAACTCGCGGATCGCATCAGCGCGTATTTTGTGCCGGCGGTGATTGCGATCGCGCTGATCACATTCCTGGGCTGGTTAGTCATCGCGCGCGCCGATTGGTCGGGCGCGATGATCAACGCGGTCGCGGTGCTTGTGATCGCGTGCCCGTGCGCGCTCGGCTTGGCGACGCCGACGGCGATTCTGGTCGGCGCGACGAAAAGCGCAGAGAACGGAATTTTGTTCAAGAATAGCGAAGCATTGGAACGCGCGGGGCGCGTGCGAACGATTCTGTTCGACAAGACCGGCACGCTCACGCGCGGCGAACCGGCAGTTACCGATATTATCGCGTCGCCGGATCAGTCCGCGGAAAATGTTTTGCGGCTTGCCGCGAGTGCGGAACGCGGCTCGGAACATCCGCTGGGGCGCGCGATTGTTCACGCGGCGCAAGCCAAAGGTTTGTCACTTGATGCGCCGGAAAAATTCAAAGCGGTGAGCGGTTTTGGAATTCGCGCGACCGTGCAAGGGCTAGAAATAATTATCGGCAACGCGCGTTTGATGCAACGCGAAGGGGTTGCTCTGGATACGCTCGGCGACCAGGTCGCGTTTTTGCAAGCCGAAGGCAAAACCGCGATGCTCGTCGCGACCGCCGACCCGAACCAGGACGCATCGGCGCGCGCGCTTGGATTGATCGCGGTTGCCGACACGGTTAAACCCGAGTCGCGCCAAGCGATTGCCGAATTGCGCCAACTGGGTCTCGCCGTGATGATGATCACCGGCGACAATCATCGCACCGCGCAAGCGATTGCAAATCAGGTCGGCATTGATCGAATTCTCGCCGATGTGTTGCCGCGCGACAAGGCGGCAGAGATCAAAAAATTGCAAGGGAACGATCCTGGGGCGCGCCACATCGTCGCGATGGTCGGTGATGGGATTAACGATGCGCCCGCGCTCGCGCAAGCCGATGTCGGCATCGCGATTGGCACTGGCACGGATGTCGCGATGGCGGCGGCGGGCATCACGCTCATCAGCGGCGATCTGCGCGGGGTCGCGCGCGCGATTGCGCTTTCGCGCGGCACTTTTCAAACCGTCGTGCAAAATTTGTTCTGGGCATTTTTCTATAATATCGTTTTGATTCCGATTGCCGCGTTCGGTTTGTTGATGCCAATGATCGCCGCGGGCGCGATGGCGTTCAGCTCGATCTTTGTCGTGAGCAACAGTTTGCGTTTGCGCGGCTACAAAGTTGAAACGCGCTCTGCGCCGAAATCTATCGCGCGCCAACTGGTTGAACTGACGCCGCGCCTCGTTGCGCCGGCGGGCGCGCTGGCGTTGCTCATCGCGATCTCGCTCGGCTGGTTTCAACCGGTGCGCGCGAATAAAATGGACAAGCCGCTGTGGAACGCGACCTATCGCGTGTTCATCGAACCAAAAACGCCCATCGTTCCCGGCATTCCCGCGCCGCTCGACATCAAGATCGTGGATCAATTCGGCAAACGCTTTAGCGATTTCGATTCGAGCAAATATGGACAGACGGTTTACATCACCGCCGTTGCGCGCGATTTGAACTCGTTCGAAACCAAATCGCTTGTGTTGCCGGCGCGCAATTCGATGGGGATGAGCGCGGCGCGCGCGAACAATCCGTCCGCCGCCGATGATGAGCGCGCACTTGAGCCGGCATTTGTTTTTCCGGTCGCGGGCGACTATGTTGTGTTCGTGGATTTTTGGCCCCAGGGCGACGATCAAGTGATTCTCGCCGTGCCCCTCGCGGTTGGATCAACCAAAACATCCGCCGCGCGATTAACGCCGGATTCTACGCGCACACACACGATTGATGATTTGCGCGTAACCGTCAAGACCAACGGACGCTTGAAAGCGAATCAGTACAACTATGTCACTTTTGAAGCGATTGACGCGCAAGGCAAGTCGCGCGCGAAAGAGATCGAGCAAGTGTCGGGGATGCAAACCGGAGTGTACATTATTGATGAATCGCTCACGACGTATTTGCGCCCGGATTATATCAATCGCGCCAATCTGCAATTTTCGGTTTATTTTCCAAAACCAGGAAAATACAAAGCATGGTTCCGTCGGTTTCGATTCAATCGCCGCAGGGCGATTTCGCTTTGTGTAGACGCGGTCTCTAACCGCCGATTGAATTTCAAAACAGTCCAAGTTGAGGAAAAATCCGTGAAGCGTTTGTTACTACAATACTTCAAACTTCTGAAATCTCGGAGATTTCGGAAGTTTAAAACGATTGCGTTTTTCTTGTTGCTCGCGATTTGTCTCGCGGCGTGCGACAGCGCGACCGCGCCAACCGCCAAACCCAAATCCGCATCCCAGTTGCCGAAAATTCGGATCGGGCTCGAGTCCAATTTATTGTCGTTTGAAAATATCGAACCCGGCGCAAATGATTTTGTCGGATTTGAAATCGAATTGATGCGCGCCATCGCGGGAAAAGCCGGATTGGATATTGAATTCGCCAACGTGGGATTGAATCAACTCGTCGCGTATGTCGGACGATGCCAGATTGACGCCGGCATTTCGGCGATTGCGATCACGGATGAATTGAAACGGCAAGTGAATTTCTCCAGTCCGTACTTTACAACCGGGCATGTCGTCGTGGTCAAGAAGGGCAATCTTGTCATCACCGGCCGCGACAAATTATCGAATATGACGGTCGGCGCGCAAGCCGGCACGCTCAGCGCAATCGAAATGGAAAAAATTTCGGGGACCCAAGCAAAAGCGTATCCGACTTTTCAACTTGCGTTTCAAGTTTTAGCCGGCGGCTCGATTGACGCGGTCGTCGCGGACAAGGCGCAGGCATGGAGCGCGGTGAGAGTAAAACCCAATAATCTCAAGATCGTAGGCGACGAATTTGGAAACGTGAATTATGGCATCGCGATTTGTAAAACGCGCACCGAGTTGACCCAAAAGATCAATGTCGGACTCGCGGCAGTCCAAGCCGATGGCACGCTCAACAAATTGACGCAAAAATGGATCAATAGCAATCCATAACAAAATTTCGCCAAAATCCAGGTTTCCGCAAGAAACCTGGATTTTTTCGCGTGCTTGGCAACAATTGAGAGTGTGCGTCACAATTTTGGATCGCGGCGCGGGCATTGGATTGAACGCTGATGAGATTTGAAAGTCAAAAGCGGTAATGAATTTTCGCGATTCTGGATTCGACGCTTTAGCGGGTTGTTTGTCCGATCCGCTAAGCGCACCGCGTAAACGCTCGATTCCAGACGATTGCCGAATTTGAAAATCAAAACTCATTAGCGGGTGACCGATCTCGGAACAACCGCGTAAACGCTCGACTCCAACAGCCGACCCAAAACTTTGACGCACACCGAACAATTGACGCAAAATTGCATTTCGCCCAAACCTATGCTAAAATCCGCGCCAACATTCGCAAATGAAAAATTTTCAGGGCGTGGCTTTTTAACGGTCCGAACAACGGTGTTCGACCGGCTTTGCATTTTTGCGGAACGATAAAACTTTCAAGGAGGAGAGGTCAATGAATCTGGTGTGGGTTGTGCCGGTGTCGGGCGCGCTGGCGCTCGCGTTTGTCGTGTACCTCGCGTGGGATGTTCTGCGCCGCGACCGAGGCACGAAAGAAATGCAAGAAGTCGCCGCGACGATTTTCGAAGGCGCGGTGGCATTTATCAAACGGCAGTATTTGACGATTGCCATTCTCGCGATTGTCGCCGCCGTGATCATCGGCGTCCTGGTTTCGTTTGAGCAGTACACCGAAACGAACGTCAAAGGCGCGGACTTGGGCATCAAGACCGCGGTCGCGTTTCTCGTCGGCGCGGCGGCAAGCGCGTTGAGCGGCATTATCGGAATGTTCGTTGCCGTGCAATCGAACGTGCGCGTCGCGGGCGCGGCGCGCAAAGGCGTCGAGCCCGCGCTCGCGGTTGCTTTGCGCGGCGGCGCGGTGAGCGGATTCCTCGTCGTCGGTCTTTCGCTCATCGGCGTTTATTTAATGTTCCTTGCGTACGGCGGATTCACCGGTCCCGAAGCCGCGCGCAATGCGCCTTTCCTCATCGTCGGAATGGGCTTTGGCGCGAGTTTTGTCGCGTTGTTCGCGCAACTCGGCGGCGGCATTTACACCAAAGCCGCGGATGTTGGATCCGACCTGGTCGGTAAAGTCGAAGCCGGAATTCCCGAAGACGATCCGCGCAACGCGGGCGTCATCGCGGATCTCGTCGGCGATAACGTCGGCGATTGCGCCGGTCGCGGCGCGGACTTGTTCGAATCCACTGTCGCGGAAAATATCGGCGCGATGATCCTGGGTGTCGCGATTTTCGCGGTAACGAAAAATGTGGATTGGATTTTCTTTCCGCTCGTCGTGCGCGCGTTCGGTTTGATCGCATCCATCGTCGGCGTGTGGGCGACGACGTCACTTCCCGGGATGAAACTGAACAAGGGCGAAGAGCCGATGAATCCGATGTTTCGCGTATTCGCGTTGACCGTTGTGCTGTCTGCCGGCGCGATGTATTACGTCGTGATGGCGTTGTTGAACAACATCAACTTTTTCTACGCGGGCGTGGTCGGTTTGGTTACGAGCGTCGCGTTCTTTTTGATCACGATGTATTACACCGAATCGCGTTGGCGCCCGGTGCAGAGCATCGCGAAATCGTCCTTGCGCGGCTCAGGTCCAAACATCATCACCGGGCTCGCGGTCGGTTTGGAAAATACTGCCGCGCCGGTCGTAACGGTCGGCATCGCGTTGCTCGCGTCGTACTGGCTCGGCACGCAAGCCGCGGTCGCGCTCGGCGTTACGCCGTACGTCGCGGGTGTGTTCGGTACGGCGGTCGCGACGATGGGTATGTTGATGCCGGCGGCGTTCATTCTCGCGATGGATACGTTCGGTCCGATCGTTGACAACGCGGGCGGCATTGTCGAAATGTCCGGCGCGCCGGAAGAAATTCGCAAAGGCACCGACGCGCTCGATGCCGCTGGCAACACGACGAAAGCGTTGACGAAAGGATACGCGATTGGTTCGGCGGCGCTTGCGGCATTCTTGTTGTTCAGCGCGTATCTCGACAAGGTTGCCGAAGTTCGCAAAGCGATGGGAATGTCGGAGGCGGTGGTCAAAGCCGCGCACGTTGTTGATCTCGGCAAGGTCGAGGTGTTTGTCGGTGCGATGCTCGGCGCGGGATTGATCTTCCTCTTTGCGTCGCTCGCGATGCGCGCGGTGAGCGAGGTCGCGGAAAAAATCGTGGATGAAGTGCGGCGGCAATTCCGCGAAATTCCCGGCATTATGGAACGCAAGAACAAACCGGATTACGCGCGCGCGGTGGATATTACCGCGACTGGCGCGTTGCGCGCGATGATCGTGCCGGGCGTGTTGGCGGTGACAGTGCCGATTCTGGTTGGCATCGTGTTGCGCGCGGAAGCCGAAGCCGCGTTCTTGATGGTCGGCACGATTGCCGGGATCATCCTCGCGACCGTGATGAATAACGGCGGCGGCGCGTGGGATAACGCGAAAAAGTACATCGAGTCCGGCGAGTTCAAAGATGACAAGGGCAAAGTGCATCGCAAAGGAAGCGACGCGCACAAAGCCGCGGTCGTCGGCGACACGGTCGGCGATCCGTTCAAGGACACGGCGGGACCATCGCTTCACGTTTTGATCAAACTGCTCGCGACGATCACGCTGGTGCTTGCGCCGCTGTTCATCTAAAAAAACCAAACAACAAAAAACCAGGTTTCTCCATACCTTTCAAACTTCCGAAATCTCCAAGATTTCGGAAGTTTGATTTTTTTGGTTCTCCGGGAATTAGTGGGGTTAGTCGCGTAGCATAGCGCCTTGTGCGCGTACTTTTCCATTTCAACGCCCACAAGGGGCTATGCTACCCCACTAATTCCTGAAGAGCCATTTTTTTATTTCCGGTTCGCCCCGACTTGAGAACGCGCTGTGATTGTGCTATACTTGCATCGGTCAAGCGACTCGATGCTGGTTGCGCGTGGCGCGGAATCAGCAAAGGAGAAATGTCCGATGCTTCTCCGAGTCATTCGCGCGTTTACATTGATCCTGCTCGCGGCGCTCATCAGTTCAACCGCGTGCAGTTTTCAACCAAAAATCAAACCCCTCGTTGAGATCCAAGCGCCGCCGAGCGGAAGCCAATTTCGCGCCGGCGAGCAAGTGCTTGTTCGATCCATCGTAACAAATTCTGCGAGCGTTGTCCGCGTTGAACTTGTCGTGGACGACCGGGTTGTTCTCACCGATTCATCAACCTCAGCATCATCCCAGGTTTCATTTCCTCTGACACAAACCTGGCACGCGACTGCCGGGACGCACACAATTGTCGTGCGCGCGTACACCGCCACCGGCGAAGTAAGCGATCCGGTCGCGGTTTCGGTTACAGTTTTGCCTCAACCGACCGCAACTCCTGTTCCCACAATTCTTCCGCCAACACTCGCTCCATCACCCACTTTGGCTTGCACTGACAATGCGGTTTTTGTCGCGGATGTTACGGTGCCGGATGGCACGCCCTGGATGCCGGGACAAGCGTTCACCAAAATTTGGCGCGTGCGAAATACCGGCTGTCCCTGGCGCGAGGGTTATCAACTCGTTTTCGTTAACGGCGAAGCAATGAGCGCGACGCGCATCTTTCCACTTTCGCAAACTGCAAATGGCGCGATGGCGGATTTGTTGGTCGCGATGATTGCGCCCAGCGCGCCGGGCATTCACACCGGCGTCTGGCGCTTGCGAAATGCGAGCGGCGTATTTTTCGGCACGACGGTAACGGTTGTGATTGAAGTGCTGGTCGCGCCCGTTGAGATTCAAACACCGGCGCCGGGCGCGTGTAGCGGTACGCCGATCATTCCATCGTTCACCGCATCGCAAACGATTGTTTCGGCTGGCGGCGCGGCAACATTGAATTGGGGCGTTACCAATGCCGACTCGGTTGAAATTGATCAAGGAATTGGTCGCGTGAAT
>JACRPR010000182.1 GCA_016223105.1 Chloroflexota bacterium | reverse complement strand
CATCGCCGGATTCTTGGATGGGACTCCTTCAAAGTCAGATCTATCGAATACGGGCGAGGACAGATCTTTCTTGAGCATACGTCTGAACATCTTAACGAAACCTTCTTCGATTTTCGTCAAAGAATTAGTTAGAAGGTACGAGTCTCGTTTAAGAACACCCTCCGTCTGTTGAGTATAGTGATTCCCAACCATAGAGTAAATCAGCCACTTGACGAGGAGAGCATCGTCAATTTTCTTTTTTCTGTCTTTGGCAATTGCATAGACTATCGGCACTAACGCATTACGAGTAGTAATGAGTTCCGTGCGATCAATGTTGTGGTTTCTGAGTAGCACATGCAATTTTCTGATTGAGCGTTTGGTCAGTTTCCAGTATCCTTCCAGCTGACTTCTGGTAAACTCTTCCTTGACGATCCGTTTCGAGAAATAGTCAATTGGCGGATAATTCGTTGCAATAAAAGCCAGGCATTTCAAATAAAATGGCAAATCCGCATTGAGACCTTCACCGCGCATCTCTTTGATAAACGTACGGAGATGCTTTGAGAAACCCTTCCAATGCGGCACAATTGTGGCTAGCTCCAGTTCAGCTGTAACAAGTATCCTCCCCTGCGAGTTGACTCTTTTGAATATGTCCGCGACTGTTTCGTAATTGTGGTTTTCCAAAATCTGGACGGGGTACGTATATTGAAGCACTCTCTCGCGAAACTCTTTAAGCCCATTACGGTGTTTTGCTGTTATATCCTTGCGCCCCGATACTTCGTTTAGAACGGACGACAAGCCCGAGTCCTCTGTTTCCTCCGACAAAAGACGGTTAAGGAGTATTTCGTTATTTGACAATGGAAGAGAATCTTTTCTCGCTTCAATCTCGAGTGTTTTCAAATTGATGAAGAGTTTTGGCAAGTCTATCTCTTCACCCAAAGACTGCATCACCTGACTAGCAGGCAAAATCACTGAACAAAGTGCAGTTAGGGTTTGACCGTTTGTTGGCTGAGTGCGTGAGCATTCTGCTACACGATACTCTATGTTGCCCACTCTTGCGCGTCGCATTTTCTCATTCAAACAGTCATTTTTGCGGTTGCCTGAAAAAGTGTTCAAGTTATTTTCGGACAAGGACTTAGTCTTTGTTGTCCGTCCAAAAGCAAATATGCAGGTAGACGATTTTTGTAGAGATGCAGTCGTTCAGGCCGAATTAACATTTCAAATTCACTGCGCGCGCTAAATTCAGGACGCCAAAGAATTACTGCACCTGAAGGGTAATCTTTTTGAATTGAATCGAGAAGTAATTTAATCCTCTTGGCATCCCAAACGAAATCACGCTGAATCTCTGGGATAGCGATTTCACCATTAGCATACATGTTCGTAAGCTCTTTGATAGAATAACTGGTTCGTGTGAGTTTTGGCATATTACTTCCTTTCGTTCGATTCGGAGTTTTTGATCAACCCCTACTTGGCAAATTACCCCAACTGCCTCCGCGTCAACACCTCGACCATCTCGCGCCGATACCATGCCGAGCCGCGCACCTCGCCTTATCCGAAAAAATCCAAAAGTGATTGCGCTAACCTCGTCGGCGAAACTATTTCAAACGGATGCGGCGTTGCCGGGAGAATTTCAAATTCGCCGCGCGGCAATGCTTGAAAAATCGCGTGGCTTTCGGCAAGCGTAACCGTTGCGTCGCGGTCGCCAAGCATAACGCGCACACGCTGTTGAATCGTCGCCGCGTCTTGCGGTGCGAAGCCGCCGCGCCCGGCGAGAGACCACAGTAAATCTTGCGTTCGCCAACAAATGGCTTCCCAGTTTGCGCCGTGGCGTTCTGCAAGTGCTTGCGCGAATTTCGGAATTTTGGTTTTGATTGTCGCCGGGTCGAGTAGCGCAACTTCACGCGTCGCGGTTTCCGCGTCCCAGTGAAATTTCGTTCCGAGTGTCGCGATGCTGTGCGCCAACTCCGGTTGCGCTTTTGCCAAAGCACACGCGACAAATCCGCCCAGACTGTAGCCAAAGAAATGCGCGGGGGCAATCGCGTGTTCCGTGATGTAACTCTGAACATTCTCGACAAAATGTTCGATGCGAAACGCGCGTTCCGGCAACGCCGCGCCGCCGTGACCTTCCAAGTTTAACGCGTGAACATCGTAGCGATCTTGCAAAAACGGCGCGAGCGCGGAAAATTGCTCGCGCGAGCCGAGCGCGCCGTGCAGTAAAATCAGCGTGGCTTTAGCCATACGCCAGCAACTGCCTTCGCGTCAACACCTCGACCATTTCGCGGCGATACCACGCCGAGCCGCGCACATCGTCAGTTGGTTGTCCGCGCAAATTACCGGTAAAGACAATTCTCATCACAAGAATTGTCTTTTTGAAGCAGAAACGACAATTCCTCTCACTCGTGACCTTCGCCAATGGCTTTCAGAATTTCACCCGCCGCAAATGTTTTGCCATACGCGGACTCGCCGACGCGTTGCAAAATTTCCGCCTTGATCAATTTTTCCACGGCACGCCGCGCATTATTGTACTGGCTGATACCTAACCGGCGCTGAGCTTCTGGAATCGTCAAGACTGGCGATTCAAAGAGACTGTCCATCAAGCGCAATAGCAACGCTGATGCACGAGCTTTGGTCAAACGTTTGCGCCACTCCAATTGTAAATCCTGCAAACGCTTTGCGCGCGCGTTCGCATCGCGGGCTTGCTCCGCGACGCCGCGCAGAAAAAACAAAACCCAATCGCGCCACGCGCCGCGCGCGCTAACCGCCAACAACAACGCGTAATAATCTTGCCGGTGTTTTTCAAAAAACGCGCTGAGGTAAAGCAAAGCCGATGGCACAAGATTCCAATTGACGAGCAAAAGCGAAATCAGCAAACGTCCGATGCGCCCATTCCCATCCAAAAAAGGATGGATGACTTCGAACTGATAATGGATCAACGCGAGGCGCACCAGCGGCGGGTACGCGTTGCTCGAATGAAGATATTTCTCGAACGCGTCCAGCGCATCCTGCATCTCATTGACCGGCGGCGGAACAAAATCCGCGTCGGTGAGCGTGCAACCCGGTCGCCCAATCCAATTTTGCGTGCGCCGAAATTCGCCCGGCGTCGCGCGCTCGCCGCGCACGCCTTCCATCAAACGCGCGTGCAGTTCGCGAATAAAACGCAAACTGATGGGCAATGCGGTAATGCGTTCCAGTCCATACTCCATCGCGCGCACATAGTTCAACACCTCGCGCGCATCCAATTCAGACGGCGGTGATTTTACACCGGGCAACGCGAGTTGACCGGCTTCGTAAGCATAAAGACCGGCGATGTCCGTTTGTGTACCTTCGATGCGCGAGGACAACACCGCTTCGCGACGAATAAAGGGACCGATCAACAGATGCGGATTGGGAATCGCGCGTCCCAAGCCCGCGAGTTCGCCCAACGCGCGATCGGCTTCCGAGAGTGTCCGCACCAGTTCCGCGTCGAGATTCAAAGTCGGCGGCAGCACATTCGGCACAAATGCCGAATACGCGATTTCACCTTGACCGATTTGAATCACGCGCCCCGATGTGCTATCCCGAAAACGATCCAGGTTCATGCAACATTCTTTCCCATCGCGATCAACTGCCTTCGCGTCAACACCTCGACCATCTCGCGGCGATACCACGCGGAACCGCGCACATCGTCAATCGGTTGCGCTTCGCGCGCGGCAACACGCGCGGCTTGTCGTATTCGTTCTTCGGTCAATTCCTTGCCGCGCAAAATTTCTTCGGCTTGTCTCGCGCGCATCGGCACCGGCGCAACCGCGCCCAACACGATTCGCACATCTTCGCATTTCTGATTTTTGATTTCTGATTTCTGATTTCGCAACGACACGGCAACGCTGGCGATGGAAATGTCCATCGCCTCGCGGTGTTCCAGCTTGATGAACGACGCGCGCACCGCGTCATCACGCGGCACCAGAATCTCGCACAGAATTTCATCTGGCGCGAGCGCGGATTTGCCAACGCCAGTAAAAAATTCGTCGAGCGGAATCACGCGTTCACCACGCGCGCCAACGACGACCGCGCGCGCGTTCAGCGCGATCAGCGGCGGCGCGGTATCGGCGGCGGGCGATGCGTTGCACAAATTTCCGCCGACCGTCGCGAGATTGCGGACTTGAACGCCCGCCATTTTACTCGCGGCATACGCCAACACCGGAAAATGTTCGCGAATGATTGGCGCGCGAACCAGGTCTTGCAAAGTAACGAGCGCGCCGATTCGCAATTCCGCGTTGATCGCAACGTCGCGCAACCATGGGATGCGTTTCAAATTCACGACCGCGCGCGGCAACCACTGATGCCGCTTCATTCGAATCAGCAAATCGGTTCCGCCCGCGAGACAGCGCGCGTCCGCGCCATAATCGGCAAGCACGCGCGTCGCGTCGGACAGTGTAGTGGGGGAAAAGTAGGTGAATGGTTTCATGGGTTTGGATGTTGGATGTTGGAAGTTAGATGTTGGAGGTCGTCATCCAACTTCCAACATCCAATTTCCAACATCTAATTTCAAACGTCTAACTTCCAGCGTTCACTCCTTCATCAAACGCATTCAGATTCACTTCGAGAAAACGTTCCGGCGCGGAGCGCGCAATCGTTTCGCGCATCGCGTCGCGCGTGAAGGGAAAGCCATCGCACGTTGTCGCGAAGCCGATCAGCGCGACGTTCGCGGCGGACGCGCGCCCCAGTCCGCGCGCGATCGCGTCCGCGTTGATCACGCACAGAGTTACGCCCATCGTTGCGAGTTGCGCGCGCACGCGTTCGTCGGGATAGTTCGGCAGATTGCTGTTCACGATCACCGCGCCGCCGCGGCGCACGTACGGCAACGTGCGGTACGCTTCGGCAGGATCGAACGCGAGCAGAAAATCCGCCGTGCCTTGGCGAATGAGCGGCGCGGATGTGTCGCCGATTTTGAGATGCGACACGACCGATCCGCCGCGCTGACTCATCCCGTGCGTTTCCGCGCCGGTTACATCGTACCCTTGCGCGATCGCGCACGCGGCAAGCGCTTGATGCGCGAATAATACACCCTGTCCACCGATTCCGGCAAGTAGAATTTTTGAATTCATTCCTGTTATCCAGTTGACAATTGCCCGCGCCGAGAGTATTCTACCGATGCGAAAGGAGGCGCGATGTCATCTCGCAAAATTGTTTGGCAAGTCTCCGAAGATTTGTACCGTGAACTTGTGCAAGCGCAAAAAGAATTAAAGTATCCCACTTTGCCCGACCTGGTTTCTCAATCGGTGCAACGTCGTCTTGCCGAGATTCGTCAAGAACGTTATCTCGCAGAATTTCGAAAACTGCAAAAGCAAGTGCGCGAATCCGGCGGATTCAAACTTGGCGACACCGAAGACGAAGTGATTGCGCGCCTGCGCGAAATTCGCAAGCAAATCTTCGAGGACGAATATGCGCGTTTGTATTGATAGCAATCAGTTCATCTTTGGAATTAGCGGCACGAATCCGGCTTCGGAAAAATTGATGGCGATTCTGCCCTTTCTTGAAGTGGTCATTCCTCGGCTTGTGCTTCAAGAAGTTTCGCGCAATCTTTCCAAAACGCAGGTTAAATCTTTTTACGCACTGTTGAAACACGCGCGAGTGAAAATTGTTGAAGAACCCGTCCCGGCAGATTTGGTAAACAAGTACGTGTCGCTCGGTCTGCGTGAAAAAGCCGATGCGTTTATCGGCGCGTTTGTGGAATGGCAAAACGCCGCGTTCCTAATTTCCTCAAATCGGCAATTCCTCGCCGAACTCAGTACCAAGTCGTTTCAAGTTCTACGCCCCGACGAATTTTTGACGCGTCATTTCCTTGAACGCTAAAATTCATTCGCGTAAATTCGCGCGATTCGCGGATCAAGATCGTTCCGGTGTCTGCTGTTGTTGAAATCCGACTTTTTCCGCGAGTTCGAAAATCGTCATCGGATTCGTCTCGACGATAAACCCCTTGTAGCACGCGTCAATGCACTGCCCGCAATCCACGCACGTCTTGCGATCAATCTCAACCCTGTTCGTCGCGACATTCATCATCAGCGCGGGACATTCGAACGCGACGAGACAGTATTTGCATCCGTCGCAATCCTGGGTTACTTCAACCTTGACCGGATGCTCGTCGATCATCGCGCGATCGTACAGCACGCACGGTCGTTTCGCGATCACAACCGCGACGCCGCCATCTTCGGCGGTAACATATTTTTCGGCTTGCTTTAACGCGGTTTGAAATTCGTCCTGGTAGTACGGATCCGCTTCGATCAAAAATTTCACGCCGCACGCGCGCACCAGGTCGGGAATCGCGACGCGCATTCCTTCCGTGCCGTCCGCGAGCCGCGTTTGATCCGCGGTCGGTTGCATTCCGGTCATTGCGGTCGTCGCGTTGTCGAGAATCACCAACACAAATTTCGCGCCGGTGTGCACCGCGTTCGCCAAGCCGGTAATCCCGGAATGAATGAACGTCGAATCGCCAATCGTCGCGACAATCGGTTGCGTTTTGCCGTCGAGTTTGTACGCCTGATACATCCCGGTCGCCATCGTGATCGCCGCGCCCATATCGAGACAAGTGTCCACCGCGCGCAAATTCGTGCCGAGCGTGTAGCACCCAATATCGCTCGCATTGATCGCGCCGGGAAACGTGCGGCGAATCGAATAAAACGCGGAACGATGTCCGCATCCCGGACACAATCGCGGCGGACGCACCGGCGGCGTTACCGCTTTCATCACATCGCCCCAACCCGGTTCGACCGCGATCGGCGCGGACTCGATCAATTTCGCGTCGGTCAACACGCGCGCGAGCACCGGGTAAAGCGCGTCCGGCGAAAGCTCGCCCGCGTTCGGCACCGTGCCATCGAGTCGCCCCAGCACGTTGCGCCGATCCGCGATCTGCATTTCGATTGCCGCGTCCGGCTCTTCGAGCACCAAAACTTTATCACAGCGCGCGATAAAATCCGCGACGAGTTTGCGCGGGAGTGGATACACGGTTCCGATTTTCAGGATCGGTACCTCGACCGCAAATTCGGAAAGCAACTCGCGCACCGTTGCCGATGGCACACCGGCGGCGATGATTCCTATTGGAAAGTGAGATTCTGAATTCTGAATTCCGAATTCTGAATTCTGGTTTGATGTTTCAAACTCGTTTTCAATCTTCGCCAACTTGTCATTCAACTCGTGATGCAACAGCAAACGATAACGCGGGGTCGCCGCCCAGCGCGCCGGGTCTTTTTTGAAATTCGCTTTGTGCGGTGTGGGGTTGATCGGATCGAGCGAAATATTTTGGCGCGCGTGCGAGACGCGCAACGCGGGACGCAAAATCACCGGCACGCGATATTTTTCCGAGAGATCGAACGCGTGCTGGATCATCTCTTTTGCTTCGCGCGGCGTCGCGGGATCGAACACCGGCACTTTGGCAAAGATCGCGAACAAGCGCGTGTCCTGTTCGGTTTGCGACGAGTACGGTCCGGGATCGTCGCACACGATCGCGACGAAACCACCGACGACGCCGGTGTACGCCGCGCTCAACAACGGATCGCTCGCGACGTTCAACCCGACTTGCTTCATCGTTACCGCGGCGCGCTTGCCCGCCCAACTCGCGGCGAGCGCGACCTCGAGCGCGATCTTTTCATTCACCGACCACTCGACGTATGTATCGAGACCCAGTTTCTTTTTCCACTGGATCACCGACGGCACGATTTCGGAACTGGGTGTGCCAGGATATGCCGTTACCACATTCACGCCGGCTTCGATCAAGCCGCGCGCGATGGCTTCATTACCGAGGACAACTTCTTGGGTCATAGGTATCTCTCTAGCGCGCACGTCATTGCGAGCGATTTTTGCGAAGCAATCCCCAACCTGCAACACGGGGATTGCTTCGCTTCGCTCGCAATGACAGACGCGGATTAATCTTCAAACACAAAAATCGGCTCGCCGTAAAAACGCACCTTGCGCGCGTGAACTTTTTCCGAAAGCCATTGCTTGAGCCACGCGTTTTTCTTTTCGAGCGGATCATCGGACGCGAGCATTTGCAAATCGAGATTCACATTCAGCACGCGTCCGCCAATCAAATGCCGCGTGATCCCCATCGGCACTTTGGCATTATTGAGCGCGAGATGGATCACTTCGGAGGGACTGTAACTCGGAAAGACGACGAGCGCGCAAAAGTTGGGGTATTCATCAAACAATAAATCGAGTTCGGTCGTAACGACGCGAAATAAATCGGCATAACCGCGATAGAGATCAACGACGCGATTTAATTTTTCAGTTTGCGCGGACAGAGCGCCTTCGGCGCGGATGCCCCAGATCGAACGGTCGCGCAACGCGATCGTGCACAAGATCGCGCGCACCGCGAGCGCGCTCTCCGCGTGATGCGCGTCCATGCGTTGAACCTGCACGCCTTCGATCTGTCGAATCTGATCGAGCAACCCTTCGCCGGAAATTCCTTCGAGCAAATGGTACCACGCGTTGAGCGAAACCTGGGGCGAAGCGTAATCCACAACCTGGACGAGCGCATCGCGATAACCGAGTCGCCGCAACGCGGTAACGCGCGTCGCGCCATCGAGAACGATGTAACACGGCTCGCGACTTGATTCCGCGAACGCCTCGGTCGCGATGGGCGGATGACGTAGCACACCGTCCATTTGCAACGCCGCCATAATGCGCGTGACGCGCGCCGGGTCATCGTCCTCGTGCAAAATTACATTACGAAGCGGAACAATCCGCAAATTGATTTCAGCCGGATCCATTTTGATTTTTTATCCGCGAATTACGCGAATCTCCGCGAATGAACAATGACTAAATATTGATGTGGCTGGACTCGACGCTTTAGCGGGTTGCTGGTCAACCGAGAAACCGCGTAAACGCTCGACTCCATCTTTGCTATTCAGCAACAACTCGCGAATTTTATTCGCGTTATTCGCGTGACACTTGCCCTGGCGGGAACGCAAGTGCCAGGGTTCGCGGATAAATCACACTTTACGCAACACTTCCACGACTTGCTCCGCGACATCCACCGCGGCTTTGGTCTGCGCTTCTTCGGTCATCGCGCCGAGATGCGGCGTAACGACGACGCGCGGATGTTTCAACAATGGATTTTCGCCGGGCGGTTCGGTCTCGAACACATCAAGCGCGGCGCCCGCGATGCGCCCGCTATCGAGCGCGGTGAGCAACGCGGTTTCATCCACGACACCGCCGCGCGCGCAAAAGATCAAACGCGCGTTCGGTTTCATTTTCGCAATGTCGTCACCGTCAATCAAGCCGCGCGTGTTCGGCAAGAGCGGTGTGTGAATCGAAATGAAATCGCCTTGCGTCAACACATCATCGAGCGATTCGATCAAGGTCGCGCCAAATTCGGACGCGCGCTCCGGCGTGATGTACGGATCGTAAGCAAGCACGCGCATCCCAAAAACATTCGCGCGCAGAGCGACGAGCGTACCGATGCGACCAAGTCCGACGATGCCGAGCGTCTTACCGCTCAACTCGACGCCCATAAATTTATTTTTCGACCACTCGCCGCGCTTGAGCGACGCGTCCGATTGCGGAATGAATCGCGCGAGCGCGAGCATCATTCCGATGGTGTGTTCCGCGACCGCGACACTCGCGCCGGAGACGCTGTTGACAACCGCGATGTTGCGTTGCTTCGCGGCGGCGGCGTCAATGTTGTCGAGCCCAACCCCGGCGCGACCGATCACGCGCAAGCGCGCGCCCGCGTCAATGATCGGCGCGGTCACTTGCGTGCGACTCCGAACGATCAGCGCGTCGTAACCTGGGATCGCCGCGCGCAATTCTTCGCCGGTGATTTTGTCGTTCACATCCACGCGCGCGACGTTTTGCATAATCTCGATCCCGGCGCGCGCGATCGTATCGGCAACCAATACGTTAGGCATACGCGACTTGCTCCACTTGACGACGCGCCGCATCCATTGCGTCCAAACACGCGTCAATGTCGGCTTCCGTAACCCAGCCGAGATGTCCGATCCGTTGAATTTTATCCGTGAGGTCTTTTTGTCCGCCGGCGATTACGACGTTAAATTCTTCGCGCAGAACCTTGCGCCATTTTTTGAAATCAATGCCGGGCGGATTGTTGATCGCGGTAACCGTGTTCGAGGCGAACGCTGGATCCGCGAACAATTCCAGACCGAGCGATTGCGCGCGATGGCGCGCGTGTTGCGCGACGCGCGCGTGCCGCGCGAAAATGTTTGCGCGCCCTTCATCCTTCATCATTTGCAACGCGGCATCGAGCGCGAAATACAAACCGACCGCGGGCGTCGCCGGCGTTTCGCCCTTTGCCATCGCGTCGCGCATTTTTCGAAAGTCAAAATAAAAACGCGGCGCACGCGCTTGCGCGATCACATTCCACGCGCGCGCGCTGACGCTCAGCATTACAAGCCCGGGCGGAATCATCCATGATTTTTGCGAACCGGCGAGCGCGACATCAATGCCCCAATCGTCCACCGGCAGATCAATCGCGCCGAGCGCGCTGATCGCATCCACCACCAGGAGCGCGTCCGATTCTTCGCGCACGACGCGCGCGATTTCGCGCAATGGATTTGTAATCGCGGTCGAGGTTTCGTTGTGCGTTACCAGGACAACGCGAATGTTGGGGTGTTCGCGCAATTTCGCGCGAATGATTTCGGGATCGGCGGCTTGCCCCCACGTAAAGTTCAAGCGATTGACGTGCGCGCCAAATGCGTGCGCGATATCGGCAAAGCGATCGCCGAACACGCCGACCGAAATCGCCAGCACAGGATCGCCCGGCGAAATCGTGTTGACGACACACGCTTCCATTCCGCCGGTGCCGGAACAAGTGAAAAGCAAAAGATCATTTTGGGTTTGGAAAAAATGTTTGAGGTTTTCGACGATGCGCGCTTGGATCGCGGCGAACTGCGGACTGCGATGATTGATCATTGGGAGCGCGAGCGCGTCGCGCACTTGGGGCGGAACTGGCGTCGGTCCGGGAATTCGAAGATTCATCACATTACCTTGTCCAAACCCGAAGGGTCTGGGAGACCCTTCGGGTTTAGGTGCAACTTACGCCATCGCCGGAACCTGGGGCAAGTGCGTCATCGCTTCTTGCACCATTTCAACCGGGTATTCGAAATCTTCGAGCTTGCCGTGGAGATATTGTTCGTACGCCATCATATCAAAGTGACCATGCCCCGACAGGTTGAACGCGATCACTTTTTTCTCGCCGGTCTTTTTACATTCGAGCGCTTCATCAATCGCGACGCGAATCGCGTGCGCGGATTCGGGCGCGGGAATGATGCCTTCCGATTTCGAAAACTGCACGGCGGCTTGAAACGTTTCGAGTTGTTTGACCGCGCGCGCTTCAATGTCGCCGTGATCCACCAACGCGCTAACGCTCGCCGCCATACCGTGATAGCGCAGACCGCCCGCGTGAATTCCCGGTGGAATGAACGTGTGCCCGAGCGTAAACATTTTGACGATCGGCGCCATCGCCGCCGTGTCGCCGTAATCGAACACATACTTGCCTTTCGTCATCGAGGGGCACGACGCCGGTTCGGACGCGATCACGCGAATGTTTTTCTTTTCGGTGAATTTTTTCCAGAGGAACGGATACACAAACCCGGCAAAATTCGAGCCGCCGCCCGCGCAACCGATCACGATGTCGGGATACTCGCCCGCCATTTCCATTTGCTCGAGCGCTTCCAAACCGATCACGGATTGGTGCATCAACACATGCCCGAGCACGGAGCCGAGCGAATACTTTTTCGCGCCGCCCGAGGTCGCGGCAACTTCAACCGCTTCGGAGATCGCCATGCCGAGCGAGCCCGGCGAATTCGGATCCTGGGCAAGCACGGAGCGACCATAGTTCGTGCGATCGGTCGGACTCGCGTACACCTGCGCGCCGAAATTTTCCATGATGATGCGGCGGTACGGTTTTTGGTGATACGAAACTTTCACCATATAAATTTCGAGATCGAGCCCGAAAAAGTTGCACGCCATCGCGAGCGCGGAACCCCACTGCCCCGCGCCGGTTTCCGTTGTCAATGCTTTCGTCCCGGCTTCTTTGTTGAAGAATGCTTGCGGCACCGCGGTGTTTGGTTTGTGCGAACCGACCGGGCTGACGCCTTCGTACTTGTAGTAAATGTGCGCGGGGGTGTCGAGCGCTTTTTCGAGGCGGACGGCGCGAAACATTGGCGTGGGTCGCCACAGTTTGTACACTTCGCGCACAGGTTCGGGGATTTCGATCCAACGTTCCGGGCTGACCTCTTGCATAATCAAGGACATCGGAAACAGCACGGACAGAAAATCGGGCGTAACCGGTTGCATCGTCCCAGGATGCAATACCGGTTGCGGGGGCACGGGCATGTCGGCATTGATGTTGTACCATGCTTTGGGCAGTTTACTTTCGTCGAGCAAAAACTTGTACTGAGCCATTTTTCTCCCTCCTGAAGAATTGTGTCCCAATCGTTAGTCCATTTTTTGGGTGAATCGAGTTGACGAATCGCGCGCTGGTCACCTCCCATTCCCAATTCATGCGAGCGAGCCGCCCGCGCAACCAACAATACCGGATGGATTATAAAATGATTAAAATGGCGCGTCTACTACCCGATGGGGTAGTCTTTGAATTTTGTCAAACATTCATTAGAAACGATTTTTTTCCGCGCAAAATCATTGACTTGTACCAAGCCACTATGCTATATTTTCCGCCAATCAAATCTGGGGGATAAAGCCAATGAATGACTTGCCACACGGAGTTCAAGTGACCGGCGCGCTCACGCCGGACTTTTCCGCGATCCTCACACGCGACGCGCTTGAGTTCGTCGCACAACTCGAACGCGCGTTTGGCGCGCGCCGCCGTGATCTGCTCGCGCAACGCGCGGCGCGGCAAGCGCGCATTGACGCCGGCGAAATGCCCGACTTTATTCCGGAGACTGCACGCGTGCGCGACGATCCATCCTGGCGCGTCGCACCGATCCCCGCCGATTTGCAATGGCGGCACATCGAGATCACCGGACCGACCGAGCGCAAAATGTTGATCAACGCGCTCAACTCCGGCGCGGATGTGTTTATGGCAGATTTCGAAGACGCGAATTCGCCGACCTGGGACAATATGCTTCAAGGTCAACTCAATTTGCGCGACGCGATTGATCGCACGCTCACACTCGTTACGCCGGAAAAAACGTACCGGCTCAACGACCAGGTCGCGCGCTTGCTCGTGCGTCCGCGCGGCTGGCATCTCGAAGAACGCCACGTAACGATTGACGGCAAACCAATGTCGGCATCCCTCTTTGATTTCGGGCTCTATTTTTTTCACAACGCAAAACGCTTGCTCGCAAAAAATAGCGGTCCGTATTTTTATCTCCCCAAACTGGAATCGCATCTCGAAGCGCGTTTGTGGAACGATGTATTTGTCTTCGCGCAAGAAGCGCTCGATGTGCCGCGCACGACGATCAAAGTTACCGTGTTGATCGAAACGATTCTCGCCGCGTTCGAAATGGAAGAAATTTTGTACGAACTGCGCGATCACATCGCAGGGCTAAACGCGGGACGCTGGGACTACATTTTCAGCATCATCAAGAAATTCCGCAACCGCGCTGAATTCATTCTGCCCGACCGCGCGCAGATCACGATGACGACGCCGTTTATGCGCGCGTACACCGAACTGCTCGTTCGCACTTGCCACAAACGCGGCGCGCACGCGATTGGCGGAATGGCGGCGTTCATTCCCAGCCGCAAAGACGCGCAGGTGAACGACACCGCGTTAACGCGCGTGCGCGATGACAAACTGCGCGAATCCGGCGACGGCTTTGACGGCACCTGGGTCGCGCATCCCGATCTCGTGCCGGTCGCGAAACAAGTTTTCGACGACGCGCTCGGCGAACAGCCGCATCAAAAAAATAAATTGCGCGAGGATGTGCGCGCGGACGCGCGCGCGCTCGCGAATTTCGTCGTGCCGAACGGCGCGATCACCGAAGCCGGCGTGCGGCTCAACATCAACGTCGGCGTGCAGTACATCGAGGCGTGGTTGCGCGGCAACGGCGCGGTCGCGATTTACAATTTGATGGAAGACGCGGCAACCGCGGAAATTTCGCGCGCGCAAATCTGGCAATGGATTCGCCATAACGCGACAATGCAAGACGGACGCGCGATCACGCGCGAGCTCGTTCAACAATGGTTGCCGGAAGAACTCGAAAAAATCAAAACACTGATCGGCGCGGAGAATTACACGTCCGGCAAATTCGATCGCGCCGCAAAAATTTTCGCGCGCGTCGCGACGGCGGAATCGTTCGACGAATTTCTAACATTGGTTGCGTACGCGTATTTGGAATAAGACGCGGAAATGTCATTGCGAGCGGTTTTTGCGAAGCAATCTCCATGTGAAAAATCGGGGATTGCTTCGTCGGCAAAAACCGCCTCCTCGCAATGATAATTCCGCGTCCAATAAAAAGATTGCAGGAGGACCCGATGCACGACCAGGATCAAATTATCGAAATTCAAAACGATTGGAAAACGAATCCGCGCTGGGAAGGCATCACGCGCCCGTACCCCGCGTCCGAAGTCGTGCGTTTGCGCGGCTCGATTCAATTGCATTACACGCTCGCAACGATGGGCGCGACGCGCTTGTGGCACTTGCTCAAGACCGAGCCGTTCGTGCGCGCGCTCGGCGCGCTCACCGGCAATCAAGCGGTCGAGATGGTGCAAGCCGGTTTGAAAGCGATTTACTTGAGCGGCTGGCAAGTCGCGGGCGACGCGAATGACGCGTTGCAAATGTATCCCGATCAAAGTTTGTATCCGGTCAGTAGCGTGCCGAATTTGATCAAGCGGATCAACAACGCGCTCACGCGCGCGGATCAAATTCAGCACATGCAACATCGCGACGACACGTACTGGTTCGCGCCGATTTTCGCGGATGCCGAAGCCGGCTTCGGTGGTCCGCTGAATACATTCGAATTGATCAAAGCGATGATCGAAGCCGGGACTGCCGCGATCCATCTCGAAGATCAATTGTCGTCGTTGAAAAAATGCGGACATATGGGCGGCAAAGTGTTAGTAACGACGCGCGAATTTATTCCGAAACTTGTCGCCGCGCGTTTGGCGAGCGATGTGCTGGGCGTGCCGACGCTCATCGTCGCGCGCACGGACGCGGACGGCGCGAACTTGATTCGCTCGATCAACGATCCGGTGGACGAAAAATTCGCGACCGGCGAGCAAACTGTCGAGGGCTATTACATCGCGCGCGGCGGACTCGAATACGCGATCGCGAAAGGGCGCGCGTACGCGCCGTACGCGGATATGGTGTGGTGCGAAACGAGCAAGCCGGACATTGGCGAGGCGCGCGAATTCGCGCAAGGCATTCACGAAAAATTTCCGGGCAAGATGCTGGCGTACAATTGCTCGCCCTCGTTCAATTGGAAATTGAATCTCGACGAAAAAACGATGCGAAATTTCCAGGAACAACTCGGCGCGCTGGGTTACAAATTCCAATTTGTTACACTCGCCGGTTTTCACGCGCTCAACACGAGCATGTTCGAACTCGCGCACGCGTACAAAGACCAGGGCATGTTCGCGTACTCGGCTTTGCAAGAACGCGAATTTGAAATGGAAAAAAAGCACGGCTATCGCGCGGTCAAGCATCAGAGTTTTGTCGGCGCGGGTTATTTCGACGAAGTGCAAATCGCGGTAACCGGCGAAGGTGTTTCGACAACCGCGCTGAAAGGTTCGACGGAAGAAGCGCAGTTTGCCACTGCATAAGTGGGAGAGGGCGTAAGAGGGCATCAGAAGGCGAAGAAGGTAAAGAGGGCGAAGAGGGCGCGCCCTATTCACCCTCTCCGCCTTCTCTTCCCTTCTACGCCCTCTTCGACTTCTTGACCCCTCTCCTCATTTATCAAATGACTCCAACTTTAACCGACAGCCGCCTCGCGAATGTGTGCGCGAGCGCGATCCACAAAGCGTTCGACAATTATCAAACCGAGTTTCGCGCGATCACGCGTCGCGCGCACGACCGGTTTGAATTGCGCGATTGGCGCGCGATGCAAAGCGACGCGACCGAACGGATCGAATTGTACAATCGCGTCGTGCGCCCGACCGTGAGCGATGTGCGCGATTTGCTCGCCGAACGCGTGAACGATAAATTGGTGTGGGTCAGCATCAAGGCAGTTTTTTCCGCGCTGATCTCGATGCGCGATGATTGGGAAATCGCGGAGACGTTTTTCAATTCGATCACGCGCCGCATTTTCACGACCGTCGGCGTTGATCCGCAGATTGAATTTGTGGATAGCGATTTCAACGCGCCGCCAACGCCGACGACGCAACGCGTCTATCGCACCTACCCGCGCGCCGAAAGTACGACCGCGCTCATCGCCAAAATTCTCGCCGATTTTCCATTCGGCATCGGTTATCAAAACGCGGCACGCGACGCGGCGATTGTCGCGCGCGAAATCGAAAAACATTTGCGCGCGATTGGCGCGTTGCAATCGGTAGATCGCGCCGAAATCGTGCGCTCGATTTTTTATCGCGGGCAAGGCGCGTACATCATCGGCAAATTGTATAGCGGCGCGCACGTCATTCCGCTCGTCCTCGCGTTGCTCAATCCGCCCGAAGGCATTTTGCTCGACGCGGTTTTGCTCACCGAAGACGCGGTGAGTATCCTGTTCAGTTTCGCGCACTCGTACTTTCACGTCGAGGTTACGCGCCCGTACGATTTGATTTATTTTTTGCGGACGCTCGTGCCGCGCAAACGCATCGCGGAATTGTACATCGCGATTGGCTATCACAAACACGGCAAGACCGATCTCTATCGCGATTTGCTGTGCCACCTCGCGCAAGCCGAGGACAAGTTCGAAATCGCGCGCGGCGAACGCGGGATGGTGATGATCGTTTTCACCTTGCCGTCGTATGACCTGGTTTTCAAAATCATCAAGGACGAATTTGCCGCGCCCAAAACTTCGACGCGCGAACAAGTGCGCGCCAAGTACGATTTCATTTTCACGCACGACCGCGCCGGACGTTTGATCGACGCGCAAGAGTTCGAGCATTTGCAATTTGAACGCTTTTTGTTTTCGAGAGAGTTGCTCGACGAATTGCAACGCGTCGCCGCGAGCAACATCGTCGTCAACGAAACGTGCGTCGTGATCAAGCATCTCTACGTCGAACGCCGACTGACGCCGCTCAACATTTTCATTCGCGAAGCCGATGACAACGCGGTGCGCGCGGCGGTGCTGGATTACGGCAACACGATTCGCGATCTCGCGGCGGCGAACGTTTTTCCCGGCGACATTCTGCTCAAAAATTTCGGCGTCACGCGGCACGCGCACGTCGTGCTGTACGATTACAACGAAGTGTGCCACCTCACCGATTGCAACTTTCGCGCGATGCCGACCGCGCGCGAAGAAGATGAAATGTCCGGCGAGACCTGGTTCTATGTCGGACCGAATGATTTCTTGCCGGAAGAATTTCGAACCTGGCTCGGCTTGCCCGCACCGTGGGATCAGGTTTTCGAGGAACAGCACGGCGATTTATTCGGCGTCGCGTTTTGGCAAACGATCCAAAATCGCATCAATCAAGGCGAGGTGATTCACATTTTTCCGTACGCGGCGAGCAAGCGGTTGGCGCACAGGTAGGGCAAATTTCCAATTTGCCCCGCGCCAACAAAATAAAATGCGGACGAGAAAAATCTCGTCCGCATTTTATTTATTAACCGGATTAATGATCGCCACTCACCATCAAGCAAACTGCGCGACGGGTACGAGTTCGGACTGCACGGCAACACGACCGGTAGCAACTTCGGCGACGCGACGCAACAAACTCGCGTGATAATAGCGCGTGCCGCAATGATCGCAGACGCCAATCTGCACATTTTCAAGAATGACAAAACCCTCTTTGTGCTTGAACGATTCGCGCTTGACAATTTTTTCGCGCACAATGCCGTCACAGTATTCGCATGGGTAGCCGTACATTGTTCTCACCACTCGCCTTGAAGTAAGCGCATCGCTTCGATCTCCATTCGCCAATCAATCAGTTCAAGCGTTTCCGCCATTTCACCCGATTGAAAACGCCGGAGAAATTCGTCCGACTTGACACCGTATTGTTTTTCAAATGTAATCAGGCGCGCGCGCGTTCGCTCAATGCCATGCTCAAGCAATTTGACCTGATTGCGAATCGCGGCGCGAAGCAAGGGCTTGGCGCGTTCCGGTGATTCGATAGTAATGGTTACTTGTTCCATCATATTTTTTTCTCCCGCGCGTACTCTATGCCAAATCCAAATTTTTGTCAACGCGATTTTTCATTCCCACGCCGGCAATAATTTTCTCTGCTCCGTATCCATCACGCCTTTGTCCGTGAATTTGTAATTCGGACTGACCGTCAACGCGAGCAGGGACAACATCAAGAACGGACGCCGATGCGCGATTCCCAGATCGCGCAACGCGTTTTCGAGCGCGTCGAAATCGCGCACGAGTTCGTCGAGCGGCGCGTCGCTGATGAGACCGAACACCGGCAAACGCAACGTCGCGATGATCGCGCCATCGCGCACGACGATCACGCCACCGCCGATTTCGCGCACCGCGTTCGCCGCGATTGCCATTTCGCGCGCCTCGCGTCCAACGACGAGCAAGTTGTGCGCGTCGTGTGCGAAACTCGACGCGACCGCGCCCGCGCGCAATCCGAAATTTTTGATCACGCCGATAGATTTCGATGATCCGTCGCGCGCGATCACCGCGACGAGCGCGAGAGCATTTTCGAGTCTTGGGTAACCATCTTCGACATGCACCGGCACGCGTTCGAGATCGGTCAGACTCGATGTTACGTTTTTGATCACGACTGCGTTCGCGGACACCGTTCCCGTCATTGCGAGCGTCCTGAGCGTAGTCGAAGGACGCGAAGCAATCTCCGCGCCTGGTTGGGGATTGCTTCGCTCCGCTCGCAATGACACAAGCGCAAAATCATCGTGCGTGAACGGACCCGGCAAAACCACATTTGCCGGAACCGCCGGCGTTGCCGGCAAATCGCGCGCGATAAATTTTCCATCGCTCGCGACGCGCGCGCCGCCGACAAACACCTCGCGCGGCGGAAACATCGCGAGTTCGTCCATCACCGCGAAATCCGCGCGATAACCCGGCGCGATGCCACCGAGATCGCGCAAGCCGAGATAGCGCGCCGGGCGAATCGTCGCGGAGGCAAGCGCTTCTAGCGGCGACATTCCCGCGCCAATCGCGAGATTCACAATCAGCGACAAATGCCCGCGCACGAGCAGAGACGGCTCGATGTCGTCGGTAACGAGAATGATGCGCGAACGATCCGCGAGTTCATTCACCGCCGCGATATTTTCGCGCGTGCACGATTTCGTTTGCAACATCACCGCGACGCCTTTGGAAATTTGTTCGCGAATTTTTTCCGGCGTCGTGAGCGTGTGATCGGACGTGATGCGCCACGCGAGATATTGCGACAAGTCCGCGCCGCGCAGAGTTGTAATGTGTCCCTCGACCAGCAAACCCGTATCGTGCGCCGCGTGCACCATCGCGCGCAAACGCGAATCGTCTGCCAGCACCGCGCCGTAATCCATCACTTCGCCGAGCGCGATCACTCCCGCTTCGCGCGCGAGTCGCGCGACAACATCCGCATCGAACACCGCGCGCGTCCATTCAAATTCCGGCGCGGTCGCCGGGACGCAACTCGGAATCGCGTGAAAAATTCGCAGGGGCAAA
>JACRPR010000181.1 GCA_016223105.1 Chloroflexota bacterium | reverse complement strand
TAATGCCGCGCGCATGACCGGGTTTAGCGCGCTCGCGGACAAGGAACAATTCATCGTCGTTTATCCCAACGGCACCGGACGATTGGGCGATAAAATCCTCACCTGGAACGTCGGGAATTGTTGCGGGTACGCACTCGACAACATGGTGGACGATGTCGGATTCGTGCGCGCGCTGATCGAAAAATTGAAACGCGAGTATCCGATCGATCCGAAACGCATTTACGCGACCGGGATTTCAAACGGCGGAATGATGGCGTACCGGCTCGCGTGCGAATTGTCCGATACCCTCGCGGCGATTGCGCCGGTCGCCGGCGCGCTGTACGGCGAGTGCAAGCCCGCGCACCAGGTCGCGGTGATCGCGTTTCACGGCACCGCGGATCAACACGTTTTGTACAACGGCGGCGTGCCGCTCAAGCAAGCCGATTCGCATCCGCGCGAAGATAAATCGGTTGCGTTCGCAATGTCATTCTGGGTCAAGCAAAATCAGTGCAACGCGCCCGCGCAAAAATCGGAACGCGGCAAAGTGATCGTCGAAGCGTACACAAATTGTCGCAGTAACGCGGATGTTACGTTGTACACGCTGAAAGATTTCGGACATGCGTGGCCCCAGGGCGCGAAAGGAACCGCGTGGGCGGACGATCCGCGCGCTGAAATTGCCGCGACGAATGTGATGTGGGAATTTTTCAAAACACATCCAAAACCGTAACGCAAATTTCCAATTTGCGAAATAAGGAGCAACAATGTTTCGACCCCGTAGATTTTGGCGACCGCGTCCGATGCTGTGGCGCGGTAGACCGATTCGCCGCCGCGTTTATGGAATGGGTTGCACGTTGATCGCGTTCGTGATCGTCGCGTGCATCGTCGGCATGTTTGTGGTGAACATTTTTCTGCGGAGTATTTTTTGATGCGATGCAAATTGATCGCGCTGATGCTGATCTCAATCGCGTTGAGCGCGTGCGCGCCCGCGACGCCAACGCGCGCAAACATCGCGCCAACAGCGCCGAGTAAATCCAATTCGGAATGGATCACCTCCGCCGTGCACGCGCCGCGTTTGCAGTACCACACGTTCACGAGCGCGGCGGCAAAATCAAATGTCAGTTATCACATCTACACACCGGAAGCGTACGATGCGGAAACTCGATCGCGTTTTCCGGTGGTGTATTGGTTGCACGGATCGGGCGGCGGACTCGCGGGCTTGCCGACGCTCGTCACCTTTTTCGATTCCGCGATCCGCGCCGGCAAAATGCCGCCGCTCATCATCGTCTTTCCGAACGGGCATACCGAAAGTATGTGGTGCGATTCAAAAGATGGCAGTGTGCCGATGGAGACCGTCGTCGTACAAGAATTGATCCCGCACATTGACGCAACCTTTCGCACGCTTGCAACGCGCGACGCGCGCATGATCGAGGGATTCAGTATGGGCGGTTATGGCGCGGCGCGGCTGGGTTTGAAATATCCAGAATTGTTTGGCGCGCTTTCGATGCTGGGCGCGGGACCATTGCAACCGGAATTTACCGCCGAGATCGGGCCCGCGTTCAACGCGCAAGCGCGCGTCAAGATTTTGGAAATCGTGTACGGCAACGATCAAAATTATTTTCGCGCGGCAAGTCCCTGGATGCTCGCGGAACAAAATCGCCTCGCGGTGAGCGGCAAGACACGCATCCGGCAAGTCGTTGGAGATCGCGATGCAATGCTCGCGTACAATCGCGCGTTCGACGCGCGCTTGAATGAGTTGAACATCCCGCATCAATTCAACATCGTTCCCGGCATTGATCACGAGCCAGGCAAATTGCTCAACGCGTTGGGGACCGATTTTTATCGCGCGGTGTTTGGGCGATGAAACCCATTTCACTGCTCATCATCATTTTGTGCGCGACCGCGTGCGGCAATCGCGACGCGCGCGCGAACGCGACTGCATCACCCGCGCCAGCCGTGACGCCGACGAGCGTCGTCAGTGCGCCGCCAACCAGCGTGCCGACACGCGAAGCGACGCGCGTCCCAGCATCGCCGACACAAACGACGGAACGGCGTCCGTCGGCTACACCGTTCGATTGCATTCCAGGATCGAGTTGTCGCGAAATCAAAATTCAGGGCGACGCGCACTACGCGTTGCCCAACGGCAAACCGAGTCCGTTCGCCGGGTATGCTGATCCTTCATTGCGCCAAGACCCGCTCAGCAAAACAGTGTGGCTGGGTTATTCGTGGCCCAATTATCACATCGCCGATGGCAAGCAAACGCCGGGCGTGGACATTCATCTCGCGAAATCCGGCGACGGCGGAAATTCGTGGACGCTCGTCAAAAATCTTTTTCCTTCGACGCCGATGCCAAATCCCGCGCGTCCAAACGAAACCGGTTATCTCGATCACGAGGTCGTCAATCTGTTGCCGGTCGTTGAAAATAATCGCGTAACCTGGTATGCCGCGCGACTGGATTATTTCGTGCCGAACGTCGGCGGCTATGCCGCGCGCCCGAGCAATTCATTTCATTTGCGCGTTTTCAAAGCCGATTCACCCGAAGCGTTGAGCGACGCGCCGTTCGCGATTTTGAGTTCGAACCTGACCGCGAAAGAATGGGGCGCGCATCAAATTTTGCAAACGTTGAGCCCGGAATTATCCGATGTTGGTTTTTGGAACGAGCCCGCGCTCGCGTATGAAGACGGACGGTTGTATCTCGTTACCGTCGCGTTCGTGTACGACGCGCGCAACAATCCGGTGATGAATCGCCATAACGCGTATGTCTTTTCGACCGAGCCGACCGGCGCGCCAAACACCTGGCGTTGGACGTTCAACGGAACGTTGGCGAGCGCGCGCGACGCGAACGAGTTGGGCGCGCAACGTTTGACGCAAATTGATCTCGCGCGCGGCGCGGACGGCAAATGGTTGTTGATCGCGACGCCGGACGATTGGCACACGACTGCGCGCGACTATAATCACAAAGGTTGTCAGGCGCTTGAAATTCAATCGTTGAAAAATCCGGCGTTGGCGCGCGGCGCGGACGGCAAATTGCGCGTGCGCGCGATCATCACCGCGTCCGATTCGAACGAGCTGGGTTCGGCGGCGTGCACGTACGATCCCAATTCCGCGAGCGGCATCATTTTGACGCGGCGCGTGAAAACGGCAAACGAGTTGACGGTCAGTTTGTGGCAGACCGGCATCAAACCGTAATTTTGCAAACCGGTTACAAAAATCTCATCGTCTTCTCACCCAAAATCTGGTAGAATGAGACAAGCAAAAAAACTAGCCGTCTGACAGTTCATATTTGGACACTGATTAACACAGATGCACACAGATTATTTTAAAAAAATCAGTGAAACGCTTTGTGTGTGTTCATCCGTGTCCAATTAAGCCGTCTGCGCGAAACATGGATTTCACAAACGCTCTCATTCAAGGATGTGCGATGAATCAAGATACCGAAACCCAATCCCCCATCACGCGTCACTCGTCACTCGCCGCGTGCCTCGCGCTCGGCGCGGTGTTATTGCTCGCGCTCTTTTTGCATTTCTTCCGGCTCGATCAGGAAGGGTACGCGAATTTGTATTACGCCGCGACCGTGAAAAGTATGCTGACGAGTTGGCACAACTTTTTTTACGCGTCGTTCGATCCGGGTGGATTCGTTTCCGTTGACAAGCCGCCGCTCGGTTTGTGGGTGCAAGCGTTGAGCGCGACGATTTTCGGATTCAGCGGTTGGAGTTTGCTGTTGCCGCAAGCGATTGCCGGCGTGTTATCGGTTGCGCTGTTGTATCATCTCGTCGCGCGCGTGTTCGGCGCATGGGCAGGCATCATTGCCGCGCTTGTCCTCACCGTGTCGCCGATTTTTATCGCGGCGAATCGCAACAACACGATGGACGGTCAACTCGTGTTCACGTCTTTGATCGCGGCGTGGATGGTGAGCATCGCGATTGAACGCGGCAAATTGCACTGGCTGATTCTCGGCGCGATCTTTGTCGGGATCGGATTCAATATCAAAATGTTGCAAGCGGTGATGGTGCTTCCCGCGTTTTGGATCGCGTATCTGATCGCCGCGCGGACGAAATGGTATTGGCGCATCGCGCATCTCGCGATTGCGAGCGTCGTGCTCGCAATTGTTTCGCTCGCGTGGGTCGTCGCGGTTGATCTCACGCCGGCGGAGGATCGCCCGTTTATCGGCAGTAGCAAGAACAATACCGAAATGGAATTGATCGTCGGACACAATGGCATCACACGTTTGGGCGCGCTTGCAAATGTGCTCGGTTTACGAAACACGCCGGGCGCGCCGCGCCAACAAGCCGATCAACCCATCGCCAAACCAGGTCTCGGCGCGCAATCCGCGCAACCTGGTCAGCCGGGACAACCGCCGCGCTTTCAACCGCAACCCGGTCAACCCGGGCAACCGGGACAACCGCCGCGATTTCAACCGCAACCGGGACAACCCACTCAGCCACAACCGGGTCAACCAGGACAACCCGGACAACCGGGCGCGCCGCGCGGACCGAACGATGAAACCGGCGACCCAGGAATTTTCCGACTATTCAACAAACAACTCGCCGGACAAACGAGCTGGCTCTTGCCGCTCGCGCTCTTCGCGATCCTCGCGCTCGCCGCCGAATTATTTTTCACGCATCACGCATCACGCACCGCCCCTTCGACTTTGCTCAGCGCAAGGTTTTACGCTTTACTCCTGTGGAGCATTTGGCTCATCTCGCAAACAATCTTTTTTAGTTTCGCCGGACTATTCCATCGCTACTATCTCGAAATGCTGTCGCCCGCGATTGCCGCGCTCGTCGGCGCGGGGGGCGTCGCGCTGTGGAACGCGTACGCGCGCAAAAATTGGCGCGGCATTTTTCTGCCGTTCGCGATTCTCGCGAGCGCGGCGATTGAAGCGATCATCCTGTTGCAATTCAGCGATTGGAACGGCTGGCTGATCCCGGTCGTGCTTGGACTCGGCGCGCTCGCGTCGATCGCGTTGGTGATTTTGATTTTACTGCCCGCGCATCCGGCACTTCGCATTTCGCAATTCGCCTTTGCCGTGATCGGTGTGATCGCGCTGTTGATCGCCCCCACACTTTGGTCGTTCACACCAATGCTCAGCGCGGATTCCGGCTTGCCATTCGCCGGTCCCGAACTCGCAACGCGACCCGCGCGCCCGGCGAATTTGCCGAGTGAAAACCGGCTCATTGAGTACTTGCGCGCGAATCGCGGCGGCGCGCAATTTCTCGTCGCGACACTCAACGCGCAATCCGCATCGCCGATCATTCTCGCGACCGGCGAGCCGGTGATGGCGCTCGGCGGATTCGGCGGCAACGATCAAATTCTGACGCCGGAACAACTCGCGCAAGCCGTCGCGCAAAATGATGTCCGATTTTTTTGGTTGCCGCAAGGTGGAAATCAAAACGATGACCTGGTGCGGTGGGTGAATAACAATTGTGCGCGCGTGAATCAATCCGGCGCGCAACAACCCGCGCCGAACCCGGGCGGCGCGCAAACGCTGTACGATTGCGCGCGGAAGAGATGATAAAGCGCGGACGCACGCGATCCGGATTCGACGCTTTAGCGGGTTGCTTGTCCGAGCGAGCAACCGCGTAAACGCTCGACTCCACATTTCTCGCCGCGATTGATTTTCACACATCCATGGAAAAATTTTGAAAGGCAATGATCTATGTCTCCACTCAAAATTTCCTTTGCGTTTCTGATCGCGCTAATGGCGAGCGCGTGCAACGCGCCGCGCATCGCGCCAACAACGACAAGCGCGCCGACCGCGCCACCCAGCGTCGCGCCGACCACACCCAAAACAAATCTCGCGCTCAACACCGCGCCCGGCGCGACGAATCGCGATGTAACGTACTGCGCGCCGGACGGCGTCGCGCAAAAACTAGACCTGGCTTATCCGAAACAAATACAAGCGTCCGCGCGCGTCGCGGTTTACGTTCACGGCGGCGGCTGGACGAGCGGCGACAAGGGCGGCGGCGCGGGCTCGCTCGACGCGCGCGCGGTATTGGAGCGCGGCTATGTCGTCGCGTCGCTCAATTACCGGCTCGCACCGCAATTCAAGTGGCCCGCGCAAATCGTGGATGTGAAATGCGCGATTCGTTTTTTGCGCGCGCACGCGAGCGAATTGAAAATCGATCCGAACAAAATCGGCGTGTGGGGCTCGAGCGCGGGCGGGCATCTCGTCGCGATGCTCGGCACGGCGGACACGCGCGTGGGCTTTGATGTCGGCGAATGGCTCGATCAATCGTCGCGCGTGCAAGCGGTCGTGGATGAATTTGGTCCGGCGGATTTGCCGGCGATGTTCACCGCGAACGCGCGCGCGACCGGCCAACAAATTTTTGGAAGCACGTCGCGCGACGATCCGATCCTGGTTCAAGCCAGCCCGATCACGCACATCACGAAAGACGATCCGCCATTTTTGATTTTGCAAGGCGATCAGGACAAGGTTGTACCAATGGAGCAATCGCAAATTTTGCACGACAAGTTAAAAGCCGGCGGCGTGCAATCAACACTCGTGATCGTGAAAAATGCCGGGCACGGTTTCGCGCCGACCGGCGGCGCGATCAACCCGACGCGCAACGAGTTGTCCAAAATGATCGCGGATTTTTTGGATCAGTCGTTACGTTAATTTTCCGACTGCCCAATCTGGGAAAATTCCCTACCCAGCCATCCTTTGCACGGATGGCTTTTTTTTCTTATTGACGACCGGATTAATTGACCCTATACTGACCGCAATAGCGTTGGAGCACGCAGAGATTAAATCAATCGTTACATTCCGTTTCGGACGAACAAAATCAACCACCATGAAAAAATTTGATTGTCTCTTTCTACGACCACCGTCCATTGCCAAAACAGAACGGCAAGCGCGCCAAGTATTGCTTTTGCACACACTCTTGTCTGTGATGGCGCTGTTTATGCTCTTGGGTATTGTGCTGATCGTGCCACTCTTTGCTCCGAATAAGATCGCTTCCTGGATTGCAATGGGGATCCTGCTGGTAATCACTTGGATCGCCCGCGTTATTCTTGAGCGCGGTAATGTGCAAATGGCATCAGCGCTCCTTGTTGGTCTTTCGTGGCTCATTGCCATCGGCTTTGTATTTTTATCCGGCGGAATGAAAAGCGCGGGAGTGGTTTATTTGGTCGCCGCCGCGACGATGGGGGGAATTCTTTTAGGGGAACGGGGCGCGTTTGCAATCACGCTCCTGAGTTTATCGGCGGGCTTGGGTATGGTTGGATTGGATTTCTTGGGCGTGATGCTCCCGCGCATTTTCAATATGAATTCAGTGATGAGTTGGACGGCATTAGCATTGAGTCTGGTCGTAACCACACTCGTCGTCAACTATGTTGTGCGCGATCTTTCCTCCGCGCTCGCGATGGCGCAAGCCCACATCGAGACGCGCAAACACGCCGAAGCGCAACTGCACCGGATCGCGCAAGTTGACGATTTGACCGGGCTGTTCAACCGGCGACATTTTTTTGAACTCGTTCACCCCGCAGTGGCGAATTCGCCGCCGGCGAGTTTGTTTGCTTTGCTAATGATTGACGCCGATCACTTTAAGGCGATCAACGATCAATACGGGCATAGCGTTGGTGATCGCGTTCTGGAACAATTGGCGCAGACTTTGACTCAAACCGTCCGGCTCAACGATGTGGTCGCGCGCTATGGCGGCGAAGAGTTTGTTTTATTTTTGAATGACATTAGCCCAGCCCAAGCGCACCAAATGGCGGAACGATTACGCGAGTCCGTCGCCGCGCATCCATTCCAATTGGACGGCGCCGGGATTCCGCTCACCATCAGTATCGGGGTTGCGATGCGGAACTCGGCAAATCCAAGTTGCTCGCTCGATCCGTTGATCACGCGCGCGGATCGCGCGCTGTATCAAGCCAAGCAAAATGGGCGAAACTGTTGCGTGATTGATCGAGGCGAGCCGTGAGCATTGTGCGCGGGGAGACCGGCGCACGGCAGTGTCGCATCGGTTGTGGCGCGTGTTGCATCGCGCCTTCGATTTCATCGCCGATTCCTGGGATGCCCAACGGCAAACCAGCGGGCGTGCGCTGTGTTCAATTGACGGACGACAACCGTTGTAAAATTTTTGATCACCCCGAACGTCCGCGCGTTTGCGTGAATTTGCAACCCGCGGCAGAAATGTGCGGCGATAACGCGGCGCACGCGCACGCGTGGCTCGAGCGCTTGGAACAAATGACGAGACCCTAAGGGTTTTCAAAAACCCTTAGGGTCTCGTCATTTCCACCGTTTCGAGCCGGTCAGCACCGCGCCGTGCATCACCGCGCCGAACATATCCGCGCCAATCAGATTCGCGTTGGTGAGATCGGTCGCGCGCAAACGCGCGCCGCGTAAATTCGCGTCGCACAAATTCGCGTCGGACAAACCGGCAAACGTGAGGTTTGCCGCGCAGAGGCGCGCACCGCGCAAATTCGCGCGATCCATATCCGCACCGGCAAGATTCGTGAGATCGAGGATCGCTTCGAGAAGCACGGCATCGCGGAGGTTGGCGGCGTGCAGATTGGCTCTGGAAAAATCGGTTTGATACAGATCGGCTTTGCACAAGTTCGCGTGCGTGAGGTTGGCATCGCGCAGAATCGCGCAACGCAGTGTGGCGCGAGATAAATTCGCGTCGCGCAAATTTGCGCCGCGCAGAATCGCGCGCGCCAGGTTTGCCGAAGCCAGGTTGATCTTGGCAAAGTTCGCCTTGCCGAAATCGGCTTCACCGAGGTCGGGCTGAATCGCCGGGTTTTCTTCGCGCCATTGATTCCACGTTGCAACACCGCGCGCTAAAATCTCCAAATGTTCGAGCTGTGCCATTCAAACTCGTTTGCTTCTAGCGACCTTCCAGGATTCAAAAACCTGGAAGGTCTGTACGCGCATTGTACTTGAGAATTGATCGCGCGCAAGGGGGATCGCGCTAGGGCTTTGTCAAAGTTACGGTGGGGCGGTTGAAACCGCTTCAACCCATCGCGAAAGCGACTTTCGTCGCTTGGATCCCCGCCGACGAAGGTCGGCATTGCCTTGTGTTGCCGCGAATTTACACCTGCCCTTGCGGGCGGTGCAAGGGTTCGCCCGAACTGACTTTGACCAAGCCCTCGGATCGCGCATAAACCAATTGACGCGTTGACCGGTTTGTTTTATACTCCCGGCAGTCGCATCACCAAATTTTCAAGTCCATCGCGTCGGCTGGCGCGCCGCACCCGCGCGCCGATGCAATTCAGTTTGAACGAGGAGGGAAACGATGAAGAGTCAAAAATTTTTTCCGCACATTATTTTGGGCGCGTTCGGATTGTTGATCATCGCGACCGGTTGCATCACCATCGTCGCGCCAACAACCCCCGCCGCGCCGGGCGCGACCATCGTGATCGTTACCAGTATTCCACCGGGAGTGATCCCTACCACCAGCGCGCCGCCGACTGCGATTATTCCAACTGCGATCGTGCCGACCGCGATCGTGCCGACGACTGCCGCGCCCGCAACCGCCGCGCCGGTGCCGACAACACCACCGACCGCCGTGCCGCCCGCGCCCGCGACAAAAGCCGTGAGCGGCACTTGTCTCCCTGGTTTTGTGTGGCGCGAAGCAAGCCCGACCGATCGCATCTGCGTGCCACCGGCATCGCGCACGCAAGCCGCAAATGATAATGCGGCGGCGGCATCGCGCCGCGAAGTCGCCGCGTTCGGTCCCGACACTTGCAAAACCGGGTTCGTGTGGCGCGAAGCATACTCGGGCGATGTGGTGTGCGTAGTCCCGGCAACGCGCACACAAGCCGCGAATGATAACGCCGCCGCGAACTCGCGCAAACTTTTAGAGTACGGACCCAACACATGCGTTTCCGGTTACGTGTGGCGCGAAGCATGGTCGGGCGATGTCGTGTGCGTTACCCCGGCAACGCGCACCCAGGTCGCGAATGATAACGCGGTTGCCGCGTCGCGCTGGACATCGGGCGCGTTCGGCGCGCACACTTGCGTTTCCGGGTTTGTGTGGCGTGAAGCGCGCGCGGGCGATGACGTATGCGTTACCGGCGCGCAACGCACGCAAGCCGCGAACGATAATGCCGCCGCCGCATCGCGTCGCGTGGTCGCGCCGTACGGTCCCGACACTTGCAAAGATGGTTGGGTGTGGCGCGAAGCCAATTCAAGCGATCACGTTTGCGTGACCGGCGCAGTGCGTTCGCAAGCCGCCGCCGATAACGCCGCCGCCGCATCGCGCAAATTGTTGCAGTTCGGATCCGACACCTGCAAGGAAGGATTCGTGTGGCGCGAAGCGTTCACAAACGATCGCGTTTGCGTAACGCCGGCAATTCGCACGCAAACGCAACAAGAAAATTCGCTCGCGCCGAGTCGCACGGTGCCGTGAGCGTCAATCGAGAAACCAGGTTTCCAATATCACGGAAACCTGGTTTTTCGATCTACACAACAAAAATTTTACACCCCGCTTACGCCAACCTCATTTCGCATTTATCTGCCGCGTCGAAAATGGCTCCAAGATTTCACAAAGAAAAGGAGCCCCGATGAAAACCTCTCGATTCGCGTTCTGCTTGGTTCTGGTGAATTTGCTCGTTGGATGCGCGACGCCAACCACGCTTGCCGCGCCAACCTCAAACGCGCCAACACCGCCGCGGCGCGCCAGCGAAATCGCGCCGACACAATCCGCGCCAGCCCAGGTTCAAGCCGGCGTCGTCGAAACGATTGACACGCTCGCGGCGAAACAAAAATTCGACGCATACACGCATCTCGCGGTGAACAATTCCACATCGTTCGCGCGCGACGCGCAGAATCGTTTGCGAATGTTGTACACCGATCAAACCGGCGCGCTGACTCTGCTCACCCAATCCACCGATGGCAAATGGACGCGCGCGCCGGTGCCCACGCATACTTCATCGCCGATCAAAACACCGGCGCTCAAATTCGACAATGGCAAATTGTACGCCGCGTGGATCGAAGAGGTTGCCGGCGCGCCGCATCTCGAATTTGCAGAAGGCGGGATCGACGCGGCGACCGGACAAGTCACCTGGGCGCGTTCGCACATTGGCGAGGTTGCGCTCAGCGCGCCCCAAAACGCAATCAAATTTCTAACCTTCGCTGTGACCGGCGCGGGCAAACCGATCCTCGCGGTAACCGAAGGCAACCCGGACATTTACGCGCACGTTTTCACTTCCACCGGCAAACTCCAATTCAGTCCGCTCAATTCGGGACTGGGCAAAGTGAGCAAGAGTAGCGACCCGGCAATCGCCGCCGATAAACAACTTGCGGTGATCGCATGGGAAGAAAACTGGGCGGGCTTGGGCGCGGGGCGCGAAGCGCATTTATTGATGCGCCTCTCGCGCGATGGCGGACAAACCTGGGATACCGCGAAAAATTTATTGGCGAGCGGCGAAACGCTCGGCGGCGATCCGTCGGTGTGCATCGCGGGCGACGCGCTGTACGCGACGTGGCAACAAACCGTGCCGATCAATAAAGGCGCGATCTTTGCCGCGCGCCTCTTGCCGGGCATGTCCCAGTTCGAGTTGATCACATTCGCGGGACAAACCACGCCGGGAAAAATCGGCGATGGCTGGCTTCCGAATATTGACTGCGCGCCGAGTCGCATCGCGATTTCGTGGGAACACACAACCGGCGAATACTTTGCTAAAGAAGAACACGCGATCGCGACGGCGTATCTTCTGGACGCCAACACCACGCCCCGCGTCGTTTACGGAACGCTCTCCAACCCCGCGCCAACGAACGCGAGTTTCGATCTCAATTCGCACATCCTCCTCTCCACCGACGGCGCGCGCGCGGACGTGTTCTGGGTTACGGTCGCGCAAAAAAATCAACGCGAGTTCACGCTCACGCTCAAACATCGCGTCGATCAGATCAAATGATCAAGACCCTAAAGGTTTTGAAAACCTTTAGGGTCTTTTATTCAACACTCGCTATGCCCGCAACTGTAACATTTGCGGCAACCTTCTTCGTTGACGAACGTCGCGTGCCCGCACGCGGGACACAAATCGCCCACCTTGAAAAGTTGCAATTGTTGCGTGTCCGCCGGTTCGTTCTCTGCGACGCGCGGCTTGCCGAGTTCTTCGTTCAACACTTGCGCGATGCCATCGGGCAGAGAACGCACGCGTTGCAAACCGAATCCCATCGGACGACCGCCGCCGATGCCGGACAATTGCTTGACGATTTCTTCGAGTCGTTCGGTCGGCGTGAGCGGCGAAGGCAAACGTAACGCGAGCGACACCAGGCGACCAATCGCTTCACTCACCGCCGCGGTGTCCGACCCGGCTTTGCCGACGTTGCAAAAAACTTCAAATGGTTCGTCGTTGCCGTTGCGATTCACGGTAACATACGCGCCGCCGAGCGGTGTTTCGATTTTGTACGTTTGCCCGACGAGCGCGTGCTCGCGCGGTTTCTTTTGCGCGACGACGTACTCGGGCACGGGTTCGCTTTTCGATTTTTTGAGCGCGGTCTCTTTCGTTTCGAGCACGACCTGCTCGCGCGAACCGGCGACGTACACCGTGATGCCTTTGCATCCCAGTTCCCACGCGGTAAAGTACGCATGCGCGACATCGTCGGTGGTTGCAGTTGCCGGAAAATTCACGGTTTTCGAAAGAGAGTTATCTACAAACGCTTGCATCGCGGCTTGCATTCGTACGTGTTCTTCCGGTGTGATGTCACTCGCGACAACAAATGTATCGCGAATTTTTTGCGGGACGAGATCAACATCCTGGCAAGTGCCGGTCAAGCGCACGCGTTCGAAAATTTTCTGGCGCGTCGCTTCGTCCACGCGCGCATCAATCAACGCGCGTTCGAACGCGGGGCTGATGTAATCGAGTTGCAAATCCTTGCCCTGGTCGTTGACGTGGCGCATATACGCGAGCGCAAAGACCGGCTCGCATCCGTACGATTCAACGCCCGCGACGGTTGCAATCGTCCCGGTCGGCGCAATGGTGGTTTGCGCCGCGTTGCGGACGCCGTACTTTTTGACGCCGACGACAATCGCGTTCCAATCGAGCGCGGGGCGATCCCAGGTATGCGTGTACGGTTCGATGGGGCGCGGCGGCGTCCACTGCAAATGTTCGGGATCGTACAACGAGCCCTTGATCGCCGGAAACGCGCCGCGCGTGCGCGCGAGTTCGATGCTGGTTTGCATCGCGTAATAACGGACAAATTCCATCACTTGCGCGGAAAATTCTTCGCCCGCGCGCGAACCATAGCGGATGCCGAGCGCGTACATCGCGTCGCCCAAGCCCATAATGCCGAGTCCGATGCGCCGCGCGCGATGCGCGGCTTGCGTGAGTTCCGGCACTGCCGGTACGTACTTGTTCGCGTCCACAACGTCATCGAGAAAGCGCGTCGAGGTCTCGATTGATTCGCGCAGTTTCGCCCAATCGAGTTTGCCATCGGACGTGAGATGTTGCGCGAGATTGATCGAACCGAGACAACAGTTTTCGTATTCGCCTAACCATTGCTCGCCGCAATTTGCCGAGATGATTCCATTCACCGCGAATTGGTGCATCGGATGATCAACTGTCAAATTGAAAACCGGCTCGACGATCCCCAAATCTTCGACTCGAGTAACGGTCGTGGCGTTCAAATCGAAATCGCGTTTATCTTGATTGACCCCGGATGGATGAACCATTTGTTTTACTGATATGTTTGCGAATCCAACTGGTTTCACCAAACCAATCGCGCGCGGCGCGGTTTGGATCGGATCGCCTGGGAGCAGATCGCGCACTTGCTTTTTCGATCCACCCGCCATTACCAGGTTGTGATTTTCGGTGAGATCAATCGTTGTGCCATTATCAAAGTGAACTCGAAATAATGGTTTGTTACCGGTCGGATAAGCAATCGCGCGTACGAATTCTCCAGTTGGCGCTACTACATTGAAATTTTGTCCAACGAGATCTTTTATTGGCACGCGTCCTAGATCGGTATGTACCAAATTTGTTCCGCGATGACATGGATTCGTCGCCTCCAACTCGTACAAATGCGGCACCGGGTTTTCGCGATTTGCCGCGTCGAGGAACAACACGCCGGGTTCGCCGTTGTGATGCGCGTACTTGACGATCTCATCGAAGAGTTCGCGCGCGCGGACGGTCTTCCACACTTTGCCATCGCGCGGATTGACCAGGTCGAAATCTTCATCGTTGCGAACCGCCGTCATAAACGCGTCGGTGATGCCGACGGAAATGTTGAAATTGCTGATCGCGCCTTCGCTCGTTTTGCAATGAATGAAATCCAAAATATCCGGATGATCGACGCGCAGAACCGCCATATTAGCCCCACGCCGCGTGTTGTGCGTAACCATTCCCTGCGCCAAGTAAGTATGGTTATCGTTCACTTCCAAATCTAATGTAAGCGCGTCACTCTGCGCCTCAACGCCGGCGACTTGGACATACCATTGATCGTTGAGTGGCACCACATGTTCGGCAAATTCGGGATAACGCCGTGCGAGTTCACTACATGCGGATTGCGTGAACTCGCGATCGTTACGCAGATAGCGTAACAACGCGCGTCGAAGTTTGGGCGCGCTACTCCGGAAATTAATTCCCATGCCGCGCCCGCGCGCATCAACCTGTTCTAACGTGATCGCATCCAACACGGGTTGCAACCAATAACGCGCGTGTGGCAACGTATAAGAGCTTTCGCGACGCAGATCGCTTTCCCACGCCATACTGACCGCAAAGCGCGAACGCGGATCGCAACCAATTTTTTCGCGCCACGCGTTCAAGCCGGCGGTACTGGAGACACGCACATGATAGATCGTGTTCTTGCCAAAGTGCGCGACGCCTGGTGAGACAGACCGAATCCGCGCGGGGACACCCAAGCCGATCAATAATGTGGCTGTTTCCTCAACAAGACGCGGCGACGCCGTGGTAAGATTTGGAAAGCCGGAACTGAGCGAACCGTCGGCTTCGAATAAACCACGCAGGAATTCACCTACAATTTCTGGCGGTGATTGTCGAATCAGGAGCGGCACGGACGCTTCCCGACTGCGTAGTTTTGTCAAACCATTCAATCGCAAAAATTCTTTGACGGCACGATTATCTATGACCAATGTCACCGAACGGTCATCCGGTTTCTGTTGCGTGTGAATCGTAACCCCAAACAAACGCTCCAACAATAATGGCATCTCATGCATCAAATAGGAGGCGTGTGATACACTCACACCAACTCGATGATCATCCTCCTGGGTAGCAACAAACCCATCCCCGACGAGATACCCCATAAAGAAAGCCAGGTCGTTATCCAATACGGATGGGAAATGTGGCATCACTTGATTGCCATGGGCACGTTGAGGTTGGCGCAGTGCTTGGAGTTGCCCAGCATGCTGACCCAATTGGACAATGATCCAGTCCCCGGCTTCCAACTCATCCAAAGTTCGCCAAAGCGGGCCATCGGCGGTCATCACTTTGACACGATGCTCTGGCGTCCCAGCAATGCTCAATCCTTCGCGCGTGTGTACGCGTAAAATCGGCGCAATGCCGTTATTGAACGCGCGCGGCGAAGATCGCCAGCCCTGATCGGTCGCGACTTGAAGCGTATGCGTTTGCCAACCTGGTTTTTGTGAGTCGGCGATTTCATCGAGCCGCAACAAACCGTCGGAAGTAAAGACCAAAGTTTCCGGCAATAAACAACCGCCCTGCGCCACCTCCCCAAATGCGGTATCGTACACGCGTAGGAATCCAACCGGACCGGTCGCGACGCCCGCGCTCGTGTGCACGCGATCGCCGCGCGGACGCAAACGCGAAAACGAAAATCCATTGCCGCCGCCGGTTTGTTGAATCAACGCCGCCGCGCGTAACGTCGAAAAAATTCCGCGCGAGTCGCGCCCCATATCGTCGGTGATCGGAAGGACGAAACATGCGGCAAGCTGACCCAACGGTGTGCCCGCGCCGGTGAAGGTCGGCGAATTGGGAAAAAAACGCAATTCGGTGAGGAGCGCGTAAAATTTTTCGCGCATTGTTTGGACATCGCCGCCGTACTGCGCTTCCGGTTCCGCAATTGTGCGCGCGACGCGATCGAACATTTCTTCCGGCGTTTCGGCGGGCTTGCCATCCATCCCGCGCCGCAAATAGCGTTTTTCCAAAACGACGCGTGCGTTCGGCGCGAGGTTGATCGGTTTGCGCGCGGGCAGAGCATTTTCAGATTCGGATGCGGCGACGCGAACTTGCGTGTCGGATGACGCGTTCATTCAAACTCCTTTTTGATGTCGAACAAGTGTTTTGAAACTCGTGGCGCGGGCTTTCCAGCCCGCATCCGCGGCTTGGAAAAGCCGCCCCACAGTTAATTTCAAAACGCTGTCTGAGCCGTGCGGCGTACAAAGACGAGGGCGAGCAAACCGCGTGAGATGGCTTGCTCGCCCTCAGAGGTTTGCTGACGCGATTCAAATTAAATCGAGTACGAGGAAAAGTTCGAGTGGGGTTGAGTTGATCGAACGAAGAAAATTTTTGGGCATTTCAAATTCCCATTCGCACTTGAAGTCGTTCTTCGGCTTCGCGCTGTTTGCGTTCTTTCAAGCGTTGAATTTCATTCGCGAGCGAATCGAGATCGGCAAAGCGGCGATAGACCGACGCGAAGCGGACGTACGCGACATCATCGAGCACGCGCAAACGCGCCATCACCAATTGACCGATTTTTTGCGAATCCACTTCCGGTTTGCCGAGCGTGTGCAATTCCAATTCGATTTCATCCACCATCGTTTCGATGGCTTCCATCGGTACGGGGCGCTTCGCGCACGCCTTGATCAATCCGCCCATCAATTTTTGGCGGTCGAATGCTTCGCGGCGCGCGTCTTGTTTGATCACCATCAACCCGGTTTGCGCGATCCGTTCGTACGTCGTGTAGCGTTTGTTGCAATTGAGGCATTGGCGGCGACGGCGAATGTTTTCATCCGCCTCGCGCGTGTCAATCACTTTGTTGTTGGGCTTGCCGCAGAATGGACATTGCATCGGCGACCTCCGGCGATTTGAGATTTGGTGAGCGAGCATAAAGCAGGGTTTGGGAACACGGATGAACGCGTCAGAATTTTTCCCAAACCCCAAGCAGTTGTGTAGAACGCATGTGTGCTACAACTTCTAGTGCGGGGACAGTGTAGCACAAGTTTTTTCGCGACGCAAGAGGTTTACCTTAAAAATTCTATCAGGTTGCGAAACTTTAACGCGCGCAAGTGAAGCATCGAAACCAAGCGCTCGAATTTTACCGCCGAGACGCGGAGAACACAGAGAACGCGGAGAAATTCAATTCGAGCAAATTCCATTCGGATTGGTGTCCGTCATTCTGAACCTTTGTACGTCCGGCAATCCTTCGCT
>JACRPR010000180.1 GCA_016223105.1 Chloroflexota bacterium | reverse complement strand
TCATCCGTAAAATGTCGCTCACTTTCTGCTAGATACCTCCCTGTGATATCCGAACACCAACTTATATCACAGACAAGGGTGACATTTCTATTGAGCAGAAAGGGGACATTTCTATTGAGTGCTAACATTGCCTCAGAGACTGTTTTGAAATTCGTGGCACGGGCTTTCGAGCCCGCATTGGCGGCTTGGAAAAGCCGCGCCACAGTTAACTTCAAAACACTTTCTCAGCAGAATAATATGATTTGAAGGAGGATTCCCTTGACTGGCAAAGAAATTCGTCTGAGCAAATTTTTTCCCGCCCAAAGCAACGCCGTGATTGTCGCGATTGATCACGGACAAACTTTTGGCGCAATGGAAGGATTGGTAGATTACACGGCGGCAGTACAAAAAATAAAATCCGCCGATGGTATTTTGTTGGCGGCGCAAATGGTTCGTTTCGCCGACCCAGTCTTTCGCGGTCAAGGTAGCCCGGCGATGATCGTGCGTTTGAATTGGAACACGATTCACTGCGAGCCGTGGCATTATCGTGAAGCGCAGATCGCCAAAACACTTTCGGTGGCGACCGCGATTCATGTCGGCGCAGATGCGGTGCTGGCAAGTTTGACCTTGCACACGGGAAGCGAAAAACAAGATACCGAGAACGTGCGTCAGTTCGCCGAGATCGCCGAAGAAGCGTACAAACTCGGCATTCCGCTGATCGGCGAAGTGTTTCATTCCGGCGATTTACGCAGTCGTCCCGCCGACTTTCACGATTACATCAAAAAAATGTGCCGCATCATTTGCGAACTCGGCGCGGACGCGATCAAAACTTTTTACACCGGCGAACGATTCGCCGAGGTGATTGCCGGCGTGCCGATTCCCGTGTTCGCTTTGGGCGCGGAAAAATTGGACTCGGAGTTAGCCGCGTTGGAGTTGGCATACCAAGCCGTGCGCGCCGGCGCGCGTGGTGTGGTTTATGGTCGCAACGTCGTTCAAGCCCAAGACCCCACGCGCTTTTTGCAAAAATTGAAAATCGTCGCGCAAGGCAACGTCAAGCCGCAGGATGTCATCGTCAACTAGGCGCACGCGCGCAAGCCAGGGTAGGATAACGCGAAATGCTTTTTCCGGTTAAACCAGTAGACCGCGAATTCTATGCCGAACATCTCGCCGGTTTTTTACCGCGCCGGCTGATGGATATCCACACGCACGTTTGGCTCGATTCGTTTTTGCAACCCGCCGACCGGGAAACGCGCGGCGCGCGCTGGCCCCGCCTCGTTGCGCGCGACAACTCGATTGACGATTTGCTCGAAACTTTTCGCTTGATGCTCCCACAACATCAAGTCACGCCGCTCATCTTTAGCGCGACGCGCGCCGATGTGATCCTGGAACAATCGAACCATTACGTGTCCCAGGTCGCGCGACAACATCGCTTGCCGGCGTTGTTGGTTAGCAAACCGGAATGGTCTGCCGAACAAATCGCGCAACGCGTGCGCGAGGGTGGGATGCTCGGCTTGAAGCCGTACCTCAACTTTGCGCCCGCGCACATTCCCACCGCGCAAATTACCATCTTTGATTTTTTGCCGCGCCATCATCTCGAAATCGCCAACGCGCAAGGTTGGATCGTGATGTTGCATGTGCCGCGCCCGCAACGTTTGAAAGACCCGCTCAATCTTCAGCACTTGCTCGAAATCGAAAAAAATTATCCCAACGTCAAACTGATCGTCGCGCACATCGGTCGCGCGTATTGCCCCGAAGATGTCGGTAATGCGTTCGAGATTTTGCGAAACACCGCGCGTATGAATTTTGATTTTAGCGCGAACACGAACGCGGAGATTATGGCGCAATTGATTCGCGCGGTCGGACCCAAGCGCGTATTGTTCGGCAGTGATATGCCGATTCTGCGAATGCGGACGCGCCGCATTTGCGAGAACGGCAAGTACATCAACCTGGTTCCGCCGGGTTTGTACGGCGATGTGAGCGATGACCCGAATTTGCGCGCGGTCGGTCAAGCGGAAGGCGAACAACTCTCCTTCTTTTTGTACGAGGAATTGTTGGCGATGTGCCGTGCGGCGAAAATGACCAACCTGGATGCGAGCGACCTCAACGATATTTTCTACCACAATGCCGCGCGGCTCATCGGGTTCGACCCAGGATTTCACCACGAGGAGAATTAATTATGCACAATCAAAATTGGGTGCACGTAGATGCGAATGCGGTGCCGCAATTGGTAACGAGCTTGCCCGGTCCCGAATCGCAAAAAATGCACGCGCGCGCGGCGCGGTACATGAAAGGGTACTCGTCCCAGGTGCGACTTTTTCCGGTCGTCTTTGAATCGGGGCGCGGCGTGACGTTGACCGATGTGGATGGAAATGTCTACCTGGATTTTTCATCCGGCATTTACGTGACCGGCTGTCTGCACGAAAAATTGGCAGACCTTGCGCCGGGCGCGGGCAAGAAAAAATTGACTGGGATGCAGTTGTACGATTCGGGCACGACGGCGGTCGAAGCCGGCTTGCGCGTGATGCGCGCGGCGACCGGCAAGTTTGAATTGATTTCTTTTCATCGCGATTTTCACGGCAAGACGATGGGCGCGGTTGGTTTGAGCCGCTTGGATGTGAGCCAGGGTTTGCGCGCGCCCGGCTATTTTCTTGTGCCGCGCGGTTATTGTTATCGTTGCGAGTTTCGCCAAAAACATCCCGAGTGCGGTTTGATGTGCGTGGACTATATTCGCACCGTGATTCAGGAACAAACTTCCGGGCGCGTGGCAGGAATTGTGCTAGAGCCGATTCAGGGCTGGGCAGGGAGCATCGTGCCGCCCGATGGATGGATTCAAAAAATTCGCGCGCTGTGCGATGAACTGGGAATTTTATTGATGGCGGACGAAGTGCTAACGTGCATGGCGCGCACTGGCAAAATGTTTGCGATGGAAAACTGGGACACGGTGCCGGATGTGATGACGCTCGGCAAAGGTTTTGGCAACGGCTTTCCGGTCACCGCAATGTTGGTCGCCGAGCAATACAAAGAAGCCATCGAAAAAATCAGCGCGAGCACATCGTACGGCGGCAACCCGATGGCGTGCGCCGCGGCGTTGGCGAGTCTTGAAGTGATCGAAGAAGAAAATTTGTGCGAACGTTCCGCGCACCTGGGACAATTGTTGTTGACGCGGATGAAAGAAATGGAATCGCGTTACACCATCGTCGGCGAAACGCGCGGCGTGGGTTGCTTGCTCGGTATCGAGTTGGTCAAGGACAAGACGACGAAAGAGCCGTTTGATCAAGCCGGTCAATTGGTGTACCAAAAAGCATTTCGCAAAGGGCTGGCGTGGATTCCGGCGGGACACATTTTGCGAATGTCGCCGCCGTCACCGCGCTCTATTGGCGCGACCAGCGCGATGGGCAGGGTCAGGTGGTTGACTTGGCGATCTATGAACCGGTGTTGCGCGCGTCCGAAAATTCGATTCCGGCGTATGATCGCACCGGCGTAATTCGTGAACGCACCGGGAATCGCAATGCCAACATTGTGCCGTCATCGAGTTTTCCGACGGCGGACGATCAGTGGATCATCATCGGCGCGAACACCGAGCGACTGTGGCAACGTTTGGCGACCGCGATTGGGCGCGCGGACATGCTCGATGATGAACGGTACGCGACGGTCGCGGCGCGCATCGCCAACCCCGATGGAGTGTACGCGGCGATTGAAACCTGGACGCGCACCAAGACCGCCGCCGAAATTATGACGACGATGGATCAAGCCCAGGTTCCCGCCGAGTGCATCAACTCGGTCGCCGATCTGTTCGCGCATCCGCACATTCAAGCGCGCGAAAATATCGTACGCGTGCCGGATGAGCGCGTCGGCGCGCTCGCCATGCCGGGCGTCATTCCAAAATTTTCTGCGACGCCGGGACGCATCGAACACCTGGGTCCCGACCTGGGTTCGCACAACGATTCAATCTATGGTGAGTTGCTGGGATTGGATGCCAGTGAAATTGCCGGGTTGAAAGAACGCGGGGTGATCTAGCGGAATGTTGAAACGACTGGCGCAAAAGTGCGCCAGTCGTCTTGATTATCACGAGGAGACGAATGACGATGAATTTTTATACGCACGAACGCAATTTCGGTTGTCGGATCACCGAGTATCTATACAAAGGGTTACGCACCGTCACGATGGAAAATGAATTATTGCGCGTGAGCATTCTCGCCGACAAGGGCAGTGATATTTTTGAATTTCTCTACAAACCACTGGACGTTGATTTCATGTGGCGGTCACCCTGGGGCGTTCGTAATCCGACTTTGTTTGTTCCGACCGCGCCCACCGGCGCGAGTTCGTTTCTCGATTTTTACGAAGGGGGCTGGCAAGAGTGTTTGCCCACCGGCGGATCGGCGTGCGAATATCAAGGTCTGCCGTTTGGCGCGCACGGCGAGGTCGCCACCATTCCCTGGGATTATCAAATCGTTGAAAACACGGTCGCGCGAATCGCAATCAAATTTTCAGTTCGCACGTATCGCACGCCGTTCCTCGTCGAAAAAGAAATCGCGCTGGAACGCGGCAAACCGGTCTTGACGATTCGCGAGCGCGTGATCAACGAAGGACGTGTTACGATGCAACTGATGTGGGGACATCATCCGGCAGTGGGCGCGCCATTCCTGGATGAAAATTGCGTGATTGATTTGCCGGGCGGCAAGGTGCATTGCACGACGCTCACACCCAATACTCGTTTTGTTCCTGGCGTGTACGATTGGCCCCTCGTGCCGGGTGTGGACGGCGCAATGATTGATCTGCGCCGCGTGGGAAGCGTGGCAACGAATACGAGCGATACGCTTCGCATTGACCAAATGCCGGCAAGTTGGTACGCGGTTACGAACACGCAACGCCAGGTCGGTTTCGGCTTGGCTTGGTCGCCGGAGATTTTTCCGGCGCTATGGTTTTGGCAAGTGTACGGCGGCGCATACGGACCACCCTGGTATGGGCGCACGTAC
>JACRPR010000033.1:20049-26914 GCA_016223105.1 Chloroflexota bacterium | reverse complement strand
CCCGCAAGTTTTATGCTGACGGATCCCGACGGCAATCCAATTCTCATGGATCAGCACGTTTGATCGGCGCGCTCATATTCGACGCGATAAAATTTGTGCCGCGCTGATTGAACAACGCAGTGGGTGTGCGTCAAAATTTTGGATTGGTCGGAGCGAAGCATTTTTCGTCCCGCGCGCGGGACGAAAATGCTTCGCCCCGACGCAGGGTTGTTATGCTACAATCTTGCCGAACCAACGGAGGTCATTGCAATGGACGATTTGAACAAACAGATTCAGCAACAATTCGGCGCGCACGCGGAAAAATACGCGACGAGCCAGGTTCACGCGCACGGCGCGTCGCTCGCGCGGTTGATCGAATTGACCCAGCCGCGAAGCGATTGGATCGCGCTTGATGTTTCGACCGGCGCGGGACACACCGCGCTTGCGTTCGCGCCGCGCGTCGCGCGCGTGATCGCGTGCGACCTCACGCCGCAGATGCTCGACGCGGCGCGAAAGATCGCGAAAGAACGCGAAATCACGAACATTGAATTTCGCGATGCGGACGCGCATGCGTTGCCGTTCGACGACGCGATGTTCGACCTGGTGACAAACCGCATCGCGTTGCATCACTATTCGGACGCGCGCAAGGCGATTGCAGAAATGGCGCGCATGTGCAAGCCGGGCGGAATCGTCGCGCTCGTGGATAACATTGTGCCGCCGGATAAAATCATCGCGGGCGCGCTCAATCATTTCGAAAAAGAACGCGACCCGTCGCATAACTGGTGCTATCCGCTCGCGCGGCTCGAAGCGATGTTCAACGACGCGGGCTTACAAATCGCGCACAGCGAAACGATTCGCAAAGAGATGGAGTTTGAACCCTGGGTCGCGCGAATGGGTGCAAGCGGAGAGACGCAAGCGAAATTGCGCGCGTGGTTGCTCGGCGAACGCGACGCCGCGCGCGAATGGTTAACGCCGCGCGTGGATGGCGAAAAATTATTTTTCAGTTTGACCGAAGCGATTGTGATTGGACGAAATGACCCGAAGGGATAAACCCCTTCGGGTCTTGTTTGACAGCGCATCTCAATCGCATTACAATCGCTACACTTTCGACAAGGAGATTGCATTGCCGCCGATTGACGCGCGCGCCGCCGCGATTTTAGATTCGTTCGCTTCCGCAATCAAACCACACAGCACCATCATTGACATCGGCGCGGGCAAAGGTTTGCTCGCGGAAGCAATGACGCGACAGTTGCGCGCGCGCGTAACGATGGTGGATGTCGCGAAATACAATCAGAGCGCGTTGCCGCTAACCGTGTGCGATAGTCGCGCGCTCGCGTTCGCGGAAAATAGTTTCGATTATGCGGTGTTGAGTTTTGTTTTGCATCACTGCCCGCAACCGGAAATGATTGTGCGCGAAGCGTTGCGCGTTGCGCGCGCGGTCATCGTGATCGAGAACGATGTGCGCGGCGCGTTACGCGGCTGGCTCACGCGCGCGATTGATTCGTTCCCGGCGATTCAGTACGGCACGCCACCGTGCTATTTCACAAAATCGCGCGACGCGTGGCTCGCGTGGTTCGCGCAATTTCCGGTGGAGGTGCGCGTGGTGAGTGAGTTTAGTTTGGAAATGGGTTTTTTCAAAAATATTGTGATCGCATTAAAAAAATAGGGGCAATGTCAAAAATGAAAACACCTTACTGGATTGTCAGATGCTTGCCGTACAGCATCCTCGCGTGTATACAGATTTCATTTACCCTGGCAACAGGTTGGCAATCTGTTTTCGCTTGTTCACCGACCAAAGAACCATTAACCCCGCTTCCACCTCAACCAACACCGACAAACCAGAACCTGATCGAAAAATATGTCAAGAATTCTGAACTGATAATTGTTGGAACAACTATTCAGGCAGATTATGGCCAAGCAACTATTCAAGTCGAAGAATATCTCACAGGATCAATCACCGATTCAATATTGCCAATCCGACCTCAAACCGCATCAGGGGGCATTAAGCCAAATTGCGAAAGAGAACTCGTAGATGCCTACCTTCTGAAACCGGGGGATCGTGTCCTTTTATTTTTAGCGAGGGATAAGGATGTTCGATTAAAGTGGTGGGTAGCCGCAATCTCTCCCACGTCTTCGATATTGAAATTTGAACAAGCCAAACTTGTTGCCATCTCAGATAAAAGAAATTTCGGAACAATCGAGGAAATCAAATCTCAAATCGCGCGAGTTGTACCCACCGAACAACCACATGCTCCGATCCCAATTACTCCGAGTGTGGCTACCGTGACACCATCCTCGACGATCCAGCCGACTGAGCAGGGTTCACAAACCACAATCGCGATTGGTTCAATGGTTTTGGCATTATCGTTCGGTATCTTGATTTTCATATTGAGCAAATATCGAAGACACCGTTAAGCCGACAAACCAGGTTTAAAGCGCATCTTGCACACAGGAAAAAACATGCCAAGCAAAATCACCTCAAGACGCCGCGAAGAATTTACGGTGCGCCGATCTGATGAAGATTTGGTTCACGTTGTTTTCGACAAGGAAGATGATCGCGTCGTTCAGTTCTCGGTTCAGTATCTTGCCTTTTTACAAAATGAATGGCGTCCGATTGTTCGCTTTGACACAGCGCACGGTCGAGCGCATTTGGACATCAGTCACCCTGATGGAACTCAGGAAACGCGCGAGTTACATACCCAAGATTATAATGCCGCGCTAACATGGGCAATCGAAGATTTGCGAACACGTTGGCAGTTTTATCGTCAACGCTATGAAAAGGAGTGGAAGCAATGACCCGTCAAGAACAATGTCGGCGCAATGATGAACTCTTCGCGCTCTTTATGCGCCAGGTTTTGGATAATCCTAATATGACGCGCAAAATCCCCAAAGGCGCGGAAGTGATTTTTTTGCCGGAGAACGATCCCGAATTGTATCAAGCCAATCTCGATCTCGGCAAGCGCGTTAAAGCAAAAGAAAATAAACGCATCGTTTACATCAAAATCACGTTGGTTCCGCAAACGATGACAGTGTACGTTCCGCGTTTGGAATTTTCTACCGCGCCAGCGTGAACGCATCAGCAATAGAAAGTAGAACTGGATGAATTACCATATCTGGACCGAAGGTTGCCAGATGAATGTCGCCGATTCGCAACGCGTCGCGTCCGAGTTGGAGAAACTCGGTTATCGCGCGACGCGCGATGCCGAGTCCGCGGATGTCATCGTGCTGAATACGTGCGTTGTCCGCCAAAGCGCGGAGGACAAGGCATACTCGCGTTTGATGTCACTCAAGCCGCTCAAGCAAGCGCGCCCCGACCTGGTTTTGAGTTTGATGGGCTGTCTCGTCGGCGTGCGCGATGCGTCGCCCCTGCAAAAACGTTTTCCGTTCGTGGATGTGTTTTTGCCGCCGTCCGATCCGGCGAAATTGGTGGCACTGTTGCGCGCGCGCGGCAATGTCATTGCGAGCGAAGCGAAGCAATCCCCAGATTTGGACATTGGACGTTGGACATTGGATTTTGGAAACGACGCATCAAGCCAAGCCGTCCAACATCCAAGCTCTAATCTCCAATTTCCAATCGCAATGCCGGGCGATGATTTCGATCTGATGCAACGCGAACGCGAGACATCGTACGAGTTGATGGACGCCGACCTGGTTTTGCCCGCGCACGAACGCGGCAATCTCGTCAGCGCGCACATTCCGATTGTTTACGGATGCAATCACGTTTGCACGTTTTGCATCATTCCGTACCGGCGCGGCGCGGAACGCTCGCGCTCGATTGGCGAAATCGCGGCAGAGACACGCGCGCTCGTTCAGCAAGGCGTCCGCGAAATCACACTGCTTGGACAAATCGTTGACCGCTACGGCTACGATGTCGCGGACGGTCCGCGTCTGCCCGATTTGCTCCGCGCGATCAATGCCATTGATGGACTCGAACGCATTCGCTTTCTCACCTCGCATCCGCTTTATATGACGGACGATTTGCTCGACGCGATCGCGACCTTGCCCAAAGTGTGCGAGCATATCGAAGTGCCGGTGCAAGCCGGCGATGATGCGATGTTGACGAAAATGAAACGCGGTTACACGGTGGACGAGTATCGCGCGCTCATCGCGAAAATTCGCGCGCGCATCCCGCACGCGAGCATCGCGACCGACATTATCGTCGGAATGCCGGGCGAAACGGAAGAACAATTTCTCGGCACGTACAATTTACTGAAAGAATTGCAACTCGATGTCGCGCACGTCGCGATGTTTTCGCCGCGCCCGAACACGGTCGCCGCGCGCTGGGACGATGATGTGCCGCTCGCCGAAAAAGAACGCCGCCGCAAAGCGATTGACGATTTGCAAGCCGAAATCGTCGGCGCGATCAACGCGCGATTCCTGGGTCAGACCGTCGAGGTGTTGGTCGAAGAAAAAAGCAAAAATCGGTGGAAGGGACGCACGCGCACAAACAAACTCGTTTTCTTCGCGGACGAATCGCGCGATTGGAAAGCGCAACTCGCGCGCGTGCAAATCGAGTGGACGGGACCGTGGTCAATGATTGGACAAATATAGCCGGAATGTTTGCGTCAACGAATCTGAAACGAATAATCGAATGGATTCGCGCGGTAGAGTAATTCGTTTATTCGTGTGTCATTTTCGTTGACGCGGTTTCCGAATTCATTTCAGGAACCCAAACCGTGTCAAACGATCCCCAAAACGAAACCTGGTGGCGCGAATATCTTTTGCGCGGACACACCCTCGAAGGTCCCGCGCGATTTCTATTTCCGCGCCTGCCGAGTTCGCCACGTTGCAAAGTGTGTTACGCACCGTTCGGCGGAATCGGCGGTGCGCTGTTGCGTCCGTTCGGCTGGGAACCGTCGCGCAAAAACCCGCGCTTGTGCGCGCGCTGTTGCGAACGCTTGCCCGCCGGCGGAATCGAAATGGATATCGCAGTTTTCTTCGCGGATGTGCGCGGCTATACGAGCATCGCCGAAAAAATTCCGCCCACGCAACTCGCGCAAACGATGAAACGCTTTTACGATACCGCGATTGACACCGTGATCGCGTTCGACGGGCTCGTAGATAAATTGCTCGGCGACGCGGTGATGGCATTGTTCGTTCCCGGCATCGCGGGCGCAGAGTATCGCGCGAAATCTATGCGCGCGGCGGAACGCTTGATGCGCGACATTGCGCGCGTGTGCGATCCGCCACTCCCAATCGGCATCGGCATCAGCGCGGGACTCGCGTACGTCGGCAACCTGGGCTCAGACCAGGTCGTTGATCTCACCGCGATTGGCGATACGGTGAACGTCGCGTCGCGTTTGCAAGCCGGCGCCTCCGCCGGCGAAATTTTGATCGTCGAAGAACTCGCGCCGCTCGCGCAAGAATTGTTTGGCGCGCTTGAAACGCGCACGGTTTTGTTGAAAGGCAAAGAGCAACCGGTCGTAGCGCGCGTTCTGCGACCCAAGTAAAGCAATTTTCCAAATTGCTCAATCGGCAAATTAGAAATTTGCCCAACGTAACGCCAATCTCCGATTTGCGATCCAGGGCAAATTGGACATTTGCCCAACTATGGAGACACAATGGGCATCACAATTCATTATCACGGAAAACTTGACGATGCGCGCGTTCTGCCGGAACTTTTGATCGCCGCGCGGCATTTTTGTTTTCAACGCGATTGGGAATACGACGAGATTGATGATCGCGTGCTCGGCAAAGTTGAACGTTGGACGACGACCGAAGTTAAAAACGAAGAACTATCGAACGAGCTGGTTGAATGTACGGATGCCTTTGTCGAAACAACGCTCCATCCGCTTGACGATGTTCAGCGCGGCATCTTGATTCAAACACATCCCGAAAGCGAACCGGTTTGGCTCCTCTTTAATCAAGCCGGTGAATTGTGTTTTTATATGCCGACCGCCGATCCGAATCAATACTGGGAAAACAAATTTCTGTTCACCAAAACGCAATTCGCGCCGATTGAAAATCACATCGCGATTTGCGAATTCCTGCATCTGATCCAGGATCGCTGTTTTCCAAGTATGCAAGTGAGCGACGAAGGCGAATACTATGAGACCCGTGATCGCGCGCGTTTGGAATCGCGCTTTGGCTTGCTGAACGCGATTATGGATCGCGTCGAATCTGCCTTGTCCGATGAGAACGCGGACGATCCGCTCGCCGATGTAATTCGCGACGCGGCGGATGATGTGGACGAAAACCCGGACGAACCGCGTGAGAAAAAGAAATTGAATTTCGAACGCGGCGCAAAGATCGAGATCCACGATCCTCTGTGGCATCGCGCGCGCGATGATTCGAGCGCGAATAAAAATTGACCAGACCCGAAGGGTTTTCTGAAACCCTTCGGGTCTTCGAGGCAAGATGTCTTTCATCGAAATTTTGCTCATCGCGATCGGTCTCGCGATGGACGCGTTCGCAGTGTCACTCGGCGCGGCAAGCGGCGGATTCGCGTCCGGCTATCGCGCGATTTTTCGCCTCGCGTTTCACTTTGGCTTGTTTCAATTTTTGATGCCGGTGATCGGCTTTGCGATGGGTGCGACCATCGCGCCGGTGATCGCATCGGCGGATCATTGGATCGCGTTCGGCTTGCTCACGTTCATCGGCGCGCGGATGATGCGTTCGGGGCTTGATCCGGACGGGGAAAGTTTTCAAACGAATCCGACGCGCGGCGCGACACTCGTGATGCTCTCGGTCGCGACGAGCGTGGACGCGCTCGCGGTTGGCTTGTCGCTCGCGTTTCTCAACGTAACGATTTGGTATCCCAGTTTCATCATTGGCATCGTCGCCGCGACGTTTTCACTCGGCGGAGTTAAACTAGGTCAGCGGCTCGGCGAAGCGTTCGGCAAACGAATGGAAATTATCGGCGGTGGTGTTTTGATTTTGATTGGGT
>JACRPR010000033.1:0-20022 GCA_016223105.1 Chloroflexota bacterium | reverse complement strand
GTAACAAAAGACCCGAAGGGTTTTGGAAACCCTTCGGGTCTTTTTATCCCCGCGCCAACTTCATCAACTCTTGCAACTGCTCGCGCGTGCCGAGCGCGATGATTTCCGCGTCCGCGCCCAACACCGTCTCCGCGCCGGGACTCGCATTCCAATTTCCATTCGCATCGCGACACGCAAGCACAGTAATGCCAAACCGATTTTGCAATTGCGCCTGCGCGAGCGTTTGCCCCACGAGCGACGACCCCGACGCGAGCCGCACTTGCTCCAACAAAAAATCGAGACCGCCCGCGTGCGCGACCTGGTCGAGAAACCCCGCGACCGCCGGACGCGCGAGCCACGACACCATTTGCCGCCCCGCGATGCGATACGGCAGGATCAAATGATTCGCGCCGGCGCGCAACAATTTCGATTCCGAGTCTTCGTAATTCACACGCGCGATGATCAGCAAATCGGAACGCAAGGCGCGCGCGGTCAACACGATAAAGACGTTCTCCGCGTCCGAGTCCACCGCGGCGACCAAGCCGCGCGCGCGTTCGATCCCCGCTTGCTTCAACGTGAGTTCATTCGCCGCGTTGCCCAGCAAGCCCAGATACCCGGTCTTGTTGATGTGCGCGACCAGATTCGCGTCTTTATCCAGCACGATGAACGGAATTTTTTCCAATTCGAGCGCGTGCGCGACGTGTCGCCCGACACGCCCATACCCACACACGATCACATGCTTGTCCAATTGATTCAACATTCGCGCTCGCTTTCGATTTTCGCGCCACGCGCGCCACTCGCCAGATGCGATCAAATCGCCGATGATGCTCAACGCGTATGCGGCAAGCCCCGCGCTTCCCAGGATCAAGCCCATCGTCAACACGCGCCCGCTTGGCGACAACGGTTTGATCTCGCCAAAGCCGACGGTGCTGATCGTGATCACCGTCATATAAAACGCGTCGAACAAATCCATCGCTTCAAGCGCGCGATAGCCCGCCGTGCCGAGCGCGATCAAAATGCCAAAGCCCAACACGGCGAAGAACAAACGCCGCGCGCCGCGCAGTTCTGGACCGGCAAACATTACGCCGCGCCTTTTTCTTCACGCCGATTCCGAAAAATCATTCGGAGCGGCGATCCGACAAAACCCCAGCGCGCGCGCAATTGATTTTCGAGATAACGTTCATACGTGAAATGCACCAACTTTTTATCGTTGACGAAAAAGAAAAACGTCGGCGGCGTGCCTTCGACCTGGGTTGCAAACAAAAATTTGAGATGCCGTTTGCCTTTCGACGCGGGGGTATGCCGCGCGGTCGCCTCGCGCACGAGTTCGTTCAGTTCATTCGTCGGCACGCGCATTTGCCACGCCGCGCGCGCCTCGAGCGCGGTGTCAATGACGCGATGCACGCGCTGATGCGTTTTCGCGGACACAAACACAATCGGGGCATACGCGATGAAATCGAGTTGCGCGCGCACCCGCTCGGTGAACTCGATCATCGTGCGCTCTTCTTTTTCGATCAAGTCCCACTTGTTGATGACGATCACGACGCCCTTGCCCGCCGCGAGAATATAACTCGCGACGTGTTGATCTTGCGCCATAATGCCGTCCACCGCGTCAATCACGAGCAACGCGACATCCGCGCGTTGAATCGCGCGAATCGCGCGGAGCGAACTGTACTTTTCGATCCCCGCTTCAATCTGCCCGCGTTTGCGTAAGCCCGCGGTGTCAATCAATACGAGCGGCGCGTCGTTCCACATGAGCGCGGTGTCAATGGAATCGCGCGTCGTCCCGGCAATTTCGCTCACCAACGCGCGTTCTTCACCCAGGATCGCGTTAAGCAATGACGATTTGCCGACGTTCGGTCGCCCGACAATCGCGAAATGCGGAATCGTACTGGGTGCGCTCGGAATTTCTTCCGGCAAACGCGCGATGATTTGATCGAGCAAATCGCCGGTGCCGACGCCGTGCAACGCAGAAATCGGAATCGGTTCGCCGAGACCGAGTTGAAAAAACTCGACCGCGTTTTGGCGGCGCGTTTCATTGTCCGCTTTGTTGACGACGAGGTACACCGGTTTTTTGCTCGCGCGCAATGTGTTCGCGATTTCAAAATCATCCGGCGATGGACCCTGCTCGACATCGGTAACAAAAATAATCGCGTCCGCTTCGTCCATCGCGACCTGGGCTTGATTGTGGACGCCCGTGAGCATTGCCGCGGGCGTGCCCGGCAAATCCGCGCGCTCATCGAGCGCGAGCCCGCCGGTGTCCACAACGATAAATTCGCGCCCGGCAAATTCGGCTTCACCGTACAAGCGATCGCGCGTCGTGCCGGCAGTTTCCGACACAATCGCGATGCGCTCTTCGACGAGCCGATTGAACAACGTGGACTTGCCCACATTCGGGCGTCCGACAATAGCGATAATTGGTTTTTGCATCTTGGGTAACTTTCATCGTTTCCCTCAGTTCCCTCATTTCCTTCAACAGGGAAATGAGGGAACTGAGGGAAATAAAGGAACTAGGGAAGAACTTGATACAACACTCCGGCTTGCGCGTCAACAACTCCGAACAATGGCACGTTCAAAATTGCGATTTGGTTTAGTGTATAACGCGAAGCGAGCTCGCGCCGCGCCGCGCTCGTGTGCGCGCCGTCGTCGAGCAAAAAGAGCGGGCGATTTTCGCGCAGAATTTTTTCGACGAATTGCGCGCGTTCGTCCGGCGTCCAATCGCCGATGCGCGCGGTCGCGCGATGTGCGTACAGATCAATCGCGCCATCGTTCATCTCGGATGCGATCACCGCGTTCGACGGTGTGAGCGCGGCGATTTGATCGAACGCGGCGCGTTGCGCGGCGGTTACGTAACCGAATGTAACTTTTGCCGGCTGAACCACGCGCATCAATGTAAATTGCGTGCGCGTGAGAAAAAGTAACAGCGCGAGAAAAATTGCAAAGCCGGTCAATACGAACGCAAATGGACTCGACGCTTTAGCGGGTTGTTCGCTCGCGGAAAAACCGCGTAAACGCTCGACTCCAGAATTCCCAATCTTTGCGCGCAAATCGCGCGCGAGCGCGACGATCCCGTACGCGGTCAACAAAATCACCGGCGGAAATTCGGGCAAGAGATCGCGCATCCGAATCGCGACGTAGGGCAAATGAAATGCGACGAGAACAATCACCCAGGTCGCGAGCGCGAAAAATCGCGCACGATTTTCGTGCGCCGCGCGATACGCGCCGTAAATCAAAAACGGAAAGAGATAACCAAACTCGTTGCCGGCGAAAAATCGTTCCGCCAATTTTTCCGCGCTCGGCGCGATGCTCGCGAATGAAAAGAGCGCGAGCTCTTTTGATTCGGGCGTGAGCCAGCCGCCAAAGTATTCGCGATGATACCACAGATCCGGCAATGCGGCGACCAGCGCGACCGACGCGACAATCGCGAGAAATCGAAATCGTTCGCGGCGCGGGACATCTAACACCGCGACCACAATCGCCGGCGCGATCAAAACCTGGGTGTGGCGAATCCAGTACGCCAGCGCGAGTGCAAGACCGGCGATTAAACCCGAAGGGTTTTGAAAACCCTTCGGGTTTCGCCGGATTGCCGCCCACAGCGCAAGCAGAGTCCAAAATTGCGCTTGCGTATCCACGAGCGGAATAAGCGAGCGATCCACCTGCTCCCAGGATGTCGCGAGTATCACAACCGCAATCGCGATGATCGCCGCGCGCGCGAGGCGCGATTGCTCGCGAAAAAAATCGCGCGCGAACAATGCGAGCATCAGCAACGACGCGATCCCGGCAAGCGGCGTCGCGAGATATAAACCCGCTTCACCGAAAACGCGATACATCAATGCGAGCCAAAACGATCCGCCGATGGGCCACACGGTCGCCGCGTCGCCTTGCATGTTGATCGGCAATTCGTAACCGACGTGGACAAAAGGATACCAGGGAATTGGTAATTTGTAATTGGCGGCGAAGAGATCGAAACGATGCAAGGGCGTGCCGCGCGTCGCGAGATCAACTGCCATTTGCGCGTACGCGTACGGATCAGAGCCGGTGACGCCGCGCGTGCGATGCGAAATCGTTTCCGCCGCGAACCAACTGAGCGCGGCGATGCACAAACCAATCGCGAGCCAGATCAGCGCGACGCGTTTCAATCGCGCGATTTGCATGAGCACAACGTATGCGAACGCGGCAATCGCCGCGAGTTCGATCTGAAATACCAGGACGCGCGCATTCGCGAGCGTGGATTCATCTTGGTACGGCACCGGCGCGTTGACGATTCGAATCGCGACATAGCGCGCGATCAAGATCGCGTACAGAAAAAAAAGCGGCGCGAGTGTTTCAATCGCGAACACGCCGCGCGATTTCCACATCGCCGCCGGAACGATCACCAAAATCGCCAACGTGATCGGCGCGAGCCAGAGTGGTTGATTCAGCAAGCGCCAGAACGCGGCAATGCCGATCAAGTGAAGTGCGATCAGTCCGGCGAGCGCGATGAGCGAAAACGATCTTGGATCATCCTCGCGTAGAGCGAGCGCGTTTAGATGCGCGTGAATCATCAGTCCACAAAACGGTACTTGAGCAGAGTCCATACCGCGACGAAGGCATCTTTCAAACCGATCTTTTTGCCTTCGCGATATTCGCGCCCGAAATACGAAATCGGCACTTCGTAAATGCGATGCCCGCGCTTGAGGACTTTGGCAGTAACTTCCGGCTCGAAATCAAATCGCCGCGCGCGGAGCGGAATCCCTTTGATCACATCCGCGCGAAATGCCTTGTAACAGGTTTCCATATCGCTGAGGATCGCGTCGTATAAAATGTTCGTCATCAGCGTCAACATTTTATTCGCGATCATATGCCAAAAAAACATCGCCATTTTGGGACCGGTGAAACGCGAACCGTACACGATCTTGACGCGCCCTTCGGCAATCGGTTGAACGAGTTGCGCGTAATCGCGCGGATCATATTCAAGATCGGCGTCTTGAATAATCACAATGTCGCCGGTCGCGCGCGCGAGCGCGGAATGAATCGCCGCGCCTTTGCCCTGATTGCGGTCGTGGTGAATGACAATCACGCCGTCATTTTCGGCTTGCGCCAACAATTCGCGCGAACCATCCGTCGAGCCGTCATTCACCGCGATAATTTCTTTTTCGAATGGCGACGCGCGAACGCGATTCAAAATTTCCGAGATGGTGGATTGTTCGTTAAAAACCGGGATCAGAATAGATAGTTTCAAGAGGCAAACTCCAGCAAAAATGTTGTTTCATTATATTCGATTGTGACGCGGGAGCAAATGCAACGTAAAACGTGATGCGAAAAACGTAATGCGTGAAACGGGAAGAAAATAATTAACGCGATGACAAAAGATGTCGCAACTCATCGGGCGCAAGCGCGCGCACTTTTTTGAAAATGAGCGGCATCGGATGATCGTACACAATAAAACTTTCGTCGGCGTAACCCCAATTCAAAACGAACGCATCGGAGTGAATCGGATCGCGTAAACCGGCGCGCGTGAAGGGATCGGAAAAAATCACGATGCCGTTCAGCGCGGGCGCGTTGAGCGCGTGCGTTTCAAGATCGAACCCGAGTCGTCCATCGAAGAGCGCGCGATAATAACGCGCCGACATCGGATAGCGTTCCGATAATCGCGGGATCGTGCCAAACAAACGCGGCGTTGCCAGGACGATGTACTCGTTCGCGCTCAACGCGTTGACGAGCGTTTCGAGTTTCGCCGCGTCGTCCGCATCGTACATTGGCAAAACCGTCGTGCGATATTCGAGCGGCGTGCGTTGCGCGGTTTCATCGCGCAATGACACCGGCAATTGATCGTCCCAGTGTTCGATGATCAGTGGCGCATCCGCCGGAATGTTGCGATACATCCAACGCGAAATTTCGATCCAGGGATGTTCGCGCGCGTAGATTGAACTGAACGCGGTCGAGTACGCGAATGCGGCAACGAGCGAACAAGAAAGTAAAACGTAAAGCGTGAAACGTAAAACGTGATGCGTGATACGTGAGATCGCGACGCTGGACATTAGAAATAAAAATGGCAAGAGGGGTAAAAGGTAACGGAGATATTTTGCGTATTGACCGCCGATGCTTAAAAAATAAACAAGCACCCACGCGAGAATGAAACCATCGCGCCACCCTTCGACTCCGCTCAGGGCAAGCCCTTTAACACCATTCAGCGCGCGTTTGCGCGTGCGCCACCACTGCCAGAAAAAAATCGCGCTCCCGATCCACGCGAGCGCCCCGAGCGGCGCGCCCATTCCCCAGATCGCGCTTTGCGCGATTTGATAAATGAACGGCGGTGTGTCCGCGTACTGGCGCGTGTACGGATAGTCCAACCAACCGCGCGCGACAAACATTTCGGTGCCGATTTGTCCGAACGCGCGAATCGGGTCGAGCAGGATGTACGGTTGCGTGATGAAAAAAATCGCGAGTGCAATGCCGAGAATTTTTGCAATCGGTTTGCGCGCGTCGCGAATCTGTTGAACCCAGGATCGCAAAACAAGAGGGAGCGTGGGAGAACGGGAGAGCGGGACGCTTTGCGTTTCTCCCCCTCTCCCCCTCTCCCCCTCTCCCTCTCGCACGCGCAAAATCGCGACCACAATCGGCACGACGAGCGGCGCGGCAGAAATTTTTGTCGCGAGCGCGAGACCGAACGCGACTGCCATTGCGATTTCATCGCGGCGATTTTTACTCGATGCGTAACGTGCGGCAAAAAACACCGTCGCGACGACAAGCATCGTCAGCAAGGTGTCCACCGCGTAAAAGTGCGCGATTTGAATGTGCAAAACCGTAACCACGATGCACGCGCTCGCGATCAATCCGACGCGCGCATCGTACAATCGCCGCGCGAGCAGAAACGTGAACACGATCGTGCCGAGATCGAAAATCGCGGAGAGCGCGCGTCCCAGGATCGCCAAGCCGACGAGTTGATTGTCGCGCCAGGGCACGGCAAAATCAGTTGACGGCGCGAACGCGCTCAACGCTTTGAGGAGATAAATCGGCAATGATCCGTACGCGAAAAATTTGGGGCTGAGTGGACTGTCAGGAGAAAATGCTTGTCCGAGATTTTCCGGCAACGCGAGTTCGTTGACGACGAGCAAAATTTTTCGTTCGTCGGGATGAAACAAATAGCCGCTGTCCCACGCGAGACCGGCAAAGCGAAAGAACGCGGCGATGAGGAGAATAATTCCAAACGCAAACCAGGTTCGAAATGACGAGGGGGAGAGGGGGAGCAGGGGAGAGGGGGAGAAACGCAAAGCGTCCCCCTCTCCTCTGCTCCCCTTCTCCCCCTCACGAATTTCAGAGTTAGCCATTGTCTTTCAACGTTTTGAGTCGTTCGAGAAATTCCGGCGAATGAAGCAGTTCAACCTGAGCATCGGTTTCCGATTCAGCCGACGCGTCCGCCGTGCGATCAAACGACTGATCGATCAATCGTTTCGCGAGCGCGAGCGCGCGCGGCGAATACTCGCACGCGCGTTCCGCCCAACTGCGCGCGAGTCCGATCAAATCGCCCGGTTCGGAAACGCGATGCACGAGTCCCATTCTCTGCGAATCAATCGCGGTCACGTTGCGCCCGCGCAAGATCATTTCCTTCGCCGCGCTCACACCAACGAGACGCGTCAAGCGTTGCGTGCCGCCGAGCGCAAGCACCATTCCGAGTTTGATTTCCGGCAAACCGAAAATCGCGCGCGTCGAGGCAAGCCGGAAATCGCACGCGAGCGCAAGCACAACGCCGCCGCCGACTGCGATCCCGTTCACGGCGGCAATCGTGATTTGCGGAAGCGACTCGAACGCGTCGAACGTCGCGCGCCATTTGCGAATTTCGTCGCGCGTTTGCTCGCGCGTAAATTGTCCGCCGATGCGCGTCAACAGATCAAGATCCGCGCCGGATGAAAACACCTTGCCCGCGCCGGTGAGAATGATCGCGCGCACAGTTTCATCGCCGCGCAGTTGCGCGACGAGCGCGCCGAGTTCGTCCATCATCTCGACGTTGATCGCGTTTTTCACGTTCGGACGATTGAGTGTTACGGTCGCGATGCCGTTGGTTGATTCGATGCGTAAAGTTTTGTACGTCATGTGTCCCCAATACAAAAATAAGTTATGGGCTTGCCGCCCCAAAAGCAGGTTGTTTGGTTGGTGCCAATTCCAGATCAAGTTCTCCTGACCGCTTTATGTTTTCTTTTCCCGCCCACCATTGCGCGCGCATCCGCCGATTCATAAGCCAGCAAGTCCGCGATATCACAATGGAAGAAATGACAAAGTTTTTCCAGCGTGAGAAAATCCACCCGGTCCGTTTTGCCCTCGGCTAACCGGTTAAGCGTATTTTTCGATAGCCCAATTTCCTGAGCCAAGCTTTCGTAGGTGATCTTTTCGCCAGTGGCGATTTCACGCTGGGCAATCAGGATTTTTAGCTTGGATTTAACCATTTGCGCCGCCTCGGAATAGCATCAGTAGATATGAATATATCCCAATTAGATTTGACAAAATCACAATTAGATATAAAATTCGCCCAAGTTGAATTTCGCGCGGACTTACTTGGAGTAACCATGCCAAACTATAAACACACCGACGATCAACATTTGCCAAATGGGAGCATCGTGTATTGGTCCCGCCGGCAAGGACGCCAGGTCCCGGTTTCCTGCGGCAGTTGTGGACGCGAACGCTTGGTATCAACAAGCAATGCCGCCATCAAGGCATTCACTGGGATTTGCCAAGAGTGCGCCCATGACCTTGTTGGAGAATTCAACATGCATAAAGAAGACAAAACTTTGCCAAACGGTAGCATCATTTACTGGTCACGCCGCAAAGGAAAAGATATCCCGGTTCAGTGTGGAATGTGCAACCAAGAACGCGTTGTTCTCAACAAGCTGGCTTCACAAAAGAATTTTACCGGCATTTGTTATGACTGTGCCTACGCAAGCCAACGCAAATACAATGATGTTCAGCAACTTCCCAATGGGAGCATTGTGTATTGGAACGAGCGACAAGGTGGACGGGATGAACCGATCCGCGTTCAGTGCGGTATATGTGATGAAATCCGGCTGATGCCAGCTTACAAAGTCGCCAATCCAAATTTCACCGGCTATTGCGTTGGATGTGCGCGCACAGGTCATCGTTCTCATTTTTGGAAAGGCGGACGCTTCAAACATCCGAACGGCTACATCTTGGTGAGACTCACGCCCGATCACCCCTACTACTGCATGGCAGACATCCATCATCTCGTTCCTGAACACCGCCTGATCATGGCTGAACATATTGGTCGTCCCTTGCGCGAAAATGAAATCGTTCATCATAAAAACGGCGTCAAAGATGACAACCAAATTGAAAATCTTGAACTCCTCGCCCGATCACGTCACCACACCGGTTTTCAAAACAAGGGCGACTCGGCATCCGAAGCGAACTTATGGCGTCTCGTGATCGCTCTCGTTAAAATGCTCTCCCATAAATCCTGAACTAACGATTTTCATCCAGCTTGAGAATTGCCATAAACGCTTCTTGAGGAATGTCCACGCTTCCAAATCGCTTCATTCTTTTTTTGCCAGCTTTTTGTTTTTCGAGGAGTTTCCTTTTCCTCGTGACGTCGCCACCGTAACATTTGGCAAGAATATCTTTTCTTAACGCGCGAATCGTTTCACGCGCGACAATGCGCCCGCCCATCGCGGCTTGAATCGGCACCGGGAATTGTTGTTGCGGAATCACTTCTTTGAGTTTTTTGCACAATGCCGCGCCACGCGCATACGCGTAATCTTTATGCACGATCATCGAAAGCGCGTCCACCGATTCTTCATTGACCAGGACGTTCAATTTCACCAGCTCGCTCGCGCGATAATTCGCGAACGAGTAATCGAGCGACGCGTACCCGCGCGTGCGCGATTTGAGTTGATCGTAAAAATCAATAATCAGTTCAGAGAGCGGCATCACGTATCCCAGCATCACGCGCGTCTCGTCGAGATATTCCATTTTGTCAAACGTGCCGCGCCGCGTCGTCACCAAATCCATCGCCGCGCCAATGTAATCCTTCGGCGTGAAAACTTGGATGTGCATCCACGGTTCTTCGATTTCGAGAATCTCCGATCCGTCTGGCATTTCCGCGGGATTGTCCACCGTGATTATTTCGCCGGTGTGTTTCAGCACATGATACTCGACACTCGGCGCAGTCGCGATGAGATCGAGATCATACTCGCGCTCCAAACGTTCTTGCACGATTTCGAGATGAAGCAATCCCAGGAAACCGCAACGAAAACCGAAACCGAGCGCGGCAGATGTTTCCGGATCGTACGTCAGCGACGCATCGTTGAGTTTAAGTTTGTCGAGCGCGTCGCGCAGTAACGGATAATCGTTCGTCTCGGTCGGATAAAAACCGGCGAACACCATCGGCTTGGCGGGACGAAAACCTGGGACGGGCTCGGTCGCCGGGTTTTCGCTGTGTGTGATCGTATCGCCAACTTGAATGTCGCGCACGTTCTTCAACCCGGTCGCGACGTAACCGACTTCGCCCGCGATCAACGTTTCACCCGCGACCATCTTGGGACGAAACGCGCCGACTTCGAGCGCGTCAATTTCCAAACCCGACGACATCAATTTGATTTTTTTGTTCTTGGGTAACTCACCGTCCACGACACGCACATACGCGACGACGCCTTTGTACGAATCGTATTTGGAATCGAAGATCAGCGCGCGTAGCGGCAACGTGGAATCGGCGCGCGGCGGCGGGATGCGCGCGACAATCGCTTCGAGAATGTCCGCGGTGCCGACGCCGGATTTCGCGGAGGCGCGAATAATTTGATCGTTCGGCACCGCGAGCAAGTTTTCCATCTCGTGCGCGATTTCATCCGGGCGCGCGGAGGGCAAATCAATTTTGTTGACGACCGGGACAATCGTGAGATTGTGTTCGAGCGCGAGGTACAGATTCGCAAGCGTTTGCGCTTCGATGCCTTGCGTCGCGTCCACAACCAGGACTGCGCCTTCGCACGCGGCGAGCGCGCGCGACACTTCGTACGTGAAATCAACGTGCCCCGGCGTGTCTATCAAATTCAGTTCGTACTCGATGCCATCGCGCGCGCGATAACTCATCCGCACGGCTTTGGCTTTGATCGTAATGCCCTTTTCGCGTTCGAGGTCCATCTGATCCATCACCTGCTCGACCATATCGCGTTTCGCGAGCGTGCCGGTTTGTTCGAGCAAGCGATCGGTCAAGGTGGACTTGCCGTGATCAATGTGGGCGATAATGCAAAGATTTCGAATGTGTGACTGATCCATCAAAAACTCTTGTACGTGCTTTCGTCGCGTTTCCTAACTTGAGTAATCACTACAATTTTTGTCGCGTCGTCAATCGTGTAAATGACGCGATAACGACCAACCCGAATCCGATGAATATTGCCCGCCAGTTTTATAACGCCAACCGGGCGCGGATTTTCGCCAAGCTGTTGAATAGATTCCGCCACGCGCTCCAAATCGCGCGCGGGAATTTTGTCCAGTTCGCGTTCGACGCGGCGGCTAGCGTTTAGAACTTGATACACGACGTTTGCTCCGATGTTCTTTCAAGTAATCGTTGAACGGTCGCGCTTTGCCCGCGCGATATTCCGCCATCGCGCGTTGAGCATCGAGAACATCTTCCAAGTCTTCGAGTTTTTGCAAGAGCGCTTGGTACTTGCGAAATGGAATCACGACGACTTCTTCCTTGCCCAGTCGCCCCGTCATAGATTTTTGTCCAATAATTTTCAAAGTCATCTCTGACATCTCAACCTCTTGCGCTTTCCATTTTCGAGTGCGCGCATTATACCACGCCTTGCGCGTGCGCGCCAATTATTTGAACAAACTCTCCTGCAACCCATCGCCGACCAAATTGATCGAGAGCGCGGTCAATAAAATCAACAAGCCGGGAAAAAACGCAACCCACCACGCGCCGCTCAAAATTCCGATCTGTCCGTCGTTCAACATATTGCCCCAACTCGCTTGATACGGCGGCACGCCCAATCCCAGGAATGATAACGCGCTTTCGACCAGCACCGCATCCGCAAGACCCAGCGTAAAAAAAACAATGATCTGACTTGAAACGTTCGGCAAGATGTGGCGAAAAATAATGCGCGTCGGCTGAACACCACTCGCGCGCGCGGCAGTAACGAAATCGCGTTGCTTGAGCAATAAAAATTGCCCGCGTACGATGCGCGCAATCGCCATCCAACTCGTGATGCCGATGATCACAATCACGTTGATCAAGTTTGGCGGAAAGAGCGCTTGGATCGCGACGAGCAAAAAAAATGTCGGAAGCGCGAGCATCAAATCAATCGCGCGCGCGATCAGCGCGTCGAGCGCGCCGCCGGCGTAGCCGGCAAGCGCGCCGAGCAAAATGCCGATCCCACTGCCGAGCGACACCGCGAGCAAACTGACGCCGAGCGAAACTTGCGCGCCCCACACGATCCGCGCGAACACATCGCGACCCAAGCGATCGGTCCCGAACCAATGCGCGCCGCTCGGCGATTGCTCGCGCTGATCGAGATCGATGCGCGCGGGATCGCGCGGCGCGAGGATCGGCGCGGCGACCGCCAGCGCGATAATCGCGAGCAAAACAAAAATGCCGACGACGGCGAGCCGATTTTTGCGAAAGCGAAACCAGAAGCGTTGTGTGTTCATTTTGACGTGGTGCGGACTTTTAGTCCGCAAAAAAGCGGGCTAGAAAGCCCGCGCTACAAACTATCGCCGTACCGAATCCGCGGATCAACAAACGCGTAACAAATATCCGCGATCAAATTGCCGGCGATCACGAGCAAACCGATCATCACGATCTCACCCATCAACACCGGATAATTGCGTTGGAACGCGCTCTCGATGATGAGCCGTCCAATGCCGGGCCACGCAAACACGGTCTCGACGACAATCGAACTCGACGCGATTTGCGGAAGCGACAAGCCGAGCAAGGTGATGATCGGAATCAGTGCGTTGCGAAACGCGTGGCGCAGTGCGACCTGACGCTCACGCAAGCCCTTGCTTCGCGCGGTGCGAATATAATCCTGGTTCAACACATCGAGCAAACTCGCGCGCGTGAAGCGAATCAAGCGACCCATCTCGCGCAGAGAAATCACAAACGCCGGCATCGCCAAGTGCGCGAGCCGATCCGCGATCCCGGTTGATCCACGCGGCGATTCGATCCCAGCCGATGGCAAAATCTGAAGCCAGACGCTGAAAATCAAAATGAGCAAAAGCGCGAGCCAAAAGTTGGGGAGCGAATAGAAGAAAGTCGAGAGAAGCGTGCTTATGTAACCGATGAATGAGTTGGCGCGCAATGCCGCGAGTGTTCCGATACTCAGTCCCAACACAATCGCGATCAATAATCCGGTGAGTGTGAGCTGAAGCGTCGCGGGAATGCGCTCGACGATCACTTGCAAAACTGGGCGACCATCCGAAAATGATCGCCCCAGATCGCCGCGCAAAAAATTTCCCAGCCACTTGACGTACTGGACTGGGATCGGATCGTCGAGTCCCCACGCCGCGCGAATTTGCGCGCGCTGATCCGCGGTGATGTCGGTGCCGTACAACAATGCCGCGGGATCGCCGGGCGCGAGATGCAAAATCGCGAACGCGGTGAGCGTAACGACAAACAAAAGTGGAATTGCTTGAAGCAGACGACCCAGGATGTAGCGTAGCATTAGTTCAATAGTTCGATAGTTGTGTAGTTGGATAGTGTTGCAATTGCAACTATCTAACTATCCAACTACACAACAAAGCAACTAATAGCTCCACTGCTCCGCGTTCCAGAAAATGTTGATCGGCGAAGGGACGATGTCTTTCACGGTCGTCTTGAACGCCCAGAGCGTTTTCGGATAATAGATCGGCACGGTCGGCGATTCGTCCGCGACGATGCGCTGAATTTCGTCGTACACTTTTTTGCGCGCGGGCTGATCGGTTACCGCGATCCCTTGCGCGAGCAATTTGTCCACGTCGGGATTCGCCCAGCGCAAAAAGTTGTTGCCGTTCGTCAGCGCGGCGGTTGACCAACGCCGCGACAGAAAATCGGGATCAACGTTCACACTGCTCGCGAGAAAGATCGCTTCAAAGTTGCTCTTGAGCACGCGCTCGTTGATGAACGTGTTGAGTTCGAGAAATTGCGGCTCGACCTCGACGCCGATCTCTTTCCATTGTTGGCGCGCGAACAACGCGATCTCTTCGCGCAGTTTGTCGCCGGAATTTGTGAGCAGGACAAACTTGAACGGCTTGCCATTTTTCTCGCGCATGCCGGACGCGCCCACTTTCCAACCCGCGTCATCCAACATTGCTTTTGCTTTCCCAGGATCGAACGCGTACAAATTCACGTTTGGATTGTACGCCCAGGTTTGCGCGATGATCTCGCTTGTTGCTTGGACGCCCTGCCCTTCGAGAATTTTTTCAATGATCGTTTTCTTGTCCAAGCCGTAATTCAACGCCTGGCGCACGCGCTTGTCGTTGAACGGTTCTTTCTCGTTGTTGAATCCGATGTACGTATTCGCGCCGACGCTTTCGTACACCGCGAGATTTTTCTTCTCTTTGAACTTGGGCAAATCTTTCGGATTGATGATCGGTCCGCCATCCACTTCGCCGTTGAGCATTTGCAAGGTCAGCACATTGCTGTCGGGTGTGATCTGCCACACAAGTTTATCGAGTTTCGCGCGTCCGCGAAAATAATCCGCCTGCGCGACCAGGACAACTTTTTGTCCCGCCGCCCACTCGTCAACCTTGAACGCGCCGGTGCCAATCGGTTTGCGATTGAACGCGGCAGTCGCGGCTTCTTGTCCTTCGAGCAAATGTTTCGGCGCGATCCCAATCGCCAATTTGGAAAGGAACGATGCGTTCGGGCTTTTCAAAACGAATCGTACAGTTTGTGCATCAACGACTTCGATTTTTTCAACGAGCGCGTAATCCGATTTCGCAATCGTCTTGGGTTGTTTCGGATCAATGATCGTATCGTACGTGAATTTCACATCGTCCGCGGTGAACGGTTTGCCGTCGTGCCATTTCACGTCGTTGCGTAATTTGAATGTGTACGTTTTCCCATCCGGCGCAATGTCCCAGGATGTCGCAAGCTCGGGAACAATTTCCATCTTGTCGTTGATCGCGACGACGCCGTCGAAAATCATTTCGAGAATCCATTTCGTTACCACGTCCGGCGCGACGATCGGATTGAGCGCACTTGGCTCAAACGGCGAGCCGTACACGAATGTGCCACCGCTCGCTTTCGTTGGCGCGGGCGCGCTCGTCGGCGATTGCGCGGGTGCGGGTGAACACGCGGCAATTATCGCGATCAAGATCGCGAGCATCACGAACATTGAAAAACGGTTGTGCATTTTTCCCTCCTCGAAAAATGTATGGCAAATTTGTAAATTTGCCCAACAAAAAATCGCGCTTCCCGAATGAACGAGAGGCGCGACAACAAGCGCGAAAATTTGTCGAACCGTCTCGGTCGCGGGAGCGATCCAAGCGATTAGTTTTTTAGTTGGATAGTGCGATAGTGCGTTAGTTGCTGACGGCTGGAGTTCAGTCCGTTACAATCGCATTGTAGCACAAACGCGATGCGGAATCAAATTGATTTTGGATTCGGGGTGTGCGTCAAAATTTTGGGCGGTAGGGGCGAAGCATTTTTTCGACGGTAGTTCCGTCGAAAAAATGCTTCGCCCCTACATGTCACCTACAACCGCGTAAACGCTCGACTCCAAATTTCGCGCGTTATTTTTTTTCGTCACCAAGAATCGCGTTGACCTCTTTGAGCTCCGCGTCAGACAATTTCCAATCGCCGGCTTGCGCGTTCGCGGTGAATTGATCCAAACTCGTCGCGCCGGAAATCACGGAACACACCGGCGTTTGCGCGAGCAACCACGCGTGCGCGAGTTGGCTCATCGTGCGTCCGTGCGCGTCTGCCCACGCGGTCAATTTTTCGAGCAGAGAAAAATTCGCGTCGGTCATTAACTTTTGCACATACGGACTGCTTTCGCCGCGCGAACCGGCGGGCGCGGGTTTGCCGCGTTGATATTTGCCGGTGAGAAATCCGCCGGCGAGTGGAAAGAATGGAACCACGCCAACACGATGCGCGCGACAGTACGGCAACATTTCGCGTTCGATTTCTCGTTCGAGCATGTGATAGTGCGACGTGCTGACGACAAACGACGACCAGCCGCGCAATTCGGCGAGCAGGTTCGAGTACGCCAATTGCCACGCCGCGAATTGCGACGCGCCGAGGTAACGCACCTTGCCCGCGCGTACCGCATCGTCGAGCGCGCGCAACGTTTCATCAATCGGCGTTGTGTCGTCCCAGCCGTGCACGTAATACAGATCAATGTGATCGGTTTGCAAGCGGCGCAAACTCGCGTCGAGCGCGTTCTGCAAATGATAACGCGACGCGCCTTTATCATTCACGCCCTCACCCATCGCGAAAACAAATTTCGTCGCGACGACGAATTTATCCCAGCGACCTTTGAGCGCGATGCCGAGCCGCTCTTCGGATTTGCCGAGTTGATACACATTCGCGGTGTCAATGAAATTCACGCCGCGCTCTTGCGCCGCCGCGATGATCGCGTTCACGTTGTCTTGTGTAACTGCGTCCGTGCCAAACCGATTCGTGCCGAGTCCGATCACCGACACGCGCGTTCCCGATTTTCCGAGTTGGCGATATTCCATTTGCATTTCCTCTTTTTATGGGACGCGGACAAACGCGGATGAACGCGGATTTTGTAGGATTCGACGCTTTAGCGGGTTGCTTGTCCGCGCGCACAACCGCGTAAACGCTCGATTCCATCTTTGCGATTCACCCACAACGGGATTTTTTATCCGCGTTTGTCCGCGCGCGAAGCGGGCCGCGTCCAATTTTCACACTTTGCGAATCGCGACCGTGACTGTTTCGCCTTCGAACGAATCTTGAACCGACGCGGCATCGCTTGGCGCGTCGCCCGCGCGTAATTCGTCCGCGAGCGTTTCGCCGGCGATGTACGCGCGCCAGGTTTCGATTGCGCCCGCGAGTTTCGGCGTCGCGGTGTAAAATAGTTCGATGTGATCCGCGATGTCGAGACTCGCGCTTTTGCGAAGGTCTTGCACGCGGCGCACAAACTCGCGTGCGAGTCCTTCCGCGATCAGTTCCGGCGTGAGCGATGTGGCGTGATCAACACATCGTCCGGCGCGAGATCAATCGCGAATCCGCCAACGTTCAGCGCGAACGATTTGCCGGCGCGCACCATCGCCGCGACCTCGTTCGCGTCCGATGCGTTGAGCGCGGTCGTCAATCCGCCCATCACCACTTTGCGTTTTTCGCGCGCGTCTTTTTTGATTTGCTTGTCGTCCGTTTCCGGTTCTGGCACAAGCAGTTTCACTTTTTCGTTCAGCGTCGCAAAGTTCGGACGCAGTTGGTACGTTACGAGTTCTTCCTCGCGCGTCGCGTACTCGACCGATTTGACGTTCAACTCATCGGCGGCGAGTTCGCGCAGATGCGTGAGCGATTCGCGTTGCGCCGCGTCCGCGACAACAATCGCGCGAGCGAGTGGCTGGCGATTCTTCAAACTCTTTGCCGCGCGAATCGAATGACCCAGGTTCGCGACACTGCGCGCGACCGCCATATCCGCGAGCAGTTGCTTGTCGAATTTCGCCTCATCCACGCGGAGCCATTCGCAATGATGCACTGATTCGGGCGCGTTCACATCCACCGCGCGCACCAGGTTTTGGTACATCGGTTCGGCGACGAACGGCACGAACGGCGCGAGAAACTTCGTTAAGGTAACAAGCACCTCGTACAGCGTCGCGTATGCCGCTTGCTTGTCATCATCATCTTCCGATTTCCAAAAACGCCGGCGCGAGCGACGCAAGTACCAGTTGCTCAAATCATCAATGAACGGCTCGACCAAACGCGATGCAGTTGGCGAATCATAATTTTCGAGCGCGGTTGTCATTTCTGCAACGAGGGCTTGGAGCCGCGCGAGAATCCAGCGGTCAAGGGAATTAAGGGAAATGAGGGAACTGGAGGAAATTCCATCATTTCCCTCATTTCCTTTATTTCCCTTATTTCCCTCTTTTCCCTTCGGTTGCCATTTATCGAGATTCGCATACGTCACAAAAAACGAATACACATTCCACAACGGCAGTAAAAACATTCGCCGCGTTTCATCGGCAACGTGATAGCCGAACAGCATATTCGTTTCGTAGCGCGTGCGCGCAAACATCCAACGCATCACATCCGCGCCGATGCTATCCGCCGCTTCGTTGAACTCGATCGAGTTGCCGAGCGACTTGTGCATCGGGCGACCATCTTCGGCGAAGAGCGTGCCGTACCCCATCAACGCTTTGAACGGCGGTTGACCGGTCATCGCGGTTCCCATCGCAAGCACGGAATAAAACCAATTACGAAATTGTCCGGGGAACGATTCGGTGATGAAATCGGCGGGATACCATTTTTCCCAGTACGCGCGATCCGTGCGATAACCCATCGTTGACATTGTAACGATCCCAGCATCGAGCCAGGGATTGCCGACATCTTTGATGCGCGAAGTTTTGCCGCCGCATTTTTCGCATTTGATTTTTACTTCGTCAATGAACGGACGATGCGGCGTGTGTCCATCGAATTTTTCCCAGCCCTCGACCGCGCGCGCTTGCAATTCATCGCGACTGCCCAGCACGTTCGCGTGTCCGCACTCGGCACATTCCCAGATCGGAAGCGCGAGACCCCAGTAGCGTTTTTTCGAAATCATCCAATCGTGCATCAAGCGCAACCAATCCATCTCGCGATCATACCCGAATTGCGGCACCCAGCGAATCTGATCCACGACATCCATAATTTGATAACGCAGTGAGCGCGCCTTTTCTTCGCGCGTGAGTTGATCGCGCGGCGTGTTATAGGTTTCGCCCATACTGATAAACCATTCGTCCACGAGGCGGAAGAGCAATTCGGTTTTGCATCGCCAACACGTTGGATAGCGATGCGTGTAATCGTCCGCGCGATAGAGCAAACTTTTTTGTTGAAGCGATTCGATCACGCGCGGCGCGACATCGAACGCGCTCATTCCTGAAAACGCGCCAAAGTTTTCGATGAACACGCCGTTCTCGTCAATCGGCGCGACGACCGGCAAACTGAATTGTTTGCCGAGTCGAAAATCTTCCGCGCCACAACCCGGCGCGATGTGAACGAGTCCCGTGCCTTCGGCGTCGCCGACATCTTTCCACAAAATGACGCGATGCGCTTGCGCGGAATTTGTTTGCGCGTTGCCGATGTGATTGCGTAATTCCGCCGGCGCGTATCCGCCGACGTTTTGTTGTGCAGGCAGTTCATCGAATGGACCATCGTACGTCCATCCTTCCATCTCCGCGCCTTTTAATTTTCCGAGAACCTGGTATTGCCCTGTCAGCATTTTCGTTGTGCCCTCGGACAAATAGTACACATCGTTCCCTTGTTTCACTTGTACGTACGTGAGTTCAGGCCCGACCGCAACCGCGACGTTCGATGTAAGCGTCCAGGGCGTCGTTGTCCACACGAGCAAGTATTCATTCGCGCGACCGCGCAGGGGCAAGCGCGCGGTGATGCTGGGATGCGTGAGGTCGGGATAATCTTCGGTGCTGATTTCGTGTTCGCTGACGCCGGTGCCGCAACGCGCACACCAGGGCATCACATCCGTGCCTTTGTAGAGCCAGCCGTTGTCCGCGCACTTTTTGATGAACGCCCAAATCAAATAATTGTTTTCGTCGCTGAACGTGAAATACGATCCGCCGATCTGCGGCAGTCCCAGTTGTCCAACGATTTGCTCGACCGTGCCGCGCACTTGTCCCTGCGGTCCATCGAGTTCGATCACTTGATTCGCGTTCTCACCGAGTTTTTCACTCAACATTCGCAGAATATTGGGATCGTTCCAATCCATCCACATTCCGAGTCGAACGGATTGTTCGGTTTGCACCGCCGAAAAATTGAGCACGCGTTGCTTGCACAGAATGACGAACGGTGCGAGTCCGTACGCTTCAATGTCGCGCTTCGATTTAAAGCCCAGGTCTTTTTCGACATTGACCTCGACCCAGAGTCCCTGGCAATCGAAACCATTCTGACAGCGT
>JACRPR010000179.1 GCA_016223105.1 Chloroflexota bacterium | reverse complement strand
CGTGGCCTCCGCCTGGGCTAACAACTGGGTTTTCATTTCTGCGCGCGTCGGCTTGGACGTGCGGACTTGGGGCGTGTGTTTCATGGCATTAACCTCTTCAGCAAGATGATCGCATTATGCCACCATTTGCCCCCAAACTGAAATGCACCCTGTGAGAAAAGTCGCTTGACACATAAATTTTGATTGTGCTATAATGCGCCCACGTCAAGTTATCTCTTAAGGAAGGAGATTTGGATTCAATGACCGAAGCCAAAGCCAGCACGGCGATTGCGCCCATGCCCCCACTCTCGCGCCGCGAATTTATGAACTATGCTTGGCTTGCCTCCCTCGGCTTTGTTTTTGTCGTGGGTTTCGGCGGAGCAACTTATTTTTTTTCATTCCCCCGTTTTAAGGTCGGCGAGTTTGGCGGCATCTTTCCCCTCGGCAAAGCCGGTGAAGCACTGCCCGCACCCGAAGACCCCCCGATTCACAACCTCGAAGGAAAATTTTGGTTGGTCAACGTGAACGGAATGATCGTCGCGCTGTACGATATTTGCGTTCACCTCGGCTGTTTGTACGAATGGCAACCAGTGTCCGCGCGCTTTGAATGTCCCTGTCACGGTTCCAAGTACACCAAAGACGGCACGTACGTCGAAGGTCCTGCGCCGCGCTCGCTCGATCGGATGGCGGTCGCGTTTACAGACGCGAGCGGTAAGGTCGTCGCGCCCGCGGATCCGAATGCCAAGCCGATCAAAATTCCAGCCGACAAAGAATTGAATGTGATTGTGGATACCGGCAAACAAGTGTCGGGTGATCCGCACGGGTAATCCCGGATTGCACGGCAGTCGGAAATCATTGGGGAGTTAATCGCATGTTTCAAGGAAACGGGAACGGACGAAGCGGATTGTTAGCGCGACTGTACGAACGGATGCCGGTCGGCGCGAAAGAAGCGTTCCGCATTTTGGGCGCGTTGCGTTCGCGCGATGGACGCGCGAATGTTTCGCAAGAACTGCGCGAAAAATCGTGGAAGTGGGCTGACGACACGATGCGCGCGGTTTCCGCCGGGATGGGCATCGCCGATGTGCGCGCGCTTTTTCGCGGCGACCCGCCGGTCGAAAAACCAAATCCGCGGTACAAAGTTTTCACCAACGCGTTTTTCGCGCACATTCGCCCGCGCTATTACGAAAAATCCTCGACCAAGTTTACGCACACTTTTGGTTTGGGTTTTCTCAGCGCGTTCACCTTCATTGTCGAATCCATTACCGGCATTATCCTGATGGTGTTTTACATTCCCGAACAAGACCAGGCGTACCAATCTATGGTCAAGATCATCGCCGAGGTGCCGTTCGGGCAATTGATGCGCGACATTCATCGCGTCGGCGCAGAGTTGATGGTGATTTTTGTCGCGCTCCATATGTTGCGCGTCTATCTCACCGGGTCGTACAAACATCCGCGCCAATTTACGTGGGTGACCGGGATGATCCTGCTTCTCATGACGCTCCTCTTGTCGTACTCGGGTTATCTCTTGCCCTGGGATCAACTCGCGTACTGGGCGGTAACGATTGGCACGAGCATGGCGAAATCCGCGCCGCCGAAAGAAATCCTGGGTTACATTTCCAACTTGCTCTTGCGCGGCGGCGACACCATCGGGCAAAATGGTCTTTTGCGCTTTTATCTTTTGCACGTCATCCTCGTGCCGTTTATCACGGTGATTTTGATTTCGGTGCATTACTATCGCGTCTCGCGTTTGCACGGCATCAGTTTGCCGGCGAGTGAAGAAGAAGCGACCGACCCGGCAGTGCGTAAAGCCGCGAAAGAGCGGCTCGATTACTTGCCGGAAATTTTGACGAAAGAGTTGATGTGGATCGCGATGGGTGTTTTCGCGATCACCGCGTTCTCCGCATTCACGTTTCACGCGCCGCTCGAACATCATGCGGATCCCTATCGCACCCCTCTGCACACAACTGCGCCCTGGTATTTCTTGTGGATTCAAGGAATGTTGAAAGACCCCTGGGTCTTGCCGGTTCTGCGCGGCATTCGCGATTTCATCGGCATAGACCTGGTGCAATTCTACGATAGCCCGGCAGTGCAAGGCGTGATTTTGCCGACCATCGTGTTCCTGGTTCTTTTCGCGGTGCCGTACATTGACGAGTGGTGGGAACGTTTTCGCGGCAAGCCGTCAAGTCGCCAGGGCAAAAATCGCAAACTCGGTTTGACGATGGGTTGGGGCGCGGTAATTCTCGCGGTGATCTTTTCGTATTTTGGCACGCCGTACTTTGGCGTCTCCGCGCCGCCCGCGGTCGAAATCGCGCAAGAATTTATTCCCGAAGAATGTGTGCTTCCGCCGATTCCGTTACTGCTCGATGATTGCGGCGAAGTGCGCCGCATGGGTTTTGAAGGTTTGCCGGTGGGCACCTACAATTTGAGTTTGTTCGCGAGCTTGTCGAGCGATGCGGAAGAATTTCAAAAGATGCTCGGGCGGATGCAAACGCGCGTCGCGAAAGAAACCGCGCACGCGCACGAAACCGGCAACAAAGCCGGGTTGCCGGACGCGGAAGGATTCTTTATCGTCGAGGATTGGCAGAAGGATTTGAAAAAAGTTACTCTGCGAATCACCTGGACGCCGAAGGACGAATCCGATTCGGGCACGTACGAAAAAGTGCTGTACCTGCACAAAGACTCGGCGTACGAATAACGCGGTCATTTCGAGCGAAGCGAGAAATCGCTTCGCTCAAAATGACATGCACTCATTTCATCAGCGAGAGACAACAATGACCACTCAATTAAAAATAATGGTCGGTTTGATTTTTACTCTGCTAACGTGCGTGCCGCTCGCGGTAATCGCGGTGAACGACATCGGGCACGATTTGGGCATGGTTTCCAAAACTGAACGCACGGTGATGCAAGAACGCGAAGCCGCGCTCAAAGGTCGCGAGATCGAAGCGGGCGCGGACAATTACGGACAGTACTGCGTTGGGTGTCACGGCAAAAAAGGCGAAGGCATTCCATCGGTCGCGCCGGCAATCAATCGCAAAGATTTGCTCGACGGTTCGTATCAAAAGTCAATCGGGTGGGCGGGTAACGTAACCGATTTTCTTCGCAACACGGTTGCCGCCGGTCGCCCCGCGCAATCGCGCCCCGATTTGTACACGGTGCGAATGCCAACGTGGAGCAATCAATACGGCGGACCGATGCGCGCCGACCAGGTTGATTCGCTCGTTACGTTTATGCTGAATTGGAGCGAGGACGCGCCGGAGATTGATGCATGGCCCCCCACCGCCGCAACCGGTCCGCGCCCAACCCCGGTGCCCGGCGCGACGCCCGTGCCTGGCGCGACCGCGAGCGCGGCGCAAAAATGTACCGCGATGCCCGCGCAGTACGCCGGAAAAAAATTGCCGTACAAATCGGATGACCGAACGGCGATGGCGCAAGGCAAACAAAAGTACGACGAAGTGTGCGCCGCGTGTCACGGCACGCGCGGGCGCGGCGATGGCACTGCCGCCGCGGCGTTGAATCCCAAACCGCGCAACTTTACCGACAAGGCGTATATGCAAACGCTTCCGCTGGATTGCCATTTCTGGATCACGATGGAAGGTTCTGCCGGTACCGGCATGGCACCGTGGAAATCGCTCGGCGAAGATACGCTTTGGAAAATTATTCTGTACGAGCGTTCGTTCTCCGGCGTGTACTAAAAAATGTAACCACCGATTTCACAGATTGCACAGATTATTTTTTTCTGTGCAATCTGTGAAATCGGTGGTTTGAATTTATCGAAATGAAAATGCTGTGGTCTGATGACCACAGCATTTTTTTGTGAGTGCCCCTGGCGGGACTTGGACCCACAACCTCAGCGTTAGGAGTGCTTCGCTCTATCCATTTGAGCTACAGGGGCGACTGGCAAAAGTATATCACAATTGCGACGCGATGCAAAACGCGCGAATCAGCAAATCGTCAAATCGTCAGGGTGTGCGTCACGTTTTTGGGTGACATGTAAGGGCGAAGCATTTTTTCGACGTAACTTCCGTCGAAAAAATGCTTCGCCCCTACTCGTCAAATCAAATTTGCGCGATGCAATTTTTTATGCTACAATGCGCGCAAGTAGGCGAATAGCTCAATTTGGCAGAGCACCGCTCTCCAAAAGCGGGGGTTGGGGGTTCAAGTCCCTCTTCGCCTGCCAAAAATAAATGCAACGGGTCTGGTGAAAGGTCACCGCACCCGTTGCTTTTATTTTTCCGGCGCGCTATAATCGCGTCTAACTTTGGGGAGGAAAGATGGACCAACGCAATCAAGTTCTGCAAAATATATTTTTGTTCAACGGCGCGGACGCGCGCGCGAATCGTACCGGGAAATTGACGCCGCGTCAACGCGCGCGACTCGGCGCGGCGCGCGCTAGTCTGATGCTCGCGCTGGCAATCTTCGTCGTCGCGATGCTGGGCAGTGTCGGCGTCGCGGTGATAATGTCGAACGCGACCGGCGCGGGCGGCGGGTTGGATGGGTTGTTGGTTTTTGGTGCGGTTGCCTTCGTTGCGATCCTCATCGGCATTTTTACGAGTCGCAGTTATTTCGACGCGATGAGTTCCAAGCAATTCAAAATCGCGCAAGGCATTGCCGCAATTGGCAAGATCAACCCAGATGCCGCGCGCTTTGAACTCAAAATCGGCGCGACGAAAATTCGACTGGTCACGCCAGAACACCTCGCCGCGTTCGAACCGGGCGTCGAGTATCGCGTCGCGTACACCGCCGGACCGACGCCGACGATTCTTTCGGCGGAAGTGGTCGGAACCGAAGCGGACGCGGATGTGCGCGCGCCGGCTGATGCAAACGCGCCCGACCCGGTTTTGCAAAGGCACGCGCGCGCGCGACCGATTTTGTTCGTGCTTGCCGCGCTCGCGTTGGGGATTCCGCTCGTCGGCGTTGCCGCGTCCGCGTTGCCGGAATTTTTGCGCGCGATCATGTGGGGCGCGCTGTTGATCGGCGCGATTGCGTTTGTGTTTTGGGCGTTGGCGCGATTGCGCGTCGCGTCGAACGATATAAAGTAACCGGCAAAGATGGAGTCGAGCGTTTACGCGGTGATTCGTCCGACGAGCAACCCGCTAAAGCGTCGAGTCCAACTTTGTAATTTACGATTTGCCCGATCGAAAGGCGGCTAATGATGGATGCTGGGCTGATGCAATTTTGTTTGCTGGCGGGGCTGATGTTCGCGGGCGTGATTGTTTTGGCATACGTTTCAAAATTGCGCGAGATGCGCCGCGCGCGCAAGTGGGTGAAAACGGCCGGCAGAATAACGAAATCGCAAGTGCGCGCGATCAAACGAACTGATTCGGATGGCGCGTCCAATTTTGAAAACGAGCCGCTCGTTGCATACGAGTACACGGTGAACGGCAAAGAATATCGCGGCACGCGCATCAATTTTGCGGAACGCATCGGCGGCGCGGATGTGGGCGCAACGCTCGCGCGTTATCCGGTCAATCAAGTCGTTACCGTGTTTTACAATCCGAACAATCCCAAACAGGCGGTGCTTGAACGCGATTTTCCGCGCATCGTTCACGCGGCGGTCGCGATTGTGATCGCGGTGATTCTCGGCGCGGCGATTCTCATTCCGCTCGCGATCAACATTACCATTCTTGGCATCACGCCCGTGTTGCCCGATCCTGGGATTGCCGCGTTCGTAACCCTGCTCGGCTTTATGGGCTTGGGCGTGTTGTTGCTCGCGTTCGCCGTGCAACGCCAGGTGTGGGCGGCGAAAAATTGGCGCGTCGCGTCCGGGAAAATTCTCGCGTCCGATGTTGAAGAATATCAGCAATGGGATATCGAACACGGGCGCAGTCGGCGGCGCACGATGTTTCGTCCAAGCGTCGTGTACAAATTCGAGGTGAATGGGCAAGCGTACATCAACGATGAAATTACGCTCGGCGCGCAAATGAGCATCTCCATTCCGGGAATGTTTCAAAGCACACTGAATAAATATCCCGAAGGCAAAACGGTTCAGGTGTACTACAACCCGGATAATCCGACCGAGTCGGTGTTGGAATTGCGCGCGGGCGGCGTGTGGTTTTTTCTGATCGTCGCGCTCATTTTGTTCGCGTCCGCGTTTTGGGCGAGCGGGATTGGGCGATAAAAATATTTTCAAATAAATTTTCCCACAGCTACAAAGGAACACGGATATTTTTATCCGTGTTCCTTTGCATCTGTGTGAAGAAAAAAATCCTGCGCGTTTTTTTGAACTGATTACGCGCGTTGCGTTTCGACCGCCGCGTGATTTTGGCGCGCGGTGTCCAACTCTGCCGCGCGATTTTTCAGCGCGAGCGTCAACGCGGTCATCGCGAGCATCACGATGCCGACCGTGAGAAACGCGGCGGTGTAGCCACTGATGCCGCCGCCGAATGATGCCGCAACCGCGCCAACCATCGCGCCGCCAAACAATTGACCGGTGCTGGTGAACAAGGTGAGGGCGGCTTGCGCGGACGCGCGTTCCGACGCGGGCGCTTCGTTCAACATCACGTACCGCAGAGGCGCGCCGAGCAAAACGCCGAGTCCAACGCCGGCGAGCAAAACGGAAACGTAAAAGAAAATAATGTTCGCGCCAAGCAACGCGATGACGAACAATCCTGCCGTCGTCACCGCAGTGCCGATGAGCAGAACGATGCGCGAGCCGACGCGATCCAACATTCGTCCGGCGGTCGGCGAACCGAATGCCATCGCGAGCACGGCGGGCAAAAGCATAAAACTCGCGGTCGAACTCGACACGCCGAACGCGGCGACGACGAGCGCAGGCACGAACACAATCGCGGCTTCGCCCAAGCCCGCGCCAATCGCGACGAGACCAATCACGATGACCTGGCGCGATTGAAATAATTTCAATTGCATCACCGGATTTCCGGCGTGCGTTTCAATCGCGAGAAAAACCGGGAATAAGACGACGACCAATCCCAGGAAGGGCAAGACGTTCATTGACGCGATGCTCGTCGCGAAATTTTTCGTGTCGAGTTGATTGACGCCGAACGTCAACGCCGCGAGCATCACCGCGAGCGTCGCCATTCCCAGGAAATCGAATTGACGTTGTTGCGCGGCGCGCGCGCTCGGCAACACGCGCATTGCCATCGCGATTACGATCGCGGCGAGCGGTAAGTTGACGATGAAGAGCCAATGCCAACTCACGAAAAATAAAATCGCGCCCGCGAGAAGTGGACCGACGAGAAACGCGATACCGAACACCGCGCCAATCAAACCAAGCGCGCTCCCGCGTTTTTCCGGCGGAAACGTGTCGCCGATCACCGCGCTCGCGACCGGGAACACACCGCCCGCGCCGAGTCCTTGGATCGCGCGCCCGATCAGCATCACGCTCAAATCGGGCGCGAGCGCGACGATGAGCGAGCCGAGCGCGAAAAGCGAAACGTTCAGAATGTAAATGTTGCGGCGTCCAAAGAGGTCAGACAACTTTGCCATTAACGGAACACTGATGAGGTTGAACAGGACGTACGTCGTGAAAATCCACGCGACCGCGCGATCATCCACGCCGAACGATTTGCGAATTGCCGGGAGCGCGGGACCGACAATCGCGATGTCGAGCGCGCCCATCAGCACGCCGATGAATAGGACGAGCAAAATCCGGTTGCGCGATGACGACTCCATTTTTTACTTGCTCGGCAAACTCGCGATGCCAACCATCACAATCGCGACGACGGCGATGACGACGAACAAATTGTTTCTCAAAACGTTTGTGCTGTCCGCGTTGCGCCAACGCATCGGCAAATGCGCGACGACGGTCGCGACGAGCATCGCGAACGCGTGCTCGATGCGTTCCATCGGAAAACCGATGCCGCCGAAGCCGGTCACGAGCAAAAAGACGATGCCGAGTAACGCTTGCAGATCCATCAAGCCGCTAAAGCCGGACATTAACCCGCGATCCATCGCCGCGGGTTTTTGTTTTTGCAACCAGCCGATTGCGAATTTAATCGCGGCGATTACCGCGACGAGCAGAATCACCCAGCGCACGAGCGAGTGAATCATAAACACAATGCCCATTCTCAAATCCTCCGTGTGAAATTATTTTTTTCGTTTTGGCGTGTCGGCTTCCGCCAGGCACGCGATAATGTTTTGCCGCGCCGCGCGTTTTTTCATATGCGCGATCAATTCAGCGAGCCACGCGCGTTCGGTTTCGAGATGCAATTCGTGATGGCGCAGGGTGTAGTACGCGGGCGAGCCCGCGTCGTGGCGCGCAGTCGCGGCGGCGATCTCCGTGATGCGTGCGTCCACGCCCGCGCGTTTTTGTTCGAGATAACCGCGCGCCTCCGCCGCCGGAATTTCCGAGAGAAAAAGCAAGCCGATGTCGTCGTTGAAATATGCCGCGTGCGCGGCTTGCAAATTTTGGCGCAGTAATTCTTTGAACTGCGCTTCGCCGGTTTTCGTGAGCCGATAGGTGTAGCGTTCGGGGCGATTGCCTTCGCGCGAAACGCTTTTGGTGACCTGCCCAGCGGCTTCGAGTTTCGCGAGCAAATGATAGAGCGTCGGCTTTTTGAGATCGGTGAGATATTTGAGCCGCTTGTCAATCAGGTCGCCCAATTGATAGCCGTGCATCTCTTCCAATTTGAGCAGTCCGAGAATGAGGAGCGTGTGATCCATTGCTTCTCCCTGAATAGTCAAGATTGACTATTCTGAGTGGATTATACGCGGCGCGCGGCGCGCTGTCAAGCCGAAACGCGTTAGAAAAGCGATAAAAAACGCGCGGCGAGGAACTCGCCGCGCGATCACAAAAAATGATTGACAGAATTGGGTAACGCTCGTATAATACGAATCGTAAGCCAGTCGGCTGTAGATGAAAGTCGGCTCCATGCCGTGCGCTCGATTACCGAGTCTAGTCTACAGAGGGCTGGCTTTTTCAATATCAAAGGGATTATCACGATTGTACCAATTCTTCGGATACTTGAGCTGGTCGTACCGATCCACCAATAAACTGATCTTGCTTTCCACAAAACGATAGTAGCGCATTTCCTGTTTAACAAACGCTCGATAAACAGCCCAATTCATATAGTCAATCACTTGAAAGCAAGGTTCACCCACAGCCGTGTGGGGTGTCACAAGAATTTCGGTACTTACCCTCGTTTTCCAACGCGCCTCGAATTTGTTAATCCCCTGTTGAATTGCCTCCTCCAGTCGCGCTTGGCGCATCCGCGAACCCCGTTGAGAAAAATAGATTCGATTCCGTGAATAGCGGTGGAGAACGTTTTCGAATAATAGACTGATCAAATAATCGTAGAAGTCACGTTCGCTTGCTTGAAACGTATTGCGAAACACGCGCTCGATTTTACGCGCGACAACAAACTGCGCTTTGAAATCGAATGTGCGGATGAGTTTGAACACCTTTTCCCGAATCTCAGGCGTATCGTCTTTCGCATGAAAAGCAACATTCGTTTTAGCGATTGACGGCACGTCCTTGAGATAATCATCCGCCGCAATTTCGCGATGTAACTCGGTCAAGGCGCGGCGCATCAGTGTTGGTTCAGTGGCTTCGATGAAACCCAGAATCAGAATCGGCGAGCAACCCGGTTGTCCGACAATCAGGTTGCCGTTGCGATCATAGAATGTCGGATCACCGGATTCATCCACAAAAAAATAATTTGCGCCGTCAATCGGATCTTTCATTTGCCCCGTTTGCTCCTATCGCGTAGAAAATAGCGGCTTTACGAAAAGTCGCATAATCGCATCTCGGCGATGCGACTATGCGACTACACGACTAGGTGACTAACGTTACACGACCTGGTATGACCGCAAAACCTTCATATAATTCGCGCGCTCGAAAGCGAGCGGATACGCGATCGAACTCTGGCTCATACTGCCGCGCATTTGTTGCACGCTGACGTACTCGTGTGCGTCCATCCAACGCGTCATTTCGTCGAGCATCACGCGGATGCGCCCGATGCCGTGTTCGAGTAGTGCCGACGTCGTCATCGCAACGTTCGCGCCTGCCATCATCGTTTTGATCACGTCCGCGCCGGTGTGAATGCCGCCGGTGATCGCGAGATCGGCTTGCACGCGCCGATGCAAAATCGCGACCCAGCGCAAACGCAAACGCAATTCTTCGGACGTGCTGAGAATCACGTTTGGCGTAACTTCGAGATTGTCCAAATCGAAATCGGGTTGATAAAACCGGTTGAACACGACGAGCGCGTTCGCACCGTGCGCGTCGAGCCGTTGCGCGAAATTCGCGAACGCGGTAAAGAATGGCGAAAGTTTCACCGCGACCGGAATTTTGATTTGCGCTTTAATGTCGCGCACCAGGTCGAGATACATTTGCTCGACTTGCGGCGCGCCTTGCTCCGCGTCCGCCGCGATAAAGTACGTGTTCAGTTCGAGCGCGTCCGCGCCGGCTTGTTCGATCTTTTTCGCAAAGCCGATCCAGCCGCCGTTCGACACGCCGTTGAGACTCGCGATCACCGGAATTTTCACTGCGGCTTTGACTTTTGCGATGTGTTCGAGATACCCTTCGGGACCGAGATTGTAATTGCCGAGATCGGGAAAGTACGTCAACGCTTCGGCGAACGAGTGCGCGCCTTGTTCAAGCGCGTGATCGAGCGCGTCGGCTTCGCGAATGATTTGCTCTTCAAACAACGAGTGCAGAACGACCGCCGCCGCGCCCGCGTCCTCCATCTTTTTAATCGTGTCCACTTTTTGCATCAACGGCGACGACGATGGCACGATTGGATTTTTTAATTTCAAGCCCAGGTATGTGGTTGATAGGTCTGGCATTTTTGAATCTCCTGAAAGGATGAGGGATGAAGGATGAAGGATGAATTTTTCATCCTTCATCCTTCATCCCTCAAAATTTTATCCCTGCGCCATCTTTTCGTATATCTTCCACCGCGCGTTCACATCTTCTTGCGCGAGTTTCATCAAACGTTCGGCGGCTTCTTCATTGCTCTGCACCAGCATCGTGTAACGCGTTTCGTTGTACGCGTATTTTGGAAGCGGAAGCGACGGTGCTTTGGAATCGAGTTGGAACGGATTCTTGCCTTCGCGCGCGAGCGTGGGATTGTAGCGAAACAACGGCCAATACCCGGTCGCGGTCGCGAGTTTTTGTTGTTCGAGTCCTTTCGCGATGTCAATGCCGTGCGCGATGCAATGGCTGTACGCGATGATGATCGAAGGACCCTCGTACGCTTCGGCTTCGATGATCGCTTTGATCGTTTGCGAATCGCTCGCGCCCATCGCGACGCGCGCGACGTAGACACTGCCGTACGTCATCGCGATTGCCGCGAGATCTTTTTTCGCGAGCGGCTTGCCGCCCGCGGCGAATTTCGCGACCGCGCCGCGCGGCGTGGATTTCGACATCTGTCCGCCGGTGTTTGAGTACACTTCGGTATCGAGCACGAGAATATTGACGTTGCGCCCGGACGCGATCACATGATCGAGACCGCCATAACCGATGTCGTACGCCCAACCATCGCCGCCGACGATCCACACCGATTTCTTGACGAAAATATCCGCGACGCTCAGCAACTCCTTCGCGGCGCTCTGTAGGGGCGAAGCATGCTTCGCCCCTACGCGCGCGTCCAATCGCTCTTTCAACAATTGCACGCGCCCGCGTTGTTTCAACAACCCGGCTTCGGACGACTGATCCGCGTGCAAGATCGCGTCAACCAACTCCGCGCCAACCAGGTCTGTGAATTGCGGCAGTAACTCGCTCGCGTATTCGAGACGCTTGTCGAGTGTGAGTCGAAAGCCGAGACCAAATTCCGCATTGTCTTCAAAGAGCGAGTTCGCCCACGCCGGACCGCGTCCTGCGCCGTTTTTCGTGTACGGCGTCGTCGGCAAGTTGCCGCCGTAGATCGAGGAACAGCCGGTCGCGTTCGCGATGATCGCGCGGTCGCCAAAGAGTTGCGACACGAGTTTGATGTACGGGGTTTCGCCGCAACCCGCGCACGCGCCGGAAAATTCAAAGAGCGGTTCGAGCAACTGCGAATCTTTGACGAGTTGCAAATTGATCTGCTCGCGGTTCATCTCCGGCAATTGTTTGAAAAATTCCCAATTCGCTTTTTCCGGTTCGCGGATCGGCAACTGCGGCATCATATTGATCGCCTTCAAGCCGGTCTGCGTTTTATTTTTCGCGGGACACACTTCGACGCAGAGCGTACAACCGGTGCAATCTTCCGGCGCGACTTGGAGCGTGTACTTCATTTGCGAAAATTCTTTCCAGCGCGCGGCGGTACTCTTGAATGTCGCGGGCGCGCCGTCGAGATATTTCGAATCGTACACTTTGGCGCGAATGACCGCGTGCGGACAAACCAGGACGCACTTGCCGCATTGAATACACGTCTCGGTGTCCCACACCGGAATATCAAGCGCGATGTTGCGGCGTTCCCATTGCGTCGTGCCGGTCGGATACGTGCCGTCCGCCGGCATCGCGCTCACCGGCAAATCATCGCCCTTGCCCGCGATCATCATCGCGGTTACATTTTGCACAAACGCCGGCGCTTCGAGCGGAACCGGCAAGCGCATATCGAACTGGCTCGTGATCGCGCTTGGCACGGCAACTTGATGCAACCGTTCGAGTGTCTTGTCCACCGCCGCGAAATTTTTCGCGACGACCGATTCGCCGCGCTTGCCGTACGTTTTTTCAATCGAGTGCTTGATCGCTTCAATCGCTTGCTCGCGCGGGAGCACGCCGCTGATCGCGAAAAAGCACGTTTGCATCACGGTATTGATGCGCGTGCCCATCCCGGTTTCTTTCGCGACTGCGACCGCGTCAATCACATAGAACTTTAATTTCTTTTCGATGATTTGTTGTTGCACCGTGCGCGGCAAATGATCCCACACTTGATCGGGATCGTACGGACTGTTGAGCAAAAACGTCGCGCCCGGTTCCGCGACGCGTAGCACGTCGGTTTTTTCGAGAAACTCGGATTGATGGCACGCGACAAAGTTCGCCGAACGAATCAGGTACGACGAGTGAATCGGTTTGGGACCAAAGCGCAAATGCGATGTCGTCATCGTGCCGGATTTTTTCGAATCGTAGTAGAAATATCCCTGCGCGAAATTCGGCGTGTCCTCGCCAATGATCTTGATCGAGTTCTTGTTCGCGCCGACCGTGCCGTCCGCGCCCAAGCCGTAAAACATCGCGCGCACCGTGTCCGCGCCTTCGGTCGAAAAATTCGGATCGTAATCGAGCGAGGTGTGCGTGACGTCGTCGTTGATGCCGATCGTGAAATGATTTTTCGGCGGGCGACCATCAAGGTCGCCCCTACGCATTTCGTCGAACACGCCCTTGACCATTGCGGGCGTAAATTCTTTTGACGACAAACCGTAGCGACCGCCGACCGTTTTGATCGCGCGCCCGGTTTCGACGAGCGCGGTGATCACGTCTTGATACAACGGCTCGCCCGCCGACCCAGGTTCTTTCGTGCGATCCAACACCGCGAGCGTCTTGACCGATGCCGGGATCGCGTTGACAAAATCTTCCGCCGACCAGGGGCGATACAAGCGCACTTTCAAGACGCCGGTTTTCTCGCCGCGCGCGTTCAAGTACTCGACCGTCTCTTGCGTTACCTCGTTCGCGGAACCCATCGCGACGATCACACGATCCGCGTCCGGCGCACCGACGTAATCGAACAAATGATATTGCCGTCCGACGATCTGCGCGAATTGGTCCATCGTTTTTTGAATGATGCTTGGCACGGCGTTGTAAAATGGATTCACGGTTTCGCGCGCTTGGAAATACACATCGGGATTTTGCGCGGTGCCGCGCATCACCGGATTCTCCGGCGAGAGTCCGCGCGCGCGATGCGCGCGCACCAGGTCGTCGTCAATCATTGCGCGAATATCTTCGCGCGTGAGTTGCTCGACCTTCATCACCTCGTGCGATGTGCGAAAGCCGTCGAAGAAATGCAGAATCGGCAAACGCGCTTGCAATGTCGCGGCGTGCGCGATCAGCGCGAGGTCCATCACCTCTTGCACGGATGACGAACACAGCATCACCCAGCCGGTTTGGCGCGTCGCCATCACGTCGCTGTGATCGCCGAAAATCGAAAGCCCTTGCGCGGCGAGCGAGCGCGCGCTGACGTGAAATACCGCCGACGTGAGTTCGCCGGCAATTTTGTACATATTCGGGATCATCAACAGCAATCCCTGGCTCGCGGTGAACGTCGTCGTGAGCGAGCCGGTTTGCAGTGCGCCATGCACTGCGCCGGCGGCGCCCGCTTCGCTTTGCATTTCGACGACGAGCGGCGTCGTGCCCCAAATGTTTTGCTTGCCCTCGGAGGACCATTGATCCGCCCACTCGCCCATCGGCGACGACGGCGTGATCGGATAGATCGCGATCACTTCGCTGACCTGGTGCGCGATGTAGGCGGCGGCTTCGTTGGCATCTAACGTAACTTGAACGCGTGGCATACTAACCTCTGTATTTTGGAATTTAGAAAATGCGTCTTGTAAATTGCGGCGCATTATTTTTTTCGCCATTTGCCATTATACTCTGATTGAACATTTCCGACAAAAAAAGAAAACTCAGGGGGAGGAGGAACCCTGAGTTTTCTGAGCCGTTGCGCCCACAACGGCTTATCGTGATTGCATTATAAGCGGCGCGCCGCGCGCTGTCTGTAGTACTTTGTATCTGACCGCGCGGTACTGTCGCTTGTCCGCTTGTCCCTCCTCCGGTATAATTCGCCGCGATGATTCTTCGCCGCGCGTGGCGCGCGTTCATCCGATTCGCATTTCACCTGTTCTACAATCAATTCGCGTTCACGTACGATCTTGTCAGTGCGTTTGTGTCGCGCGGGCATTGGCGCGCGTGGACGCGCGCGGCGATTCCGCGCCTTGCCGGAACGCGCGTGCTCGAATTGCCGTGCGGCACCGGCAACCTAACGCTCGATTTGATCGCGTCCGGCTACGCGCCGATTGGCGTTGATCTGTCGCCGGCGATGTTGCGAATCACGCGCGGGAAATTAAATCGGGAGCATCCTGAGCGGAGCGAAGCGGAGTCGAAGGACGCGTCGCGATTGCTCCGCGCGCGCGCCGAAGCATTGCCATTCGCGTCGCGCGCGTTCGATTCAATCGTGATGCCCTTTCCGCCGGGATTCGCGCCCGATCCGCGCGCGCTCGCGGAAATGAATCGGGTGTTGGATGATCGCGGGCGATTGATCTGGGTGGACGGTGGACGATTGCTCAAACGCGACGCGTGGGATCGCGCGCTCGACACCGCGCTTGATGTTGTGAGCGGCGCATCGTCGTTAGTGTTGGCGGAAAAATTGCTCGCGGATGCCGGGTTTAGCGTGGGCGTTGAAAACGTGCAGGACGATGCGAGCGTGGTGATGGTGATCACCGCGACGAAAGGATAAACGCAATGGGAATTTTAGGAATCCTGGGTTTTCTTTCGATCTTTCATATTATCGGCGGCGCGGCAATCGGTTTTACTCTGCGCGGACTGCGCGATGGATTTTCGATCCGCGTGCCATTTATGCTGATCTGGGGCGCGGGCTTTGGCGGACTGCCGCTCATTATGGGATTCGTAATGTTCGCGCAAATGGAAATGCCGTACCTCGTGCTTGCACAAATTTTTATTTTCATCGGCGCGATTTTGGTCACCGCGCTCACGCCCGATTGGTACCTCGATGTGTTCAAATCAAAAGAGGTCGGGGCGATTGGGTTCGGCGGAATTTTTCTACTCGTTGGAATTGCGGTCGCCGTGGTTTCTTTTCGCGAAGAGCCGCTTGTCGCACTCGTGTTCGGTGGAATTTTCGGCGGCGTCGGCGCGTTCGTTTTTTGGAGCGGCATCAAAACGCTCCTCAACAAGTAATACCTTCGCCAAAATCCAAAACCACTTTCCACTGACTGAAAAGAACACGGACAATTGAAAAAAATCAAAGACGCGTAGCGTGTCCGTGTTCCCTTCCGTCAGTGGAAAATTTCAGCGGCGCGGACAATTTGGCGAAGGTATTGCAACAAGTGATCGGCTTTGACAACGCGATACCCGTGTGCTAGAATCGCGGCGCAATGATAAATGAGCAAATGAACAAATGACAAATCCTAATTACCAATTACCAATTACCAATATCTATCTCGATCATTCCGCCACCACGCCGGTTGATCCGCGCGTCGTTGACGCGATGCTTCCGTACTTTACGGAGAAATTCGGCAACGCGTCGAGTTTGCATCGCTGGGGGCAAGCCGCGCTCGGCGCGCTCGATGAATCGCGTCGAACGATCGCGGAAATTTTGCGCGCGCAATCGAACGAAATTGTTTTTACCGGATGCGGATCGGAAGCGGACAATCTCGCGTTGCGCGGCGTCGCGTTCGCGTTGCGCGCACGCGGCAATCATATTATCACGACCCCCATCGAACATCACGCGATTCTTCGCACGGCGGATCAACTCGAAAAAGAATTTGGGTGCGAGGTGACGCGCGTGCCGGTCAATCGCAATGGCGCGGTCAATCCCGACGACATCGCGCGCGCGATCAAGCCGAACACGATTTTGATCAGCGTGATGTACGCGAACAACGAAGTCGGCACGATTGAACCGCTTGCCGAGATTTCGAAAATCGCGCGCGCGAAAAAAATAATTTTTCACACCGACGCGGTGCAGGCAGGCGGCTATCTCGATCTCGATGTGAACACACTGGGCATTGATTTAATGTCGCTCGGCGCGCACAAATTTCACGGTCCGAAAGGTATCGGCGCGTTGTACGTGCGCGCGGGGACGCCGCTAATGCCGATGCAAACTGGCGGCAGTCACGAACGCAATCGCCGCGCGGGTACCGAAAATGTTCCGTACATCGTCGGTATGGCGACCGCGCTCAAAATCGCGCAGAGCGAACGCGATGTAACGAACGCGCGTTTGATCGCGCTCCGCGAAAAATTGATCGTCGGAATTTTGGAACGCGTCGCCGGCGCGCAATTGACCGGCGATCCGAAACAGCGTTTGCCCGGGCACGCGAGTTTCGTTATCCCCGGCGCAATCGGCGACGAAATGATCCTGGGTCTTGATCTGGCAGGCATTGCCGGCTCGACCGGGAGCGCGTGCACGGCGGGCGCGCTCGAACCCTCGCACGTTCTCGCGGCGATGGGCTATGCGGCAGACGTCGCACGCGGCGCGTTGCGCTTGACCCTGGGGCGCGATAATTCAGAAGCGGATGTCGCGCGCGCGGTGGATGTGGTTGCGGATGTGGTGGGTAAGTTGCGTAAACAATGAAGATTCCGAATCGAGAGAACGCGATCATCGCGCCAGAGAAACTCACTGAATACTTGTTGAACATCGAACACGAACGCGGTGGAACCAAAGCGCGATTGCTTTTCGAATTCGGTTATGATGCTGACACTTGGCAACGCTTGGAAACAGATATCCGATCATTTCATCTCAACACGCAAGTAGATGTGGTCCGAGAAACGATTTATGGAACGCGCTACGAAATTCACGCCGCATTGAAAACGCCGAGTGGTCGTTCTTTGATGGTACGATCCATTTGGCAGATCGACGCGGGAACCGATTTTCCGCGATTGATCACGCTGTTTCCTGATTAGAGATGGAGGAATGATGGAATTCCAACTTTATACGGATGTTGTCCTAGTTCGCGATGTACCCGAAGAAAATTTGCGCGCGGGCGATGTTGGCACAGTTGTTGAACTTCACCAGGTTGCCGGGCGCGAGATCGGCTATAGCGTCGAGTTTTTTGATTTACTTGGTAATACCGTCGCTGTGACAAATCTGCCAGCGAGCTGGTTGCGCGCGCCAACGCATGCTGACCGGCTCGCCGTACGCTCTGACCTGGTTGCCGCGTGAAATGAAATGCAAGCCCACTACATCTTTGCTCGGTTAGACGAAAAAAAAGCGCGACTCGATTCGCATCGTCCTTTACCGCCCGCCATCCTCGCGAAACTCGCGGAATTTTTTCGCGTGGATTGGACGTTCCACTCGAACGCGATCGAAGGTTCGACGATCACGCTCGCGGAAACGCGCGCGATTCTGCTCGACGGCGTTACGATTGGCGGCAAATCATTGCGCGAACATCTCGAAGTGATTGTGCCGCCCGACGTGAGCACCGTGCCAAGTTTGATGTACGATTTCGCGCGCTGGCTCGGATCGGATGAAACCAGGGCAATGCACGCGATAGAATTTTCCGCGCGCGCCCATTTTAAATTCGTGAACATTCATCCGTTCATTGACGGCAACGGTCGCACCGCGCGCGTGTTGATGAATTTGATTTTGATCCGCGCGGGATTTCCACCGGCAGTCATCCAAGTGAAAACGCGCGCGCCCTATTATGTGGCACTGCGCCAAGCCGACGCGGGCAACCCAAACGATTTTATCGCGTTAATCGCGGACGCGGTTGAACGTTCGCTGGATATTTATTTGGACATGTTGCCGAAATCATAACCAAGTTGCGCGCTGTCATTTCGAGCGAAGCGAGAAATCTCTTGTTGCGGTGAGATTTCTCGCTTCGCTCGAAATGACGATCAATTGCACAAGATCAAATCTTAAATCAGAAATCAGAAATCATAAATGACCACTGCAACCGTTGTCGTCGCGATGAGCGGCGGCGTAGATAGTTCGACCACTGCCGCGCTCCTCGTCGAGCGCGGTTATACTGTGATCGGGATGATGATGCGTTTGTGGGCAGAGCCAGACTCGCCCACCTTTCAACTTGGCGACACCGCGCCAACCACAAATCGCTGTTGCTCGCCCGAAGCCGTCGCCGATGCGCGCGGCGTCGCACAAAAACTCGGCATCCCGTTTTACCTGCTCAACTTTGAAGCCGATTTCAAAACGCGCGTCGTGGATTTTTTTCTCGACGGGTACGCGCGCGGCATCACGCCGAATCCCTGCCTCGAATGTAATCGCACGATCAAGTTCGGCGCGTTGCTGACCAAAGCGCGCGCGCTCGGCGCGGATTTTCTCGCGACCGGGCATTACGCGCGCGTGCGCGAACACGCTGGCAAGTTTGAATTGTGGCGCGGGATCGATCCGAAAAAAGATCAATCGTACGCACTCGCGATTCTGAACCAGGAACAACTCGCGCACGCGTTATTTCCGCTCGGTGAATTGACGAAAGCGGAAACGCGCGCGCTCGCGCGGCGATTCGGCTTGCGCGTCGCGGAAAAAGTGGAAAGCCAGGATTTGTGTTTCATCGCGGACGGCGAGTACCGCAATTTTTTGCGGCGCAACATTCCGGCTTCACTCGTCCCCGGCGACATCGTGGACACGCGCGGCAATGTGCTGGCGCAACACGCGGGCATCGCGCTATACACGATTGGACAACGCAAAGGGTTGAACCTCGCGGTGGGCGAGCCGCTCTACGTGATCGCGCTTGACGCGCAAAATAATCGCGTCGTCGTCGGGCGCGTGGCAGAGCTTGGCAAACGCGAATTGATCGCGGACGCGGTGAATTGGATCGCGGGCAATGCGCCGCGCGATGAAATACGCGTGACCGCAAAGATTCGTTATCGCGCGACGGAAAGCGCGGCGACGATTTTCCCGGCACCGGAAAATGGGCAAGGGGTGAGAGTCATTTTCGATCAGCCCCTGCGCGACATTACGCCCGGTCAAGCCATCGTGTTTTACGACGGCGAGCAATGTCTCGGCGGTGGAATTATTTCAATGAGCCAATGATCCAATTTGCCAATGTGCCGGTTGGCACATTGGCTCATTTTCCAAATGGCAACATTCGTCCTCGGACTCGTGATCGCTTCGCTCTACGCGCTCGTGTTCTATGTGATTTTTGGACACGGTTGGTTGCGTTTATTTTTTTATTTGATCGTCAGCATCGCCGGATTTGGACTCGGACATTTTCTCGCGAGCGTGGTCGGCTTGTCTTGGCTCAACATTGGCGCGTTGAATTTTGCGGAAGCCACGATCGTGAGTTGGTTGTTTCTGTTTGTCGCGCGCGCGTGGCGGCATTAAACCGCGACGGCGATTTGCGATTGCGCCCGATTTCAAACTGTGCTATAATCCCCGCCGAAAGTGAGGTTATTCTGTGGATGTCGTGCGCGATCTCGCGATTATCATTCTCGCAATCGAATCACTCATCGTCGGCGGCTTGTTGATCGTTTTAATTTTGCAAGTCATTCAACTGACCCGGATTTTACGCAACGAAGTGATGCCGATTCTTCATTCGGCGGACGAAACCGTTCGCACCGTGCGCGGCACGACCGTTTTTGTCAGCGAGAACCTGGTCACGCCGATGGTGCGCGCATCGAGTTTTGCGTCCGGTGTTTTGCAAGCGTTGCGAATTCTTGTGCGCCGCGGTTGACCTCAGCAGTGTTTTTTCAACAACACGTTCGCGTGTAAACTACAGACCCAGGAAGGGAAAAGGAGCAAACTAATGTCCAGCGACAGTCGTGGATGGGAATTTCTGACCGGCTTTTTACTCGGCACCGTAGTCGGCGCCGCCGCCGCATTGTTACTCGCGCCGCAATCCGGCGAAGAGACGCGCGACGAGTTGCGCGAGCGCAGTATCGAACTGCGTAATCGCGCGGTGGAAACGAGCGAACAAACGCGCCGCCGCGCGGAAGAATTTGCGGGGCAGGCGCAAGAACGCGGTCGCCTCGTGCTTGAAGAGCAACGCTCGCGTTTGCAAACGGCGATTGACGAAGGCAAGGAAGCCGCGCAGAAAAAGCGCGATGAATTGATGGCGCGCCTCGAAGCGGAAAAAGCGAAACACGCGCCGCCGCCCGAACCCGCGTAAACTTTACCGATCAAAAATGGACAGGTCGCTCGACGATCTGTCCGTTTTTGTTTTTGCGCGCAACGATGCTATAATCCATTTCAGATTTCAGATTTCAAATTGCGAATTGAAAATTTGCACAACGTGTACGGGTCATTTCGAGCGAAGCGAGAAATCTCCGCGCGCGAAAACAAGATTTCTCGCTTCGTTCGAAATGACGGTGGAACGTAATCTGAAATCTGAAATCTGAAATCTGACATCTGAAACCGAGGTAACGATGCGTACACCCATCATTGCTGGAAATTGGAAAATGAACAAGACGCTTGCCGAGGCGCGCACACTCGTCAGCGCAATGCGCGATGATCTCGCGCAACTCGCGCGCGACGGCAAAATCGAAATCGTGTTGTGTCCGCCGTTCATCGCGATCCCGCAAGTCGCAGAGTTGGTAGCCGGATCGCCGATTCGCGTCGGCGCGCAAAATGTGCACTGGGAATCGAAAGGCGCGTTCACCGGCGAAATCGCGCCGGCGATGCTGAACGAAATTTGCGATTACGTCATCATCGGTCATTCCGAACGCCGGCAATTTTTTAGCGAGACCGATCAAGGCGTCAACAAAAAAATTAAAGCCGCGCTCGCGCATCACCTCAAACCGATTGTGTGCGTCGGCGAAAATCTCGCGCAGAACGAAGCCGGGCAAACCGATGCGCTGGTCGGCGCGCAAGTGCGCGCGGCGTTTCAAGATATTTCACGCGACGACGCGCGCGGCATCATCATCGCGTACGAACCGATCTGGGCAATCGGCACCGGCAAAGCCGCGAGCGGCGCGGGCGCGAACGCGGTGATCGGAATCACGATTCGCGGTGCGCTCGCCGATCTGTACGGCGAAGAAATCGCGCAAGCCGTGCGCGTGCAGTACGGCGGAAGTGTAACGCCGAAAAACGTCGCGGAATTTTTCGCGCAACCGGATATTGACGGCGCGCTCGTCGGCGGCGCAAGTTTGGTCGCCGCAGATTTTGTCGCGATTTGTCAAGCGGCAAACCCGAAGGGTCGCTAGCGCGAAAACCCTTCGGGTTTTGAGCCACAATGCCGATTCTCTCTTTCCTCATCGTCTTTGTCCTGACGATTTTTTTGCAACGTTGGTTGCATCGCCACATTCAAGGATTCGGTCTGATGTTGACCGGCGATTCCGGGTGCGCGGTGAAACTGCTTTTTTATTTGCTTCTGCCCGGAATTATTTTACACGAGGCGAGTCATTACCTTGCCGCGAAAATTTTGCTCGTAGATACGTTCGGCGTCAAGATCGGCGTGGGCAAAGTACAGGGCAAAAAGAATTTAATCAGTCTCGGCTCGGTCGGGATTCGCAAGACCGATCCATTTCGCGAAAGTTTGATCGGCATCGCGCCGTTCGTGATGGGGCTGGGCGCGATCTGGTTGATCGCCGGGTGGGGTTTCGATTTGTGGCCCAACACCGGGTTATCGCTCGAGCAAATCGCGCGGCGCGTCGGCGAGTACGCGTACGATTGGCTGACCTGGGTTGATCTCTATCTCGTGTTCGCGGTGAGCACCGCGATGATTCCGAGTGAATCGGATCGCGAACCCTGGGGACCAGTGATTTCATTCCTGGGTTTGAGCGTCGTCGTTTTATTTTTGCTCGGCTGGACGCCGCGCGTGCCGCCCGACCTGGTTCAACTCGCGCGGCAAACGATTGACGCGTTGACATTCGCGCTCGGCATCGCAGTCGCGGTGAACGGCATCGTCGCAGTCGTGTTGTGGATCGCGGAAAAATTGGTGATGCGCTTGAAATAAAAAAGTAGGGGCGAAGCATCCTGAGCGTAGTCGAAGGATGCTTTGCCCCTACGCGCATCAATCCCCCTGAAACAAATACCCAAATCCGCGTTCGGTGAGAATGTGTTCCGGTTTGCGTGGATCATCCTCGACTTTGCGGCGCAAGTACCAGACGTAGCGTTTGACGTACCCGGTATCTTCGCCGTACTCGTACCCCCACACCTTGTTCAACAATTGTTCGTGCGATAACACGCGCCCGGAATTTTCCGCGAGCGTTACGAGCAAGCGATATTCGGTGGGTGTGAGTTCGACGACCTTGCCGTTTTTCATCACGCGGCGCGAGTCGGTGTCAATCACCAGGGTGCCGCTCGCATAGCGTTTCGGTTTGTGTTCGGGCGGCGCCATGCGCGCGCGATTCAACACGGCTTGCACGCGCGCGACCATCTCGGCAAAACTGAACGGCTTGGTTACGTAATCGTCCACGCCCGCGGCAAAGCCCTTGAGTTTATCGCTCTCTTCATCTTTCGCGGTGAGCATAATGATCGGCACCTTACTCACCTGGCGAATCCGCGTCGCGGTTTCCCAACCGTCCATGCGCGGCATCATCACATCGAGCAAAACCAGGTCGGGTTGTTTCGCGTACAATTCTTGCAACGCGTCAATGCCGTTGAACGCGGTAACAATTTCAAATTCGGCTTTTGACAATGCTTCGCGCATCAACCGAACGAGCGTGCGATCATCGTCCACGATCAAAATGCGACCTTTACTCATCGGCGTCCTCCAACGGTTGACCGGGCTGGGGCTTCCGCTTCGACGCGCCCGGCGAGCGGCAGAGTGAAGCGAAAGGTCGAACCCTCGCCCAGCACACTTTCGACCCAAATCTGTCCGCCTTGCGCTTCGATGAGGCGGCGGCAGATGAACAACCCCAAACCGTGTCCATATTTTTCCATCGAGTCGCGGCGATCCACGCGATGGAATTTTTCAAAAATTTTCGCGACTTGTTCTTCGGGAATTCCGATCCCACGATCCGAAACCGAAACGATTACAAACTCGCCGCTCGCGCGCGCGTCGAGATGAATCGGCGCACCGTCGGGCGAGTACTTGATCGCGTTGTCAATCAGATTGAATAAAATTTCTTCGGTGCGATCGCGATCCGCCCACACCGACGGCAGGTTGACCGCGCGCGGATGATCGAGCGGATTCATCGCGCCGCGCGCTTCCCACGCATTGATCACGCGCTCGATCAGCGCGAGCGCGTCGAATGCTTGCGGTTGCAGAACGAGTTGCCCGGCTTCGATGCGACTGACGTTGAGAATGCCTTGCACGAGTCGGGTCAATCGCGCGCTCTGCTCGCGCACGATTTGCAACATTTCGCGCGAGCTCTTGTCGCGAAATGCGCCGTCGTTTTCGAGCAAGAGTTCGAGCGAGCCGTTGATGTTGGTGAGGGGCGCGCGCAATTCGTGCGACACCATCGAAACGAAATCGGATTTGAGATGATCCAGCTCGGTGAGTTTGACGTTCGCCTCTTCGAGTTCGCGATTGCGCCGGCGCAATTCTTCGGTCGCGGACGCGAGTTGATATGTGCGTTCGGCGACCATCGTTTCGAGATCGAGATTGAGTTTTTGCAATTCGCGTTCGGTCTCGACGCGTTTGGTAATGTCGCGCATAATCGCGGAATAGCCGACAAACTCGCCGTGTTCGTTTTGCAGTGCCGTGCGCGTGAGATCGACAATCACGCGGCGACCGTCTTTGGCGACGCGCGTCGTTTGATAATTTCGCACGAACCCGCGTTCGCGAATTTGTTGATTCAACCATTCGATCTCGCCGCGCGCGATCTGTTCCGGCAAAAGCAAAATTTCAAAATGTTTGCCGACGACCTGCTCGGGCTTGTAATCGAAAATCATTTCCGCGCCGCGATTCCACGCCTTGATGATCCCGGCATTATCGAGCGTGATGATCGCGTCGGCGGAATTCGCGGACACGGCGGCGAGCAGACGTTCCTGTTCGCGCGCGGCTTCAATCGCGCGTTGCCGTTCGGCTTCGGCGGCGGCTTTTTCCGCGCGCGCGCGATCATACTCTTCGACCTGCGCGGTGATCCAGCGCAGAGTAAACCAAATGACGATGGGTCCGAGGATGCCAAAGACGACCAGGTCGAGGATGAGATTCAAGGTGTCGGAGATGTGGCGCAAGAACGCAAACGCGAACATTTCGTACAGCGCGACTGCGCCGAAAACGACAAGTGGAAATACGCGGCTGACGCGCGTCATCAACGCGCGCAAATCGGGGGAAGCGAAAAATGAGCGCATCAGCGCGTCCGTTCTCGGCGGCGCGACATCGCGCGCCATCTGCGTGGTGCAGAATGACTAGTCGAATGTGTGTTCATCAGAATCAAGCGCGCAGAGTATAGCACAAGTTCGCTTGGGCGCAAAGTGGAAAAAAGAAATCTGTGTCTTTTGTAGGATGGATGATCCGCCGCAGACAAAAACGCTTGCGAAGATTCGCAATCTTCGCAAGCGTTTTTTATTCCTTCAGCGCTTCCGCGCGCGCGCGTAACTTGTCCGCGACATTCGGCGGCACGTTCACCTCGCCGAGCGCGCTCATATGCGCCATTTTGTTCAAGCCGTGAAAATCGCTTCCGCCGGTCGCGATCAAATCGTACTGCCGCGCGAGCCGCGCGAGTTCCGCGATGGTCGCGTCATCGTACATGCCGTAAAATACTTCAAGCCCAAGTAAACCGGCTTTGACGAGCGGCTGAACCCAGTGCGTTACTTCGCGCGGATGCGCCAATACCGGTACGCCGCCCGCTTCGAGGATCAACGCGACCGCGTCTTCCGGCGT
>JACRPR010000178.1 GCA_016223105.1 Chloroflexota bacterium | reverse complement strand
GCGATCCATTTTCCGTCGGGCGAAAACGCCGGCGCGCGCGTCGGACCTTTGGATCGCGTCAAGCGTTTGAGCGTGCCACCGCGCGCGGGGACGCCCCACAGATCGGTAACGCGCGTCAAGTCCGCGTTCGCCGAACGATTCGCGACAAAAACAATTGTGCGCGAGTCCGGCGACCAGGTTGGTTCGACGTGATTGTAATTGCCGCGCGTTAATTGCTTCTCGTTGCCGCCGTCCGGCGAGATCGCAAAGACCTGTTGCCAGCCGTAATCCCAAAAGCCGTTGCCGTCGGCTTTGTAATTCAACCGCGTGTACGATTTCACGTCCGATTTTTCGCGCGCGCCGTTCGCGTGCTCGACCGCGCGCGTGATCATCTTTGCCGAGTACGCGATCTGTTTTCCGTTGGGCGACCAGGTCGCCGCGCCCGGTTTTTTCGCGTCGTCGGTCAATCGCCGCGCTTCGCCACCCGCGCGCGCAATCAAAAACAATTGATCGCCGCGATCTTTATCGCGATCCGAATTGAACGCGATCTGTTTTCCATCGGGCGACCAACGCGGCGCGCGATCCTTGCCCTCGCCGAATGTGAATTGTTGCGCGGGCGCGGAACCATCAGCGGGTACGAGCCAGATGTGCGAGTGATATTTGTCGCCGTCCAAATCCGGCGTCGTCAACACGAACGCGATGGTTTTGCCACCGGGAGAAATTTGGGGATCGAAAATCAATTTGAGGTTGAAAAGATCGTCAACCGTGATTGAGCGTTTTGCCATTGAGGACTCCTGGAGAAGGTGGGCAAATTAGAAATTTGCCCTACGGTTTGTATCTTATCACCGACGCGCGATTTGTCAATTGGCGTTTGTCCGCAAATTCGTTTTGCGTTATAATCCACGCCGCTAATTATTTCAGAGGAGTGTTCAGATTGAAGTGGCAAACCTTGCGGCATAATGGCGTTGCATTTCCGCCGACGTATCAGTCACAGATTTCAAAAATTCGGATCAAGAATGAAATCGTTACGCTCACGCTCGATCAAGAAGAAATGTTGATGGCATGGGCGAAGAAAAAAGATACGCCGTACGTGCTTGACCCGGTTTTTCAAAGAAATTTTTTGGACGATTTGAAAACCAAACTCGACGCGCGCTTTACTGATATCACGCTCGCGGACATTGATTTCACCGAACTGCACGCACTTGCCGATCGCGAAAAAACCGCGAACCTCGCGGACGACGAAAAGAAAAAACGTTCCGCCGAACGCAAACGCGAGCGCGATGAGCTCAAAGCAAAATTCGGTTTCGCGACGATTGATGGAATCGAAACCGAAGTCGGCGCATACCTGGTCGAACCGCCGGGAATTTTGATGGGGCGCGGCGCGCATCCTCTGCGCGGCAAGTGGAAAGATCGCGTTCAGCCGACTGACGTAACGCTCAATCTTGATGAAGACGCGCCGGTGCCCGCCGGCGCGTGGAAAGAGATCGTGCACGAACACGATGCGATGTGGATCGCGACCTGGTATGATAAACTTTCGGACAAGCGCAAGTACGTGTGGCTCGCGGACTCGTCGCATTTGCGGCAGGAACGCGACCAGGAAAAATATCTCAAAGCCGCGAAACTCGAAAAAAATGTCGAGCAGGTGCGTGATGAAATTCGCAAGTTGATGGCGTTTGAAGATACGCGCGGCCGCGCCGCGCTGGATCGCGATGAACACAAAACGCGCGCCGAGCTCAAATCGCTCGAAGAAAAAATGTTGCGCGCAAACGCGGCGAACGATCCGCCAGCGCGCGCGAAATCTGAAAGTGCGCGCGAAAAATTATTGATCGAATTGCAACAAATCGAAAAACGCCGCGAGAAAATACACGCGGCGGAAATGAAAAAACGCCAACTCGCGACGGTGTGCTATTTGATTGACCGGCTCGCGATGCGCGTCGGCGATGAAAAGGACGAGGACGAAGCGGATACGGTCGGCGCGTCCACTTTGCGCGTCGAACACATTCACATCGCGCCGGATCACATCGCGTTTGATTTTCTCGGCAAGGATAGCGTGCAGTGGGCAAAGACGCTTCCGCTCGACGAAAAAGAACAACCGCTCGCGCGCAACCTACGCGACCTGTCGCGCGGCAAACAACCGGGCGATCAAATTTTCGACAAGATTGATTCGACGCACGTCAATCAATTTTTGGGCGGCATTGTCGCGGGACTGACCGCGAAAGTATTTCGCACCTATCACGGGACGCACGCGGTGCGCGCGTACCTCGAACATGCGGGCGATGTAACCGACGCGACGCCGGGCTATCGCAAAGAAATGATCGCGAAACTCGCGAATCTCGAAGCCGCGGTCGTGTGCAATCACAAACGCACGCCGCCGAAAAACTGGGAAGAGAATTTGATCAAGCGCGAAGTCGAAGTTGGCAAATTGCGCGACGCGAAACCGGACGTGAGCAAACTGATCGCGCAAATTCCGGCGCGCGAAAAAACGGTCGCGCATTTGCTCGCGACAAAACCCGATCCGCAATCGCTTGAGCAACAAGTCAAATCGCGCGCGGACGCGTTGAACAAAGCGCGCGCCGCGCAAGCCGATCTACCGAAACTTGACGCGACACTCGCCGCGCGCCAGGTCGCGCTCGATAAGTTGATCGCGGAGCAGAAAAAAGCAAGCGCGTCCGCCGAAGCCGATCTGAAGAAAAAGCAAGCCGCGCTGTCCGCGCTCGAAAAGCAAAAACCGCCGAAAGCGAAAAAAGCGTTGGCGACTTACAACAAACGATTGCGCGCCGCGCGCCGCGCACTCGCGGAATCGAAAAAACAAAATGGCGCGAGACTCAAACGCTTGAAAGATCGCGTTGCCGCCGCGCGCAAAGCGTTGGACGCGGCATCGAAAACGAAACGCGTCAAATCGCGCAGTGTGAACGCGCGTGTCAAACAGGCACAAGTCGCGCTCAAACGCGCGCAAGATGCGTTCGCGCACGCGCCGCAACGGTACGCGGAACGACTCGCCAAGTCGCAAGCCGCGTTGGAGCAAGCGCGCGTCGCGCCGGACATCGCGCAGAAAAATTTTGAAGAGCGCGTCGAGCGCGCGGCGCTCCAACTTGAGCTCGCGAAACAGACGCGCGATTACAACCTGGGCACGTCGCTCAAAAATTACATTGACCCGCGCGTGTACAAATCCTGGGGTGATTATGCCGGGTACGATTGGAAACGGCTCTACACCAAAGCACTGCAACGCAAGTTCGCGTGGGTGGAGAAGGAGCGCGGCAAGTGGAAATCGTAAAACGCGAGGCGTGAGACCTTCCAGGTTTTTGAAACCTGGAAGGTCTCTTTTACGTATCATCAACAAACCCTGTACTTTCAAAAGGAGGAGATATGTTTCGCTCAATGATGAGGTTGAGCGTGTTTGTGATCGTGCTGGTCACACTGGTCGCGTGCGCCGCGCCGCCGACGCCAACCCCGGTGCCGCCGACCGCAACGCCGATTCCGCCAACCGCGACACCGGCGCCAACCGCAACCGCGACGCGCGTGCCGCCGACGAATACGCCGGTGCCGCCGACCGTGACCCAGGTTCCGCCGACTGCAACCGCGACACGCGCGCCAACCATCGCGCCAACCGTCGCCGTGACGCAAACTGCCGGCGGAACGTTGAAAGGCGATCCGGCAAATGGCGCGAAAATTTTTGATCGCGCCAAGATCGAGTGCAATGCGTGTCACGATGTGACCAAGCCGTCGCCGGGTGGTGAGTATGCGCCGAACCTTGCGAACCTTGCGACGGTCACCGAACAAATTTTGAAATCGGCGGCGTACACCGGCAAAGCGAAAACCGTCGCCGAGTATTTTCGCGAATCGCTCCTCGAACCGAACATTTACATCGTCGCTGGTGATGCGTATCGCGAGAAAGACGGCTCGAGCGCGATGGATCAAGATTACGCCAAACGCTTGACACCGCAAGAGATCGAAGATTTGATCGCGTACTTGCTGACGCTGAAGGGAAGCCAATCGAGCAATGCGCCAACGCCGGCGGCAACTGCCAGCAAAGACAAGGACGGCAATCAGAAGGAAAAAGTAGGCGGTGACGATAAGGGCGGCGGCTACGGACCCTAAATAAAAAAACCTTGCGAAGGTTTTCAATCTTCGCAAGGTTTTTTTTGATTACTTGAGATCGCCGCACGCGACGTACTTGGCGGCTTCGGCGGCGGACAGATGCGCGTTGATCGCGAATCCGCCTTTGAGCAGATCGGCAAGTTTCACATCAAGCGTCGTCGTGGATTTGCCATCCACCACAGTCGTCAATGGATATTTCACCGCGCCCGGAACCGGGCAAGTGCCTTCGTGAATGTGCGCGGGTTGCGCGACACCGGGATTCGGTTTAATGAACACATTCACTTCGGTCTTTGCGCCTTGCGAAACTAGGACAGCGATCCCGGCTTGATCGCCATCGCGACCTTTGCCG
>JACRPR010000185.1:8411-12810 GCA_016223105.1 Chloroflexota bacterium | reverse complement strand
TGATGGGCGGCACGATGTGGGTCGAAAGCGAAGGCATTCCCGGCAAAGGCGCGACGTTTCAATTTACGATTCGCGTGACTGCCGCGCCGAATCCGGGGACGCTGAGCTTACGCGCCGTGCAACCGCAAATCGCCGGGGCGCGCGCGTTGATCGTGGACGACAATCAAACCAATCGCACGATTCTCGAATTGCAATTGCAAACCTGGGGCTTGAAATCGGCGAGCGCGGCATCTGGTCCCGAAGCGCTTGAATGGATTCGGCGCGGGGATCGGTTTGATGTCGCGATTTTGGATATGCAAATGCCGGAGATGGATGGAATTACGCTGGCGGAAGAAATTCGCAAACTGCGCGACGCGCGCGCGCTACCGTTGATGATTCTCACGTCAGTCGGCAGTCGCGCGGAAGCGGAAAAAACCACACGCGTCGAATTCGCCGCGTTTTTGCTCAAGCCGGTCAAGGCGTCGCAGTTATATAACGCGCTCGTGGATACGTTAGCGCAACGCGCGACGCGCGTGCAAGAGCCGGCGCGCGCGCAAGTAGACACGACGATGGGACAACGCCACCCGCTTCGCATTTTGTTGGCGGAAGATAACCTGGTCAATCAAAAAGTCGCGTTGTTGATTTTGCAAAAGATGGGGTATCGCGCGGATGTTGCCGCGAACGGGATCGAGGTTTTGGACGCGCTTGACCGGCAACCGTACGATGTGATTTTGATGGATGTGCAAATGCCGGAGTTGGACGGCTTGGAAGCCACGCACGCGATTCGCATGCGTGTGCCGGCGGATCGGCAACCGCGCATTATCGCGATGACGGCGGAGGCGATGCAAGGCGATCGCGAAATGTGTCTCGATGCTGGGATGGATGATTATGTGTCCAAGCCGGTGCGCGTGGAAGAACTCGTGCACGCGCTGGCGCAAAGCAATCCGCGCGTTCTCGCGGATTCCGGCGAGCTTGATCGCAAAATTCTGGACGAACTTCGCGACGCCGCAAGCGACGCGCCGCAAATCATCGAAGAATTGCTGGGGCTGTTTCAACGCAACGCACCCAAGTTGATTGCCGATCTGCGGCACGCGGCGGAAACCCAGGACGCGGAGAAATTACGGCGCGCCGCGCACGCGCTCAAATCGGCGAGTGCGAACTTGGGCGCGCGCGCGCTCGCCGCGCTGTGTCAGGAAATGGAAACGGCAGGCCGTGCGGGGCAAGTGAACGGCGCGGCGAATCACATCGCGCAAGTCGAGCACGCGTATGCATGCGCGCTCGGCGCGCTGAAGAATTATCTCGCGCAACCGCCGCACACGCTTGCGCTGTGACATCAAAAAACGCGGATTTCGGTGATCGTGTAATCGTGATCGTCGCGGTGAGTGTCGGCGTCGGCCCAACCTTGGCCGAGGTTGGTGCGGGCGTGGGTAGCGGCAAAGGTTTGTAACCGGCGAAACTAATTTGATCCAGGTTCACCAAAAATTCGCGGCGACCCTGCGCCCATTTTTTCCACGCGCGAAAATAGAGCGTGAGATTATTTCCCGGCGCGAAAATCTGCGCGTTGAATTGATTGAACTTGGTCGGCTTTTCGCGATACTCGGTTTCCCAGGGCATTGTTTGCCAATTCGTGACGCGCGTCCACGCGGAACAATTCGCGTCCGCGCTCGGCAAATAACCCCACTGCGCGGAGTAACTCCAGTCTTTGAGCGCGTCCTTGTTCAATTCGGTTTCACTCACGCGCACGAGCCCGCTCAACGCGAGATAGTACGATGCTCCCGGCGTAAGTCCGCTCATCACCTGGCAAATCCCGGCGTAACGATCCGGCTCTTGCGCTTGATCGTATTCGGGGTAATCCAAATTCCAAATTTCGATCAACTGCGCGTGCTTGCCTTCCGGCACGGCGGGCAACCAGGTGTCATCGTAAAACGCGTGGATGAGATTGCGTCCGCCGTTGTTGAACTTGCCCCAATCGAGCGCGATGCCGGACGGATCGAATCCCGCTTCAAAATTACCGTTGCGCGCGAACTCGGCAATCGGCATCACCTCGACTGTTTGGGTGATCGTCGTGACCTTGCCGACCTGGTTGATCGCTTCGAGCTTGAGGACGCGCGTGCCGGTAAATTCCGGCGTCCAGACCAGGTCAATTGCTTTGTCCAACGGACCCGCGATATGTTTTTCGTCTGTGATGAAAACGTCGTTATCGTACAAACGCAATTCTTTCACGCCGATTCCGTCCGACGTCGTCACGCGCACCGGAAACGGTTTGGTCGTGTACACGTACGTCGGCGGAATCATTGCGAGTTTGGGCGCGCCGGTGTCGGGCGGCAATTGTCCGAATAAACTGATGCCGTCGAGATTCACGTCGAGCAATTTATTCGGCGTCGGAAATTTTTTACGCGCCGCGAAAAAGAGCGTGATTTTATTCGACGGCGCGACGAGCGTCGTCGTGTGCGATAAAAATTCGCCGGGCTTGATTTGCAAATAAGTTTTTTGCCAGGGCAGAGTGTTCCACTCTTTCACTTTGGTCCAATCGCTTCCGCCATTCGGATCCATCCCCCACTGCACCACGTAACTCCAATTATCACGGTCGAGATCGTACTCCATAATCCGAATCATTCCGCGCACATTCAACGTGTACGCTTGTCCGGCGACCACACTGATCGTTTGAAAAATCCCCGAGACGCGTTCGGGATCGGTTACGTTGTTGTGGAGCGTGTTGATTTCGATCAACTGCGAATGTTTGCCGTCGAAGACGAGCAAATGATCGGTGTCGTCCTGGTATCCGTAGAGCGCGCGCCCGCCGTTGTTGAATGTCTTCCAATTCAGCGCGACGCCTTCGTATCCAAACCCTTCTTCAAAACTACCATTGCTGATCCGTTCGCCGAATCCGCCGGCAATGGTTGTCGTCGGAAGTAAAATCAGTCCGAGCGCGAGGATAAATAAAGGGATGATCAGAATTTTGATTTGCGCCATCGAATCCTCCGGGGCTAGAACGTAAAACGTAAAACGTGAGATTACGTTTTACGTTTTACGTTTTACGCTTTACTTTCCAACCGCGCGCGCTGTTTCGCTTCATACGCCGCGCGCGCTTTTTCCGGCAACGACCGACCAACGTAACGCGAACGCGTGCGCCCGCCCTCTTTCCAATACGCGTACCAGTACGGACCGTGCGGACAACGCGTGCAATTCGCTTTGCCACAGCGCACCGTCTCGTAGCGAAACGTGATCGAGCCAAACGTTTGCTCGGCTTGGATCCCAGGACGCGATTGACCGGTGCGGCGTTCGTGCACGACGCGGCGCAAGCGATCATCAATCTCGCGCAGTTTTTCGATTTCTTTTTCGCTCAACTTTTCAAGCGGGTTGGGGGATTTTTGTTTGCGCGGCATACGCCATCTCTTTCACGACTGCGGACGATTTGCTTAGGTAACTTGAGCGGATTATAACACGCGTTACCTAAGAGGTCAAGTTGATTTTTGTTCGCGGGTGTGCGTCAAGATTTTGGGCGCGGTGTACGGGCGATTGGATCGAAATAACAAAACCCTTCGGTTCGCTGGCGCGAAATCCGAAGGGTGAATTTTTTCCGGCAACCGTTGGCGCGTTTACATTCGCATCGCCATCGGCAACATAAAGAAATAAAGATTCACGACGCCAAGCACCGCGATCAAAATGGCGAAGGGCACAAGCGTTGCCCAATTTTTGCCGCGCGGGTAATTGCTGTGCGCGATACGATACGCGGTGTAAACGGACAACGCCGCGCCCAACCCGATCAACGCGAATTGAAGCAGTTGAATCGTCGCATTGTCCACGAGCGCGGGCGACGCGTCGGGCACGGTTTGACCCAGGAACGCGAGCGCGGTGTAAACGACCGCTTTGCCTTCCGCGAGCAAGTGGAACAAGTTGTGCGCGACGTGTCCTGCAACATCGAGCGGAATGATCGCGTAACCGAATTTCGCGAAATTTTGCGCGAGTGAATCGCCGTTCAATTTTCGCGCGACCAACGCGGCGATGGAAAGCAAGCCAATCGGAATGCCCATCGCGATCAAAAATGCGATTGTAAACGTGATCGCGTAATTTTGCGTGCCGGTCATTTGCTCCAACGATCCCAGCAGGGAACTCCACACTTGAAGCATCGTTACATTTTGAATGAACACGATGCCCATAATCACGACCGCGAGAAATGCTTCTTCCAATTTCGGTTTGCGAATGAACCACAATTCTTTGGTCGGCACGCGCAAGGTCAAGCGAATCGAATCGTTGGGGCAAGACTTGGCGCAATTGCCGCAGATATTACATTCCGCGTTCGTTTCCATCACGCGCGGAAATTCAAACATCGGACACCCCGGCGCGTGTTCGCTCCCTTTGTAGCACGACGACGTTTTGCATTTGGCGCATTTTTCCGGCGTCGCGCGTAATGCCAACA
>JACRPR010000185.1:0-8383 GCA_016223105.1 Chloroflexota bacterium | reverse complement strand
CGTAATTGCCGGAGAGTCCGCCGAGAAAACACAAGTAACGACACCACGCGCGGCGTTCCCACAACGCGCCGGCAATCACCACGCCAGTCGTGATGAGCAAAAGCAAAATGCCGGACCCCCACGGCGATTCGACGATGCCCCAAATGTGATCGCTCCACGTAATCAAAATGAACATCGCGTCAATAATCCAGATGCCGTACTTTTTCAAAAACTGCGGCACGCGTTGATTGTGTCCGACGAATTTTTGGATGACATCGCTCACCGTGCCGAACGGACAAATCGCGCACCAGAATCTACCCAGGACGAGAAAGAGAATTGGAATGATGGGCCACCACAAGACCCAGGTTAGCGCAGTGCCCAGGTTATCGTGTCCGGTAACGGGACCGAGCAGTAGTTGATAAATAACCAGCGCAAAGAATACAATCGTGGGCCACTGGAAAATTCCCGGAAACCAATTGCTCCGCACAAATCCGCCAATCCATTTATTTTTGAGCAGATCGCCTTCGGCGGCGATTGCAGTCGTTTTTGGATCCACCATTGGAAAAACTCCTTCGTATTTTCAAACTTGCGAAATCTTGGAGATTTCGCAAGTTTGAATCCCGCTTTATTTTTTCACCGCTTGGCGTTTTGTGATCCCGGCGGTCGCGATGACCGCGAGGTTGATGCCGAGAAATCCGCCCAACACGAGCCAGGTTTCTTGCGTGCGCGTCGCGTTGACCGCGAACATTTCCATTTCTGCCTTGCCTTCGATTTCCGATTTGACGACGAGCAACCAATCCCCCGCGTTCGGAATCATCACCTGCCCGACGTACGCGCCTTCGCTTTTGCCGGCGGTCAACGGCTTGCCCGCGTGCCCGGCATCTTCATCCGCGTGGCTCGTAGTTTTCGTTTCGGTTTGGTGTGAAGATTTATTTTCATCTGCATGCGCGACCGCTTTAGGCGCTTCGTTCGCGTGCGAATCTTTTGGCGCGCTCGCGTGATCATCTTTTTTCGTGTTGCTGTGATCATCGGACGCGGCGGTATGACTTGACGTTGTCGTTTTCGCGTGATCGTCATCTTTCGTTTGCGAATGTTTTTGCGCGACGACCGCGACGCGCACGGTCGCATCATGCGGCGGCTTGCCGGTTTTTGCGTCGCGCAATTGCACAGTGATCGAATTATTTCCCGCAAGCACGGGCGACATTAAAGTGACTTGCGCTTGAAATTCGTTTTGCGCGATCTCCGTCGCATCGCGCATCGGCGACAGAGTGAGCGGCGTCGCGGCGGGCGCGGCGCACGCGGTCAAACTGAGTGTTGCCACAACAATCACGAACACGAACCAGAAAGATTTTTGCATCGTCCAACCTCCGCGGGAAAATGTTTACGCGCTCGAATTGCGCGCGCATAAACTTGCGATATTTTAACAGTCGCGCGCGTAAATCCCCAGCGTGAAATAGCGCGGAGCGGACTAGGCAAAATGGCGCGGTCAACCGGCTAACGTCAAATGGCGCAGAACAAGACCCGCTTGAACGCGGTGGCGCGACGCGGCGGAGTGGATTATTATGAGCAGGATTCGGCTTGTCATTTCAAACCCCGTGACACCAAGCGCGCTCAAGCGCGCACTACAAACCAATTTTCAGGGAGACGCGATGAGTGACCATAATCAATTCATTCCCGCTTTGCGCTTCAAATTTCTGACGCCGCTGTACGACCCGCTTCTGCGTTGGGGGATGCGTGAAATCACGTTCAAGCGTCGCTTGATCCAAGAGGCGCGGATCGCGCCGAAAAGTCGCGTGCTTGATCTTGGGTGCGGCACAGGAACGCTCACCGTGCTGATCAAACAAATCCATTCCGACGCGCAAGTTGTCGGCGTAGATGGCGATCCAACCGTGCTAGCAATTGCGCGCGCCAAAGCGGTGCGGCAAAATGTGTCCATCACTTTTGCTGAAGGGATGGCGTTTCAACTCGCTGATCGCGATCACTCTTTCGATCGTGTGGTGTCCAGTTTAATGATGCATCACCTCGCCACTGCGGATAAACAGCGCGCGCTGAGCGAGGCGTTGCGCGTGCTCAAGCCCGGCGGTGAATTGCTGATCGTAGATTTCGCCCAGCCGGATAATTTTGTCGCGGCGGCAATCGCGACGATTATGCGGCGATTCGAAAGAACGGCTGATCTCATTGAAGGACGCTTGCCCGAAATGATCCGCGCCGCCGGATTTCAAAACGTAGAAATCGTCGTGCGCTTTGCCACGATATTTGGCGCGTTGGCGTTGTATCGCGGCGTCAAGCCCGCGCGTTAGAGTTGCATTAAATCACGCGCCAACACGCCAATTGACGGTATGGCGTTTGGCGAGATTATGTTACAGTTTGTCCTGGGAACACCCTCCGAAAAAAATGTTCGCGGTTTGGCGGAGACGAGAGGTCGCGATGAAAGAAACGATTCTGCAAATTGACGGCTGGATGTCCTGCCTCGACGCGCGCGGAATTGAAAAACGCTTGAGCGCGCAACGCGGCGTGCATCACGTCGAAGCAAATTTTCTGAACGGCACGGCGACCGTGCATTACGACGACGCGCAAATGTCGCTTGCTGATTTGAAAAAACTGGTGAACGCGTGCGGTTGCGCTTGCGCGGGCGAAGCCGTGCCGCATCACGTTGTCAAGCCGGTTGATCCGCCCGCGCTGGATCACGCGATGCACGCCGGGCATGCAATGCCAATGCCCGCCGCGCCCGCGCAAAAAGAAGAACACGCCGGACACGAGATGGCAGGGATGGCGCACGAAATGGGACACGGCGCGGGAATGTCAATGGACGCGATGGTGCGCGATATGCGAAATCGTTTTCTCGTCGCGCTCGTTTTCGCGATCCCGATTTTTCTCTACTCGCCACTCTTTACCGAGTTTTTCAAAATCGTTTTGCCGGTGCCGTTCGGCTTGAACACGAAAATTTTTTCGTTCATCCTCGCTACGCCGCCGATTGTGTACAGCGGTTGGATTTTCTACATGGGCGCGTGGCGCGCGCTGAAAGACCGCGTGCTGAATATGGCAGTGCTGGTCGCGCTCTCGGTGCTCGCCGGTTATTTGTTCAGTATCGCCGCGACATTTCTATTTGAGAGCGAAGTGTTTTACGAAGCATCCGCACTCTTGCTCGTGTTTGTTTTGCTCGGACACTGGCTTGAAATGCGCGCACGCTCAGGCGCATCGCAGGCGATTCAACAATTGCTCAACCTCGCGCCGCCGCAAGCAACCGTCATTCGCAACGGACAAGCAATCGAAATTCCAACTGCCGACGTTCTGCGCGACGACATCGTACTGATTCGACCTGGGAATAAAATTCCGGTGGATGGTATCGTCAGCGAAGGCGCATCGTCGGTGGACGAATCAATGATTACCGGCGAGTCGTTGCCCGTTTCAAAAAAAATCGGCGCGGTGGTGATTGGCGCGACGATCAACACAACCGGCACATTCAAATTCAAAGCGACCAAAGTTGGCGCGGACACTGCGCTCGCGCAAAAAATACCAAAGCCCCCGCGCAACGCCTCGCGGATCGCGCGGCGCAATGGCTCGTCGCGGCGGCGATTGGTTTCGGCGCGTTGACATTTATCGGCTGGTATTTTTTCGGCGCGCGTTATGTGCCAGCCGGAACGACACCATTCGTCTTTGCATTGACTCTTGCGATCACGGTCGTCGTTATTGCTTGCCCCGACGCGCTGGGTCTCGCAACGCCGACCGCGGTAATGGTCGGCACAGGACTCGGCGCGCAGAATGGGATTTTGTTCAAGAACGCGACCGCGCTCGAACAAACGTCAAAGATCGGCGCGATCATTTTCGACAAGACCGGGACGTTGACGCGGGGACAACCGGAAGTCACGGACATTGTAATTTCAGATTTCAGATTTCAAATTGCAGATTCAAAACTGGAGCATCCATCTGAAATCTCAAATCTGAAATCTGAAATTCTGCGATTAGTTGCTTCGGTCGAACAATCGTCGGAGCATCCGCTCGCGCAGGCGATTGTGAACAAAGCGAAAGCGCAGAACCTCACACTTGCCGAAGCGAAAAATTTTGATGCGATCCCAGGTCACGGCGCGCGCGCAGAAGTGAATGGCACGCGCGTTCTCGTCGGCAATCGCAAGTTGATGCGTGATCACAACATCGCGTTCGATGGTTTGCAACAATCGGCGGATGCGCTCGAAGGCGCGGGACGTACGGTCGTGTACGCGGCGGTGGATGAAAAATTTGCGGGCTTGATTGCGTTTGCGGACGCGCCGCGCGATTCGTCAAAGGCAACCGTTGCAAAACTCAAATCGCTAGGCATCCAGGTCGCGATGCTCACCGGCGATAATCGCGCGACGGCGGAACGCATCGCGCAGGAACTGGGAATCGAAACGGTATTTGCTCAAGTCCTGCCCGGACAAAAAGCGGACAAGGTGAAGGAATTGCAATCCCAGGGTAAGCGCGTTGCGATGGTGGGTGATGGCATCAATGACGCGCCCGCGCTCGCGCAAGCCGACGTGGGGATCGCGATTGGCGCAGGCACGGATGTCGCGATGGAAACGGCGGACGTCGTGTTGATGAAAAGCGATCCGTTCGATGTCGTCAAGGCAATCGCGTTGTCGCAAGCGACGGTCGCAAAGATGAAACAGAATTTGTGGTGGGCGGCGGGTTACAACACGATTGCGTTTCCGATTGCCGCCGGCGTGTTCTATCCCGCGTTCGGCTTGATGCTCCGCCCTGAAATCGGCGCGATCGCGATGAGCGGCAGTTCGCTCATCGTCGCGGTGAATGCGTTGATGCTCAAGCGCACCAGGTTAGGCGAATGAAACTAACGGGGAGCATCGCGCGGTAACCAACGAACGTCAAATGGCGCAGAACAAGACCCGCTTAAACGCGGTAGCGCGGCGCGGGACGGATAGATTATATAAAGCGCACAAGAACGGCGCAGATTCTTCACGCGATCTTCACAGCGTTTCGATAAACTGTTTACAAATTGGAATGTACGAAAGGAAAAAAATGAAAAACACGAATTGGATTCTCGGTATTATCCTGATCGTTGTGCTTGCGCTGTTGCTCTTGAGCGGCGCGGGGATGATGGGGTTCGGCGGGTTCGGGATGATGGGATCCGGAATGATGGGCGGCTATGGCGGTTACGGCGGAATGATGAGTGGTTATGGATTCAATCCGCTCGGCGCGATTATGATGTTCGTCTTCTGGGCGCTCATTATCGGCGGCATTGTGTGGCTGGTCGTCTGGCTCGCGCGCAATGCGAACGCTTCGACGATCGCTCAGCGCGGAACGACGACGGCGGCGAACGAATCGCCGCTCGACATTTTGAAAACGCGCTACGCGCGCGGCGAAATCACCAAAGAACAGTTTGACGCGATCAAACAAGACCTGGTCGCGTAGAGTCGCAGAATGAAAAACCTGACCCGCAGAGAATTTCTGAAATTATTCGGTGTGGGCGCGAGTGTTTTGACGATTGCCGGGTTGAGTGGTTGCGGAGTTGCGCCGTTTCTTTCGGGAGCGGCGCAATCCGCGCAACCGCGCGGCGATTTCGTTCCCGATGTCGAACTCAAACTAACCGCGACCAATACACAAACCAGCATCTTGCCCGGTCAACCGACGCAAGTATGGAAGTACGATGGCGTGGTGCTGAAAGGCGACTCTGCCAATCTGCAAACGATTCCGAACAGTTACCTCGGTCCGATCATTCGCGCCAAGCGCGGACAAAAAATTCGGATTCACCTGAATAACGCGTTGGGCGAGCCGACGATCATTCACTGGCATGGTCTGCACGTCCCGCCCGAAATGGACGGACATCCGCGTTACGCGATCGCGCCAGGACAATCGTACGTGTACGATTTCGAGATTCGTAATCGCGCCGGCACGTACTGGTTTCATCCACACCCGCATCAGCGTACGGGCTTTCAAGCATACGCCGGGCTCGCGGGCTTGTTCCTAGTTTCGGACAGCGAGGAAACGGAAGCGAATTTGCCCGGCGGCGAATTCGACGTGCCGCTCGTCATTCAAGATCGCGCGTTCAACGCGAACAATCAACTGGTCTATGTAACGAACCCGATGGATCAGATGATGGGATTTCTCGGCGACCGCATTCTGGTCAATGGGCATCCCGATTTCGCGATGAATGTCGCGACACGCGCGTATCGTTTGCGCGTGTTGAACGGCTCGAACTCGCGCGTGTACAAACTCGCGTGGGAAGACGGCGCACCACTCACCGTGATCGCAACGGACGGCGGCTTGCTCGAAAAGCCCGCGCAACCCAGTTACGTGACGCTCGGACCTGGCGAACGGGTCGAACTGTGGGCGGATTTCAGCAATCGGCGCGTGGGCAGTGAATTGAAACTCAAGAGTCTCGCGTTTGCAGGCGCGGAAGCGGGAATGATGGGCGGTGGGATGATGGGCGGCGGAATGATGGGGAATAGTAACGCCGCATTACCACACGGCGCGGAATTTACGATTCTGCGCGTCAAGGTGGATCGCGAGCTCAAAGAAAATATCCAACTCCCCGAACGTCTCAGCACAATTCAACGCCATCGTCTCGATGACGCGATCAATCGCCAGAATCCGCGCGCGTTTGGAATCGCGATGCAACGAATGATGACGTGGACGCTCAACGGACGCGTGTTTGAGATGGAGAACGTCGCGAACGATGAAATCGTCAAACTCAACACGCTCGAAGCGTGGGAGTTTGTCAATCAAACTAATAGCATGGATCAGATGGTTCATCCGATGCACATTCACGGCGTTCTATTTCAAGTCGTCGAACGACAGATTGCGCCGCAATTCCAAGCAGTTTGGGACACCGTGCGCGCCGGATACGTGGACGACGGTTGGAAGGACACGGTGCTGTTGTGGCCCAGTGAGCGCGTCAAGTTGTTGATGCGATTCGAAGATTTCCCAGGAATGTACTTGTACCACTGTCACAACTTGGAACACGAGGATCAAGGATTGATGCGGAACTATATGATCCAAGCGTGAATCAGATAAACACATAAAATTTCACTCGTTTCACTTTTTAGTGAAAACGAAGAATGAAAAAGGAGAAGATAAAATGATGGGCGGATTTGGACTCGGTGGCGGAATGTTGTTCGGCGGATTGCTGATGATCGCCTTCTGGGTGTTGGTCATCGGCGGCGCGGTGTGGCTCGTGGTCACGCTCGCGCGCGGCAGTCAAGGTTCCTTGGCGACGCCGGTATCCGGGCAAACCCCGCTGGCGATTTTGCAAGCGCGCTATGCCAAAGGCGAAATCACGAAAGAACAGTTCGACACGCTCAAGCGCGATGTGGGGGTGTAAGATGTGGTGTATGTTGATGCATGCTCTGCACGGCAACCACGATGGACACCAACCATCAAGTACCTCGAACGAATCGCTGTTGGAAATTCTCAAGCGGCGTTACGCGCTGGGTGAAATCAACGATGCGCAATTCGAACAGTTGAAGCGTACGCTGGGGGTGTCATCGTCAGCGCAAGCTAATGCGCCGACAGAACACCCGGGTCATTCGACAATTTAGCGATTCCCGGAAGAATTCAAAGGCGAAATCACGAAAGAACAGTTCGACGAAATGCGCCGCGATCTCGCCGCGTGAAAATCTCGAACCGTGCCTAAACTCGCCACGTTCAACGCGGACGCGGCGAGTTTGCGTTTGCAGGAAAATTCCGCGACAGTCATCCGCGTGATCCTCGCCGACGATCACGCCGTCGTTCGCAAAGGCATCCGCGAGTTTCTGGAAGAAGACGCGGCGATTCGTGTCATCGCCGAAGCGAGCGACGGCGAAGAAGCTGTTGCGTTCGTCGCGCGCGACAAGCCCGACGTCGCGGTGTTCGATATTCAGATGCCGAAGATGAACGGGATGGAAGCGACGCGCCGCGTGAAAAAAGAATTTCCGCACACGCGCGTGCTGATTCTCACCGCCTACGACGACGATCCGTACATCTTTGCCGCGCTCCAAGCGGGCGCAAGCGGTTATCTGCTCAAGACGGCAAACTCCGATGAAATCTGCCGCGCCGTGCACGCGATTGCCGCCGGCGAATCGGCGCTCTCTCCCTCCGTCGCCAAGCGACTCGTGCAACGCGCGTCGGGCGTCGAAACCCCGCGCGACGAAATCGTCGAACCGCTGACCGACCGCGAACTCGAAGTGTTACGCCTCGCGGCGAAAGGCATGAGTAACAAACAAATCGGCGTCACGCTCTCCATCAGCGACCGCACCGTACAAGGGCATCTCGCCAACATCTACGCCAAACTACACGTCACCACGCGCACGGAAGCGGTGCTGTTTGCGTTACGCGAAAAGTGGATCATGCTTGAGTAGCCAATCAACAGTTTACTGCCTACTGTTGACTGTTGACTGTTCACTATGTTTCGAGACCTCCGCACCCAACTCCTCCT
>JACRPR010000057.1:4457-11097 GCA_016223105.1 Chloroflexota bacterium | reverse complement strand
CTTGCCAATCTTTTCAAGTGTGGTAGAATGGCGCGCGAGGCAACTATGCGGATTCTAATTGTATCGGATATTCACGCGAATCTCATCGCATTGGATAAAGTGATCGCGCACGCGGGACAATTCGACCGGGTGTGGTGTCTCGGCGATGTCGTCGGGTACGGACCCGATCCGAACGCGTGCATCGAAAAATTACGTTCGCTTGATTTGCTCAGTCTCGCCGGGAATCACGACTGGGCGGTGTTGGATAAACTCGATCTCGAAGAATTCAATCCCGATGCGCGCCGCGCGGCAATTTGGACGCGCGAGCAACTATCCGTGCGCAATCTCGATTGGCTTCACGCGTTGCCGGAACGCGTGCCAACGCAATTGGAAAAATTCACCTTGATTCACGGCAGTCCGCGTTATCCGATTTGGGAATATGTGCTTACGCCCGCGGTCGCGCGAATCAATTTCGATCATTTCGATACGCCGATTTGTTTGGTTGGGCACACGCACGTTCCGGTCGTCTATCGGTACTTTGCCGATGAGCGTCGCGCGACCGCGGAATCGTTGATCGAAAATACGCCGCTCGCGATCGCGAACGGACGCATGATGATTAATCCTGGGAGCGTGGGTCAACCGCGCGATGGCGATCCGCGTTCGGCGTACGCGATTCTCGACACGGACGCGCAAACACTCACGCCGTATCGCGTCGAGTACGACATCGTGGCGACGCAAAAGAAAATGGAGCAAGCGCAGTTGCCGCCGCGATTAATCGCGCGCTTGAGTTATGGGTGGTAATAAAATCCTGACAGGTTCGCTTCACGAAAACCTGTCAGTTTTTTTCCAGGAACAATTTTGATTCGGCATACGTCTTCTCGGTGAACAACATTTTTCGCGGAAAGGAAATTCAAAATGCAACGCACATTGATCTTGTTCACATTCAGCGCACTCGCGTTCGCGCTGATGGCTTGCGCGGCACCGGCGACACTTTCGACGGAACGCCGCGGACTCGGTGTCGCGCCGGAGCAACCCCCCGCGCCCGGTTTCGTCGCCGATTCAGACGCGACCACATCCAAAGGTCAAGCCCAAACGAACGCGGCAAGCGCGGAGCGAATGATCGTCTACACCACGCGGCTCAATCTCGAGGTGCAGGACACCGAGAAAGCGGTCAACGAAATCTCCGCGATCGTCGCGCAGAACAAAGGATACATCGCGGCGACGAATTTATCGCGCGACAGTAAAGGCAACTTGCGCGGCTCGATCACCATCCGTGTCCCGGCAACCGCGCTCGACGCGGCGACGAAACAGATCAAAGCCGCGGGACTCAAAGTGTTGAGCGAAGGTTCGAACGCGAACGATGTAACCGATCAGTACAGCGACTTGAACGCGCAACTCAAAAATCTCGAAGCAACCGAAATCGAATTACGCAAGTTGCTTGAGACCGTGCGCGAACGCACCGGCAAAGCGGAAGACATTCTCGCGGTTTATAATCGGCTCACCGAAATTCGCGGACAGATCGAGCGCATCAAAGGACAAATCAACGTGCTCGAAAAAACGAGCGCACTCGCGACGATGACGATTGAACTGACGCCGAAGATTGATGTCCAAGTGCTTGACCCGGATACCTGGATGCCAAATCGCACGGCGGCGGAAGCCCTGCGCGCACTCGTGCAAGCGTTACAAGGTCTCGCGAATCTAATCATCTGGCTCGTGCTGTTCTTTTTGCCCATCGGCATCGTCCTGGTTTTGCCGCTCGTGGTTCTCGCGCTGATTCTGCGCGCAACAATGCGGCGACGCGCGAAAGTTAAAACACCCGCCGCCTAATCAAAACCCGAAGGGTCTGGGAGACCCTTCGGGTTTCTCTTTGTAAATTTGCCCTCCAAGCCAAATCGCGTTATTATAGTTTTGCAAACGTGTGCAAAATTTTTGTACTCCGCAGGTGTCATTGCGAGCGAAGCGAAGCAATCTCCACATTGATATCCGGCACAACCAGGTCGGGGATTGCTTCGCCTTGCTCGCAATGACCGCACAAAATTTCTCACCAAGGAGTGAGCATTGCCAGAATTGCCTTTTTCGATTCTCCTGCTCGTCGCGCTCGCGCTCGTGTTCGATTTTCTCAACGGCTTTCACGATAGTTCGAACATCGTCGCGACGATGATCTTTTCGCGCGCAATGAGCGGACAAATGGCGCTCGCGATTACCGCGATCGCGCATTTCATCGGACCCTTTTTATTCGGCACCGCGGTCGCGACGACGCTGGGGCACGAAGTTTTGGCGGATACGCAAATCAAACTTTCCGTTACCATGTCCGCGCTGATCGCGTCGATCATTTGGAATCTCGTCACCTGGTGGCTCGGTCTGCCGTCGAGTTCGTCGCACGCGCTCATCGGCGGACTGATCGGCGCGGCGGTCGTCGAAAGCGGCTGGGCAGTGGTGAAAATCGCGGGCGTGACCAAGGTGATTATCGCGCTCGCGATTTCGCCACCGATTGGATTCGCCGCGGGCTTTGTCGCGATGAAACTGATTTTATTTCTCGCGCGCGGCGCGTCGCCGGGCATCAACAAATTTTTCAAGCAGAGCCAGGTCGTTACTGCGGTCGCGCTCGCGCTTTCGCACGGCACAAACGACGCGCAAAAAACGATGGGCGTCATCACGCTCGGTTTGGTTTCCGCCGGCGTGCTCACCGAATTTGAGGTTCCGCTTTGGGTGATCGTGATCAGCGCGGGCGCGATCGCGCTCGGAACGTGGACGGGCGGCTGGCGATTGATTCGCACGATCGGCAGTAAATTTTTCAAGGTTCGCCCGGTGCACGGATTTGGAACCCAGATTACATCGGCGAGCGTCATTCTCGTCGCCGCGATCCTGGGCGGACCAGTCAGCACGACCCAGGTTGTGAGTTCCGCGATTATGGGCATCGGTTCGGCGGAACGTTTATCGAAAGTTCGTTGGGGCACCGCGGAACACATCATCGTCGCGTGGTTGACGACGATCCCAGTGTCCGCCATTCTCGCCGCGTTGCTCGCGGCACTGCTGAGGAATTGGATATGAGTTGGCTGAAAAATTTTTTGAAACCGCGCCAGGACAATTTTTTGAAATTGTTGATCCAGCAAGCCGAGTTTGCGGTCAAGGGCTTTGAAGCGCTCTTGACCTTTATGCAGACCGGCGACGCGGATGCCGCCAAAATGGTCGGGCGACACGAAAAGGACGCGGATGAAGTGCGGCGAATTTTGGTGGACGAACTGAATCGCACGTTCGTTACGCCGATGGATCGCGAAGATATTTTCGCGCTCTCGCGCGCGGTAGATGACATTCTCGATTACGCGTACTCGACGGTGGATGAAATGACCGTGCTCAACATCGCGCCGAATCCGCATTTGAATCAGATGACTTCGCTCTTGCGCGACGCCGCGAACGAAGTGCATCTCGCGATGCAACGGTTGAAAGACCATCCGCGCGTCGCGACGGATCACGCGCAACGCGCCAAAGCGTTGGAGAATCGCGTCGAGTCCGCGTACCGCGAAGCGATCGCGCACTTGTTCGACGCGCCGTCGGACGTGGAACACATCGTCGAAATGTTGAAACTGCGCGAGGTGTATCGCCATTTGTCGAACGCGGCGGATCGCGGCGATGAAGCCGCGAACATCATCAATGATATTGTGATCAAGATGACATAACCCCCGTCATTGCGAGCGATTTATGCGAAGCAATCCCCAATTCACCAAGTGGAGATTGCTTCGTCGCGAAAACCGCTCCTCGCAATGACAGCTCAACCGCGTGGATTCGCGTTATTCGCGGATAACAAACATTTTTCCAATCGCGATCAAATCGAGTCCGTGCTCGACCGCGAACGTCAGCGGGTCATCGAGCATTTGCGCGATGTGGCTGAGCAGTGCCGCCATCGCGACGACATCCATCGCGTTGTGGTACAGCACGCGCTTCAAGGGTCGCGCGTCGCCGTTCGCCAAATAATCGAAATACATTTGCGGAATCAAAAATCCCGGCACTTCGTCTTCGGCGCGCGTCATTCCCAGGATGTGCGCTTCGAGCGATTTGAGCGCGCGGCTTTCGAGTCGGTCGCGCCACAATCGCCGCGCGAGCGGAAGCAGATCGAGGTGCGCCGTGTCCGCGAAGGGGACGGCGGCGCGATTGAGGATGTAGCGATTGCGGAGAAGCGGCGCATCGAACGATTTGCCGTTGAACGTGACGAGCGTATCGCACGGTTGCAAAAATTGGGTCACGGCGGACAGCGTTGCCGCTTCCTCGCCGGGGTCGCGCATAAAAATTTGCGTGAGCCGAAAATTATTTTCAACGTAACGCCCCAGCCCAATGAGAAACGCGTACGTGCCGGTGCCGCCCATCAATCCAGATGTTTCGGTGTCGAGAAAAACCCAGCGCGACAAATCGCCGCGCGCGAGCGATGGCTCGTTCGCCCACTCTGCAATCGTCGCCAACGACGCGTTGACCGGGAGCGCGGTGTTGCCGTGCCGATACTCGCTCGCAAAAATTTTTTCGACGACGAACGCATCGCCGTTTTCAGTGGCGACGATGCGCCCATCGGTGACTTTCTCGATGGCGAACGCATTTTTGGCGCGCGGCGGCGGCAGGTCGTGCGCGCCAATTTTTACGCCGAGGGATTTGAGTTTGTCGGAAAGCGTAGCCATTTCAGATTTCAAATTTCAGATTTCAGATTGCGAATTGTGAATTGCGAATTGCGAATTGCGATTTACGATTTACGGTTTACGGTTTACGGTTTACGCCTCACGCCTCACGAATTACGAATTACGAATTACGAATTACGAATTTCCTCCACCACCCCGCGCACCGCGTCCGCAAGTTGCGGCGGCAGTGCCGATACATCGGGCGCGCGTTCGCCGGAGAGAATGTGGTTGAGCGCACTGCCGAGCGCGCGGATTTCCGCCGGCGCGTTGGCGTCCGCCGCGAGTTGATGCGTGAGCGCGTGCAGTTGCTCCGCAAGTCCAGCGGGCGCGCCCGGTTTGCACGCGACGACGACATAGCCGAGGAGTTGGTCGAGCGTGATGCCTTGTTCTTGTTCGGGCGCGGGTTGAGTTTGCGCGTCCGCGTCCGAGACCTTCGAGGTTTCGAAAACCATGAAGGTCTTGTTGCCTGCAAGCCCTTCCACAATTGCGCGGACAAGGTACGCGCTCAAATATGACAAGCCGTCTCGCAACTTTTCAAAATCTGTTTCGCCATTCAAAATACGAAGAATCACATTCGCATTCTGTGCCCATTCTTCGCCGCTCGCCTGCATCCTTGGAAATTCGCCTTCAACCCATTTGCGCGATTCTACATCTCCGCGACACGCGGCAATAATTCTTTGTAGCAATGTTTGGTACTTTTGCAATTGATACCCCGCGCCGGGATACGCCGCAAAACTGTCCTGCGATTTGCGCCGCCACTGCACCGCTTCATCCGGCTTGCCGCGCGTGTCCGCGATTTGTGCGAGAACATTGTAAATTATCCACATTTCAGTTTCAACGCCAGCGCGTTCAAATGTTTCCACTGCGCGGTGCGCGTAACGCTCCGCCTCATCCAGCCGGCGACAATCGCGAGTTGGTTGCACGTTTGCGCGACACCTTCGGCGTGATTCATTTGCACTTCAAGTTTGAGCGATTCCCGATAGCACCGCTCCGCCTCATCCCACTGCTTTGCCTCCTGCGCCACCCTCCCCAACTGATGCAAATAAACCGCTTCGCTCTGTTGCTCGCCCATCGCGCGGCAGGTGTTGAGCGCGTCGGTGTAGCGTTCGTGCGCGGTCTTGAGGTCGCCGCGTTGCATCGCCAGCGTGCCCAGTTGACCGAGTGCGACGCCAGTCGCGCGGTGGTCTTCAACTTCGCGCGCAATTTTTACACTTGCTTCGTATGCCGTTTGTGCTTCATCAAATTTACCAATTGCCGTTAAATTGTCAGCCAAATCTGAATAAACTTTCCCCCACATCTCCTTCGCATCTTTGCTCGTCGTGCTCAGCCGCTCGAACACTTGCAATGCTTGGTGATCCCACTCGATTGCCTGCGCCGGTCGCCCTTGCGCGGTAAGGCAACGCCCCAAACGCACAAGCGTCATCGCGCGGTCGTACTCGACATCATACGCCGCGCCCGCATCCTGAGCGGAGTCGAAGGACATCCGCTTGAGCAAATCGCGGAACAATCGCTCCGCCTCTGCCGCGTGTCCCTGTTGCAACATCGCGTCCCCGCGCTGACTCGTCAACAAAAATTCCGCCTTCGTCAACTTGCCATCTTTACTTTTTACTTTTTCATTTTTACTTTTAACTTGTTCCATCATTTCATCGCGTTCGCGCCACCGCCCAAAGTTATCCAGGAATTGAGAGAGACGCGCCGCAAAATCCACCGCCTCATCCATCGCCCCGGCTTCCAAAGCCAGGTCGAGCGCGCGGCGGAGGTTGGGCATTTCGCGGCGCACAATCGCGCGCGCTTCAATCGGATGCTGGGTGTCGAGTTCGTAAAGTTGTCGCGCAAGTTGATAGTACGCTTGCCAGTACCGCGTTTCCAATTCGGCGCGACGTTCGGGCGCGAGTTGCGTCGCCAGATACGGCAGGAGCGTCGGATGAAATTTGAGAAAGGGAATTTTGAAATTCGGCAACGGCTCGACGCTAACGAGCGCGGCGGCTTGCATTTCCGCG
>JACRPR010000057.1:0-4372 GCA_016223105.1 Chloroflexota bacterium | reverse complement strand
TCCACATTTCCTTGTCAATTTCCGTGATTGCCAAAATCATATTTTCCATCGCGCCGCCCTGAAACACACCGAGCGCGGGGAGCGCGGCGCGCGTGCTGTTGCCCAGCCGCGTCAAGGAAAAATTCAGCGAGACCGCCAAACTTTCGTTGCGTTGCTTGCCCGCGCCGTTCACAAAGCCGGGCAAGAGCGTTTCAAACTGCGCGATCAACTCGCGCGGCGTCAACCCGCGCAGGTGCGGAAGCGCGAGGTACAGCGACAGCGGATGCCCGCCCATCAATTCCATCAGTTCAATCAGTTCCTCGCGCCGGATGCGCGTGCGGTCAATGCCCCAATCGTTCAGCACACTCGCCGCCAAAGCGAGCGCGTCGCTCATCGCCAAGCCGCCCAGCTCAATGTGCGCGCAATGCGCGGACGGCGCAAATCGCGCATCGTTAAACGTCGTGTCGCGCGTCGTAATCAAAACCCGCGACCGTAGGGGCGACGCATGCGTCGCCCCAACCCACGACCACACCGCATCCAAAATTACTTGCAACTCTTCCACCGGCATCAACGGTTCTTGTCCCAACACCGATTCGAAATTGTCGAGGATGATCAGCGCGGGATTTTCGCGCAAGAGCGCGGCGATGCGTTCGACCGGGTCGCCATCGCCGATAACGAAATTCGGATCGCGCGCGAGCGTCTGCCCGACCCAGGAACACAATTGCGCGAACGACCGTGAAATTTGTGGAGCGGTTCGGGGGGTAACGCCGCTGGTAGGGGCGAAGCATCCTTCGACTTTACTTCGTTCCGCTCAGGATGCTTCGCCCCTACGGTTGACGCGAACACAACCGGGTCAACCGACTGCTGATACAACGCCGGGAGAAACCAATCGCGCAACTGCGTCGTCTCTTCGATTTGGTCGCCGCGCGCGTTCGTGCGAATCAACGTGTGCCGATTTTCGTCCGCGTGCAATTTGCGCCGACCAACGTCCACTGCTTGCCCAATCGTCAAGCCGTCCACCAAGCCGCCGTAAAACGCGCCGACGAATTTTTGCGCCGCGACGACGAGCACGGAATAATTCATCGCCAGCACATTGCCGACGCCCGCGCGAATCAAACGCGCCGCGACGCTCGCGTACGGGTTCGCATCTTTTTGCGCCGCGCTCTGGCACGCATTCAGCGCGATGAGCGGCACGCCGCAATTGAACAACAATGTGCCGAGCCGGTTCGCATCCACGCGATCCGATTTGTGCGCGTCGTCCTCGAACAGCAAATAGCCCAAGCCGATGGATTGATCGTACACGCCGTGTCCGTCGAAATGCACAACGTGCACGCGCGATTTGTGCCGGTCGCGCAAACGCGCATCGAGCGCGGAGAGTGTGGGCGGATCGAGAAACTCGACCGCGACCTGGTCGCCGAGTTCGTCGAGCGCGTTGAGGAGCGGAATCGTTTCACTGCGCGGGTCAATAAACCCGGCATCGTCCGGGCGCGCGACGACGACGAGCACGCGCACCGGCAGTTCGAATGTTTGCGCCGGCGCGACGACGGTCGCGTTCTGCAAGCGTCGCCGCACGCCGATGCCGCGCGCGAAAATGTGACCGCCGTCATCCGCCAGCAATTCCCAGGGCAAGCGCAAAACGCGCGGGTCGGTCGCGTCAATCGTCAGTAGGGGCGACGCATGCGTCGCCCCTACATGCGTTGCCCGTACAGAACCATCCAAAAACTGTTGCCAGAGCCGCGCGGCGTCGTTCGATTTGAGCACGCTGTCGCGGAGCGCGCGCCCCCAGGATTCCAAATCGTGGGCGATGCGCGCGGCGCGTTGCGCTTCGTGCTCGGAATGCCACACGGAAAATTCTTCGAGGTACCAGCGCAGATCAATCAACTGGGTCGCGTCGAGCGGCGGCGTGAACGGAACCGGATTCGTCATCGTCCCAGTATCCGGGCGAAACATCGAAACGAAAATCGGCGCGGTGTCGTTGTCGGAAGTGAAACGCAGAGAAAGTTCAATCGTGTCAGTCATCTGTGTCATCCCCAATTCAAAATTTTCGGGTTCGCAAAAAAATAATTTCGCGCATTGCCGGGTTTCCGGGTAACACCCCACACAATCGTGGGGCAGATGCGCCGGTCGTAGGGGCGAAGCATTTTTTTCGCCTAAAGTTCAGGCGAAAAAAATGCTTCGCCCCTACACCACGATTCGTTGGGGTGCTACCGGTTTTCCGCCATCATAGCACAGGTTTTCGATTTTGCGCCAATGAATTTTTTCGGTCGCCTCACTGTTGATCCGCGCGTTCCCACCACACGAACGTCGCGATGATTCCGGCAACACTCGTGAGCGCGACGATCACAAAACTGCTCGCGCCGAGTTGCGCGGTGTGTTCGCCGGCGACGCCGGCAAAAAGCGCGGGCACCGACCAGGGAAAGTACTCGCCCCAACCCATCGCCGCGAGAATCTGCGCGAATATGATCAGGAGAATGGTGATGCCCATCGGCGGCAAATAGCCGCGTCCCGCGCTCGCGAAAAAAACGATCGGCGTTACGAGCGCGATCGTGAGCAACGCGGTGATCGCGAGGGTAATGCCACCGCGCCAAAAAATTTCGATTGGCGCCGGCGCAAGCGCAACCGCGTTGCCGATGATGAGACCGATCCCAAAATTCAGCGCGGACAACGCGAGCGTCCACGCCGCGACGACGATCAATTTACTCGCGACAATCGCGGCACGCGCGGTTGGCAGAGCGAGCCAATCTTTCACCGTGCGATCGGCAAACTCGCGCCCGAAAACCCAGGTCGCGATCAGCCCAAACAAAATGATGCCGCCGATCGCTTCCGCTTGCGCGAGCAGACCCAGGTATGTTTGCCAATCCGCGGAACCCGCCGCGATTTGCGCTTTCGCGCTGATCAACCCGGCGCGGCGCGCAAATTCCGGATCGCGCAGGATGATCATAAATAGTCCGCCGACGATTGGCGCGAGCGAAAATCCGAGCGCGGTCAACACCGGCATTTTGGATCGCCGCGCTTTGAGAAATTCGACCCAGAGCGATTGAGATAAATTGTTCATCAAGTTTCTTTCGCATAATTGGACGCGGACGAACGCGGACGAACGCGGATTTTATTTATTATCCGCATTCATCCGCGTTCATCCGCGTCCTATTCATTTGTCATCCCAACCAAGCGCAAAAAATAATGTTCGAGGTCTTCTTGGGCGATGTTGAGCATCGTCGGCGGATGCCCGGCGTTGACAAGTCGCGTCGCGATGTCATCCGGGTTTTCGATGGCGCGCGCATCGTCCACCGCGATCAAATCGTCTTGTGTAACCGATGCGAAAAAGCCGGACGCGACGAGCGCGGCGCACGCGGCGCGATTATCACGCGCGCGAATGACGAGCCGTTGCCGCCGATTGCGTTCGAGTTCGTCCACGTTCAATTCCTGGATTAGTCGTCCGCGATGAATGATGCCGATGCGTTGCGCGAGCCGCGCGACTTCGCCGAGAATGTGGCTCGCCATGAAAACGGTAACGCCCTGCTCGTCCGCGAGTCCGCGCAAGAGTTTGCGAATCTCGACAATCCCGGCCGGATCGAGTCCGTTCGCCGGTTCATCGAGGATGAGCAAGCGCGGCGCGTGCATCAATGCTTTCGCGAGTCCCAGGCGTTGCGCGTTGCCGAGCGACAGCGTGCCCGCGCGGCGATCCGCGTACGCGCGCAAACCCAGGTTTTCGATCACGCGCTCGACCGCGCGCGCGTCCGTGCCGGGACGCAGACGCCGGATCGCGTCGAGATTTTCGCGCACGGTGAGTTCGGGGTACGCGTTCGGCGTTTCGACGAGATAACCGATCGCGTCCCAGGGTTGCTTTTCACCCGCGCGGATCCGCGCGCCCAGCACAATCGCTTCGCCGGCAGTTGGCGTGATCATTCCGAGCAACATTCGGATCGTCGTCGTTTTGCCCGCGCCGTTGAGACCCAGGAACGCGTAGATTTCGCCGGTCGCGACGCACAAAGACAAATCGTCAACGGCGGTAACATCGCCGTAGCGTTTCACCAGGTTATTCGTTTCGATGGCTGGAATCATTTTGCCCCACGGAAAAGTGATGTGCCAAGTATAACATAATGCGTGGGAATGAAAAGCGCGTGCAAGGTGATGCACGCTTGAGGTTTTATGGAGCGAATTCCAAAAGATTTTTCCATTTGTGGTATACTATCATTGCGCCCCACGACGATTCGATTGATATTGTGCGCGCAAGGACTTGCAATTGGGACGAGATGAAGTGATGAAAAAAATCCTCTGGCTGATCCTGCTTCTGATTTCGACTGGGGCACTTGTCACGCCGCGCAATAGCATCGCGTCGAGTGAACCGCCGACGATTCCGTTATCCCAGACCGCCCTTGCGCCTGGCGCTCAT
>JACRPR010000186.1 GCA_016223105.1 Chloroflexota bacterium | reverse complement strand
TTGCTCGTCGTCGAAGATTGGGGCGAGGTCGAAGCGACCGCACAAGCACTCGAGTTTCAAGCCGAAGATGTGCGCGCGGATTTACAAGCGCGCCGTGAAATTCCGCCCGGCATCAGCGCGCCGCACTGGTCGTGGAATGTTTTGCGCGAACATTTACTCGCGCGGCGACGCTTGCTTCTCGATTACGCGTCGCCCGGCGATTCGATTCAATTGCCGTTCACGCCCGGTCCGCGTTACGGCGGTCAAATCAAAAAAATTCTTGACGATGTGTTGAACGCGCGCCAGGATCGCGCGAGCATCGTCCTCGTGACGCGTCAAGCCGAACGGCTTTCCAATTTATTGCGCGAGCGCGATATTTTTATCAAGCCGGTGGATCACGTTGACAATGTGCCGCGACCGGGTGAAATCATTTTGGCGCATGGCGCGATTGCGGAGGGCTGGAAGTTAGAAGTCAATAGTGAACAGTCAACAGTGAATAGTCCACCGACCACTGTTCACTGTTCACTGCTCACTGATGCGGAACTCTTTGGCTGGTCGCGTCCCAAGCCGCGCCGCGCAAGCAAAACGCGCGCGGCATCGCCCGAAGCATTTTTCTCCGATCTCGCGATGGGCGATCATATCGTCCACATTGATCACGGCATTGGAATTTTTCGCGGCTTGACGCGCGTCGCGTGGAACGGACCCGAACGCGAATTTTTATTGATCGAGTACGCGAACAAGGATCAACTCTACGTGCCGGTGCATCAGATTGATCGGCTGAGCCGGTACGTCGCGCCGGGCGGACGCGAGCCGACGGTGCATCGGCTCGGCACGGCGGAATGGTCGCAAGTTAAAGAACGCACGCGCAAAGCGATTGCCGACATCGCGGATGAATTGCTCGAACTGTACGCCGCGCGCGAAGTGGTGAGCGGGCACGCGTTTCCGCCGGACGATCAATGGCAACACGATCTCGAAGCATCTTTTCCCTACGTCGAGACCGAAGATCAATTAAGCACGATTGACGCGATCAAATCGGATATGGAACGGGCGCGTCCGATGGATCGGTTGGTCGTCGGCGATGTCGGGTACGGCAAAACCGAAGTCGCGTTGCGCGCCGCGTTCAAAGCCGCGACGAGCGGCAAACAAGTCGCGGTGCTCGTGCCGACGACGGTGCTCGCGCAACAACATTACAACACGTTCAGCGAACGCCTCGCCGCGTTTCCGATCCAGGTCGAAATGCTTTCGCGTTTTCGATCCGAGAAAGAGCAGAACGACATCGTAGAAAAAATTTCGCGCGGCGGCGTGGACATTGTGATCGGCACGCATCGTTTGTTGTCGGACGATGTGGTGTTCAAAGACCTGGGTTTGCTGATCATTGATGAGGAGCAACGGTTTGGCGTAACGCACAAGGAACGTTTGAAACAATTGCGCCAGGAAGTGGATGTGCTTACGCTCACCGCGACGCCGATTCCGCGCACGTTGTATCTCTCGCTTTCCGGCGCGCGCGATATGTCCACGATTGAAACGCCGCCCGAAGATCGTTTGCCGATTCGCACGTACGTTGCCGAGTACGACGAGCGACTCGTGCGCGAAGCGATCTTGCGCGAGTTGGATCGCGGCGGACAAGTTTTTTTCGTGCATAATCGCGTGCGCGGGATTCACATCATCGCGGAACAAATTCGCAAACTCGTGCCCGAAGCGACGGTCGTGGTCGGGCACGGGCAGATGAACGAGGAACAACTCGAACAAGTGATGAGCGAATTCGCGGCGGGGCATTACGATGTCCTGGTTTGCACGACGATCATCGAAAGCGGAATTGATATTCCGAACGCGAACACGCTGATCATCCATCACGCGGACAAGTTTGGTCTTTCGCAATTGTATCAACTGCGCGGGCGCGTCGGTCGAAGCGCCGCGCGCGCGTACGCGTACTTGCTCCACGAAAAAAATCATCCGCTGTCCGAAGAAGCGCGCGCGCGTTTGCAATCGCTCGCGGAGGCGAGTGAGCTGGGCGCGGGCTTTCAAATCGCGATGCGCGATCTCGAAATTCGCGGCGCGGGCGAAATTCTCGGCGCGCGCCAATCGGGTCACATTTCGGCGGTTGGATTTGATCTCTACTGTCGTTTGCTCGCGAGCGCGATTGAATCGAAAAAAGAAAAAGCAAAAAGCGAAAAAGCGATCGCGGATTTTGGTTATGCGCCAACGATTGATCTGCCACTGCAAGCGCACATCCCGGAAGAGTACGTGCCCGATTCGGGCTTGCGTTTGAAATTGTATCGGCGGCTCGCGGACATTCGCGCGAACGCGCAGGTGGACGAAATCGCGCGCGAGTTACACGATCGTTTTGGCGAACCGCCGGAGCAAGTCGAAAATTTGTTGTACTTGTTGCGGCTCAAAGTCGCGGCGTGGCAGGCGCGGCTCGCGTCCATCGCGATGGACGACGGGCGCGTGCTAATTAAATTCGGACGCGAAGATAGCGGGCTAACCGCCCGACTCACCACGCGCTTCAAAGATCGCGTGCGAATGACGCGCGATCGCGTCTGGGTCGCGGGACCGGAATCGCATTTACGCTGGCGACAAAATTTATTGGATGTCGTGCGCGCAATGAGCGAGTAAATCGAAACCCGAAGGGTCTGACAGACCCTTCGGGTTTTTGCATATTGACGCGCCATATTTCCGTGTTACAATCGAGGTGAGATTGAAACCGGGTCGAAGGGAGAGACGAATGAAATTCACCGACAAATTTCTCATCGGCATTGTGATCGGCGTCAGCGTGATCGTAATCGCCGCATTCGCGCTCGCGCTCGCGCAACCCCAGCCCGTGTATCGCGCGGACGATGCGCCGGAAAACATCGCGCACAATTATTTGTTCGCGCTTCAACAAAAAGAGTACGCGCGCGCGTACGGTTATTTGTCGCCGACGCTCAAGGGCTATCCACGTTCGCTCGACGAATTCGAAAATCGCGTCCGGCAAAATTTGTGGAATTTTCGCGCCGACGAAAACGTTACGTTGCAAGTCGAACCCGCGCGCATCAACGGCGACCGCGCGGATGTGGTTGTGAAAGAAACGCGCTTTACATCGAGCGGCTGGCTTGGCGCGAACACGCGCCCGACCACGTTTGAAATGCGTCTCACGCGCGATGCGGAAACCGGCGCGTGGAAACTGGTGGACGGCAATCGCTATTGGGCGAGTTGCTGGGACGAGGGCGGCTGTCGGTAACGCAAATTACCTCACCCCTCACCCCCTGCCCCCTCTCCCCTCTCCTGAAATGAAGTTCAATTTCAGGAGCGGGGAGCGGGGGTCGGGGGGAGTGGGGTGAGGTGGAGGATTCAACAATGGTCAACATTCGACGCGCGTACGTTTTTCTCGTGTGCATTTTTAGTTTGCAACCGGTAACCTGGGCGATCATTGCGCTCGGGCGCGCGCTCATCGCCGACCGCGAAAACATTTCGACCGAAGCAACCGCGTTTCAGATCGCGGTGATTGTGATCGGCTTGCCGATTTTTCTCGCGCACTGGGTCTGGGCGCAACGCGTCGCCGCGCGCGACCAGGACGAGCGCGCGAGTTTTTTGCGCCGCGCGTATCTCTATCTCACGCTCGCGGCATTTCTCGCGCCATTCCTCGCGACCGTGTACGATCTGCTGACCTGGTCGTTCGGCATTTTCGCCGGGCGCACCACGCGCGACCTGGGAAGCATCGCGCCGACCGAAGCGATCCTCAGCGATCTCGCGACTCTGCCGGTGTTGGGCGCATTGTGGTTGTATCATCAGTTCGTCGTTCTGCAAGACGCGCGCACCGCGCCGGACACCGGCATCAATGGCGCGATTCGCCGCGCGTACATTCTCCTGTTCAGCGCGAGCGGATTGACGTTGACGCTCGTCGCGGCGGTTCGGTTGATCGAGTGGATTCTGTTTCGCTTTGGCGAAACGACCGGCACGCTTGGACGCACGCCCGCGATTGCACTTGCCGATCAACTCGCGTTACTCTTGATCGGCTTGCCGGTGTGGCTGATTTTTTGGATCGTCGCGCAAAAATTATTCGCGAGTTTGAACGAAGATGAGCGCGAGTCCGTGCTTCGCAAAGTATACTTGTACCTCAGCGTGTTTGTAACCGTGCTGATTTTTGTAACGAATGCCGCATTCATTCTCGCCGGAATTTTTCGGCGCGCGCTCGGCTTGCGCGTGGACGAGGACGCGCGCACGACGATCGCGATCCTGATCGGCGTCGGCGTCGTGTGGGCGTATCACGCGTTTGTTGTGCGCGGTGATGCGCGTGCCGCGCAAGAAGAACCGCGCCAAGCTGGGATTCGCCGGTTGTACGAATATCTCGTCGCGGGCATCGGACTCGCCGCGTTGCTCATCGGCATCGGCGGCGATGTGAGCGTCGTCATCACCGCCGCGTCCGAAGGATTTCGCGGCAATGATCTCAAAGAGCAAACCGCGTGGTTCTCCGCCGCGCTGATCGCGGGAATGATCGTGTGGTTTTTGCCGTGGCAACGCGCGCAGATCGCGGCAATCGCGCCGCTCGGCGCGGACGAGCGGCGATCCATCGTTCGCAAAATTTACTTGTTCGTTTATCTCTTTGTCGCGACGATGACGATTCTCGCGACCGCGGTCTACATCGTTTTTCGTCCGTTGAGTTTACTGCTCGGCACGCGATTTTCCGGCAACCTGATCAGTGATCTCGCGCACGCGCTCGCGTATGGGTTGATCGGCATCGCGTTGTGGTTATATCACGGCTGGGCATTGCGCGGCGATGGCGCGCGCAATCGCGCGGCGCGCATCGAACGACTCGCCGGCTTGCGCGTCGCGATTATCGGTGGAACATTGAGCGACGCGATTGCGAGCGGCTTGCAACGCGAATTTCCCGGTCTCGCGCTGGATACGCTTGATCTCGCGAACGCGCCCGCCGATTTGTCCGCGCGCTTGGCGAACGCGGGTTTGATTGTCGGACCCTGGACGATCGCGCTCGATCCGCGCGTCGCCGCGAGTCCGGCGCGCAAATTGTTGATCCCAACGAAATCCGAATCCTGGGATTGGGTTGGCGTTGAATCGGCGCGCGCGTTCGCGCCACAAACCGTGCGCGCGGTCAAGCAAATCGTCGAGGGCGAAACGCTCAAGAGCGGCGGGAATCCGGTCGCGCTCATCATTGGCATTATTGTATTGATCTGTATTTTGATCCAGGTGTTGTTCTCGCTCATTGGATTCCTGGGAATGTTGATGAATTGAATCGAAAGCGTTTGGGTGAGCAATGAAAAGACCTGACAGGTCTGACCTGTCAGGTCTTTAATTTTCAGATTATCGCGAGATGAAAGGTCCGTAGAGCGACCAGTTGTACCGTGGTAGCGGAGCAGGTGTGTTGGTCGGCGTCGGCACGCTCGTCGCGGTTGGCGTCAACGATGGCGTTGGCGTGCGCGTTGCGGTCGCGGTCGGCGTGAGCGTTGGCGTGTTCGTCGCGGTCGCGGTTGGCGTGAATGTTGGAGTGTTCGTCGCGGTTGCCGTTGCAGTCGCGGTCGGCGTGAATGTTGGTGTGTTCGTCGCCGTTGCGGTCGCGGTC
>JACRPR010000175.1 GCA_016223105.1 Chloroflexota bacterium | reverse complement strand
GCGGACGGTTCCGGTTTGCGTCGCGTGCGCCGAAGCACGAACAACGAGACGACGCCGACCTGGTCACCGGATGGAAACTGGCTCGCGTTTTCATCTACGCCGGTGAGCGGCGGCGCGACCGATCTGTTCATTATGGATTTGTTCGGCGGCAATGTGAAACAACTCGGCGGCGGCGGTCACCCGGCTTGGACGAAATAAAAAACGAGACCCTTCGGAAAACCGAAGGGTCTTTTTTGTTGCGCGTGAATTTGTCATTCTGAGCGAAGCGAACGCAAAGCGTCTCGGTTGGAACAGGAGACCCTTCGCTTTGCTCAGGGTGACGGTGCGAGAGGTGAGTTACAAGATCAACCAAATTCCGACGACCGACATTAACGTCCCCACCGCGATTTTTGGCGTGATGCGTTCGCGCAAAAAAATCGCGGCGAGCGGCGCGCCGATGAGCGGCGCGAATGTAACGAGCAACGCGGCGCGCGCCGCGCCGGTGTACTCGACCGACCACGTCCACACGAGCGCGCCCAAGCCGGTGCTGTATAAACCGTACACGATCAACCCAGGAATCATCGCGCGATCAAAACCGCGCCACGCGGCTTTGCCGCGGCGCGCGTGGACGAGCGCGAGCAACGCGAGCGCGCCAATCGGCATGCGAAACGCGTTGATCGTGATCACATCCACGCCGGTTTGCATGCCCATTTTCATCAACACGGTTGCGCCTGCCCACACCATCGCCGCGACAATCGCGCCAAGCGTGCCGGCGCGATTAGTGTGCGCGGGCGTGTCCGTCTGCTCGACCGGCGCGAGCAAGTACAAACTGAGCATCACAATCGCGGTGCCGAACATCGCTTGCGGCGTGATCGGCTCGCCCAAAATCGGGACGGCGAGCGCCCAGGTGAACAAGGGGTAAATGCCGGAGATGGGCATCGCGCGCGCCGCGCCGATTTGCGTCATTGACCAAAAAAAGAGCGAATCGCCAATCGCGACGCCGATAATGACCGATGCCGCAAGCGCGATTTGCGATGCGGTCGTCAAACGCGCGAGCGCGTCGAGTCCGCCAAAGAATGGCAAGAGCGCGAGAAAAAATATCCCCGATACGCTCAAGCGAAACGCGTTCAGCGCGAGCGTGTCCACGCGCGCTGACCATGCTTTGACGATCAAACTCGAAGTCGCCCAGATGAACGCGGTGGTGAGACCGAGAATTAATCCTGTCATTGATTTCCAATCGGAAGTAGGGCAAATTTATAAATTAGACATTATCGGAAATAACGTGGCGCGGCTTTTCCAAGCCGCCGAATGCGGGCTACGCTTTGCGAGCCCGCGCCACATCAATTCATTTATTTCCGATAAAGTCTATTTGCCTTACGTTGGCGAAACTTGGGTTCGCCATTCGGCATAGCGCGGATCAATCCCGCGCACGAGGTTGTGATACAAATTTTCCACTTGCGCGGTGAGTGGTCCGATGTTGCCATCGCCGAGCGTGAACCGATCCACGGATGCAATTGGCGTGATCTCCGCGCCGGTGCCGCACAAGAACGCTTCTTGCGCGACGTACAACTCGGTGCGATCCACTTCGCGTTCGATCACCTCGACCTGCAACACCTCGCGACAAAGTTGAATCAACGTCGCGCGCGTGATGCTTTCCAAAATTCCGCTCGTTACCGTCGGCGTAATAATTTTGCCATCGCGCACAAACATCAAACACGCGCCCGGCGCTTCGGCGACCTTGCCGTTCGGATTGAGAATCAACGCAATGTCATAACCATTGCGCCGCGCTTCTTCGGATGCGTATCGCGAATTGAGATAGTTGGACGACGCCTTGACGCGCGGCGGCATCACATTATCGCTGATGCGCGACCAACTGCTGATGCACGCGTGCGCCATTTTGCCGCTCTTCAAACGCGTCGGCATAAAACTGGGACTGATGACGATGCGCGCCGCCGCATCGGGCGCGCTTCCAAACATACCCGATTCGATAAACGCGAACGGACGAATGTAAACGTCTTGCGCGTATTGATTTGCGCGCAACAATTCGATCACGGCATCGCGCAGTTGCGCGCGCGAAAAAATTTGCTTCATTCGCATCAGCCGAATGGATTGCGCGAAGCGCACGAGGTGCGCGTCGAGATGAAACACAAACAACTGGTGCGTTTCAGAATTCCAATATGCGCGAATGCCTTCGAACACGGACGACACGGACGACGTGCCGAGCAGGGTGATGTGAATGGTCGCGTCGTTCCACGCGACAAGTTTGCCGTCTACCCAAACGAATTGCGGATTGTCTGCCATTATTGCTTCTCCTCTTTATTGCAACGCCGCGCGGCGCACCAGGTCGAGCGCGCGAATAATGATCCAGGTTTGCGCTTGCTCGCTGATGCCGCCGACCGTGTACTCGCGGCGAATCGTTTCTGGCGCGGTTGCGACTGCCATTGCGCTTTTGCCGGTTTCCGGTCCGTACATATTTTCCGCCGAGCCGGTCGTGCCCAGCACTGCGAGCGCAATATCCGCGCCGGTCATTGTCCGAAATTGTTCTGCGATGACGCCGGCATTGCGATCGGTCAATTCGGTTACATTGTCGAGCAACATTGCGGATTTGATGATCCGCGCGCCTTCGGGACGCGCGCGCAAACGCTCCGCGATTTTCCCGGCGGTGTTCGTCTCCGCGATTGCGATGCGCCAATTTTTCGCGGCGAGTGCGCGTGCCGCGACCTCTTCGACCGATTCTTCGCCGACGCCGTAAATCCAATCGCCGAGCCGGTCGCGCACGCGCGCTTGCATCTCCTTGATCATTTTTTCGGCTTCGGCGCGCGTCGGCGCTTTCGCGGTGATGACCACATCGGTTTGACCGGGATGCGCGCGCAACCCGACGGACGGATTCGCGGACATTTCGAGATCCGCGATTTTGGAATCCACCAAACTTTCACCAATCGCGCACGTTCGCAAAACCTGGCTCACGATGGTTTGCTCGCCGCCGGTTTTTTCGCGCAACCAGGGCAGGATGCGCGTCTCCATCAAGTACTTCATTTCGCGCGGCACACCCGGCAATGAGATAACGTAACGCCCATCAACTTCGACGATAAAGCACGGCGCGGTGCCAACCGGGTTTTCAACCGGGATCGCGTCGCGCGGGATGTACGCCTGGCGCACATTGTTCTCGCTCATCGTCGAACCCCACTTGCCAAAACGTTCGCGAATTTGCGCGAGCAAATTTTCGTCGAGCAAAAGATCGCGCTCGGTCGCGCGCGCGACGGCTTCGCGCGTCATATCGTCCACGGTCGGACCCAAGCCGCCGGTCGTAATAACCACGTCCGCGCGTGTGAGCGCGTGTTTGATCGCGTCCACGATGCGCCCAACGTTGTCGCCGACGGTCGTGCGAAAGTACAAATCCACGCCGACTTGGGCGAGTTGCTCGGCGAGCCATACCGCGTTCGTGTCGGTGATTTCGCCTAATAAAAGTTCGGTGCCGATGGAGATGGTTTCTGCTTTCATTGTGCCTCGTTGATCAATTCACGCAATTTCCTTATTTCCCTGATTTCCATTATTTCCCGCAAGGGAAATCAAGGAAATGATGGAAATGAAGGAACTATTTTTAGCGGAACAAATTACTCACCAAAAAAATTACATTCGCCGGACGTTCCGCGAGTCGGCGCATAAAGTACGGATACCAATGCGTGCCGTACGGAACATAGACGCGCATCGTGTACCCTTCGCGCGCGAGTCGGCGTTGCAAATCCGCGCGAATGCCGTACAACATTTGAAATTCAAAGCGGTCGCGCGAAACTTGGTTCGTCGTGGTGTACTCTTTCGCCCACGCGATAATTTTTTCATCGTGCGTCGCAAGGTCGAGATACGCACCGTTCGCTTTGCCGTTCGCCTGCAAAAAAACTTGCGTGAGTTTGCGATAGTTCGCGTCCACATCTGTTTTAGCCGGGAACGCGACCTCCGCCGGTTCTTTGTACGCGCCTTTGCACAAGCGCACGTTCGCGCCGAGCGCGCGCAGGGCGATGATGTCGGCTTCACTGCGATACAGATAACTTTGAATCACGATGCCAACGTTCTCAAATTCTTCGCGCAGAGTTTTGAAAATGTTGAGCGTCGTCTGCGTGTGCTTGGCGTCTTCCATATCAAGCGTTACAAACGTGCCGCCCGGTTTTGCTTTGCCGAGAATCTGTCGTAGATTATCGAGACACAAATCCGCGCTCAGGTCGAGTCCCATCTGCGTTAGTTTCACCGAAACCTGGGATTGAACCTGGTTCGTCGCAATCGCATCGAGCGCGCGCAGATAACCATCTTTGGCTTCGCGCGCTTCGCTCTCGGTCGTTACGCTCTCGCCGAGTTGATCGAATGTAACGAGCAATCCTTGCGCGTTCAATTTTTTGACGACCGCAATCGCTTCGGCGAGCGTTTCGCCGGCGACAAAGCGCCGCGCGACGCGGCGCGCCAATGGAAAGTTGACAATGAATTTGTGAAGCGTTTCGTTCGTGGACATCGCGAGAAACGCATCGCGTAAAAGAGACATCGAATCCTCCTTGATCCGTTGGGCAAATTGCCAATTTGCCCTACACCACATTCACCTCGCGCACCAGGCGACCTTCGGCAAAGCGTTCGAGGTCGAGCATCGCGACATCAATCGTGCGCGCTGCGCCATCGAGAATAATCTCGCTCATCACTTTGCCGGTCGCGGGCGCGTGTTGAAAACCGTGCCCCGAAAATCCGGCGGCGATGTAAAATCCCGGCACGGCGCGCGCTTGCGCGAGAATCGGATGCGCGTCCGGCGTAACTTCGTACAGCCCGGCGATTTGTTGCGCGACGCGCGCGTGTTCGAGCGCGGGCAAACGATACAACGCGCGTTCGAGCGTTTGCAAATGAAAATCTTCGTCAATCGCGTACGTGTCGCCCGGTTTTTCATTCGGATTCGACATTCCGACGAGCAAGCCCGCGCCTTCGGGATGAAAGTACAACGAGGTCGCGAATTCTATCGTCATCGGATAATCGCGCGGAATTTGCGGCAACGCATCGGTAACGAAAAATTGCCGGCGCACCGGCACAATCGGAATGTCGAGTCCGACCATCGCGCCGATTTGCGCCGCCCAAGGTCCCGCGCAATTCACGACCGCGCGCGTCGCAATCGCGCCGCGATTTGTTTCGACGCGCGCGATGCGTCCGGCTTAGAGTTGAATCCCGGTAACGGTCGTTTCGGTTTCGATCTGCGCGCCGAGTTGGCGCGCCGCGCGCGCGTAACCCTGGGTTACACTGTTCGGATCCGCGAGTCCATCGCTTGGGCAAAACGTTCCGCCGATGATGCCATCGAGATTGACGCGCGGCACCAATCGCGCGATTTCATCCGGCGATAGAAATTGCGCGCGCGTTACGCCGAGCCGGTTTTGCATCGCGAGATTCGATTTAAATTCCGCGACCTCGCCCGGCGTCGTCAGCAAAAATAAATAGCCAATCGGGTGATAGCCCGCCGAGATGCCGAACAATTCTTCAAAGCGCGCGATCACATCGAGCGAAAAAATCGAAAGTCGCACGTTCACTTCGGTCGAGAACTGATGGCGCACGCCGCCCGCATTGCGCCCGGTCGAACCCATCCCCAAAAATTTTTCGCGTTCGAGTAAAAGAATTTTTTGCGCGCCGCGTTCCGCGAGATAGTGCGCGACGCTCGCGCCCATACATCCGCCGCCGATGATTACGCTGTCGGCTGTTTTCGGTAACGTCATTGTTCACCTCAAAAAAATTTCTCTCGCCAATATACTCTCAATCGAAAAAAGCGTCAACGTGAAAACGCGCGCGGGGTGTGCGTCACAATTTTGGATCGCGGCGCGGACATTGGATTCGACGCTTTAGCGGGTTGTTGGTCCGGGCGAACCACCGCGTAAACGCTCGACTCCAAAAGCCAACCCAAAACTTTGACGCACACCCACGCGCGCGGTAGGGGCGAAGCACGCTTCGCCTGAGCGTAGTCGAAGGATGCTTCGCCCCTACACCGGCAACCGACAAATTGGTATTGCGTTATCATTAAACCTTTGTTATAATCCCGCCACTCTAATCTAATCGCGATGGACGGAGGAATGGCAACGACGCTTAATTCCACAACCCCTTTGCTCCAAGCCCAAGATTTGCATCTCCACTTTGGCGGCTTGGCGGCTCTTTCGGGTATCAGTTTCGACATTCAACCCGGCGAAATTCTCGCGCTGATCGGACCCAACGGCGCGGGCAAAACGAGCGCGCTCAATTGTCTCAACGGGTTCTATCGTCCGCAACGCGGGCAAATTCTTTTTGCCGGGCACGACCTCGTGCGCGTCTCCACGCACAAAATTCCGCACCTCGGTATCGCGCGCACGTTTCAAAACATCGCGCTCTACACCGGCATGACCACGCTCGATAATTTGATGGCGGCGCGTCACATTCAGATGAAACAATCTATGCTCGCGAGCGCGCTCTACTTTGGACCCGCGCATCGCGAAGAGATCGAACATCGCCGCGTGATCGAAGAGATCATTGACTTTCTCGAAATGGAACACATTCGCAAAGCGACGGTCGGCGCGTTGCCGTACGGTTTACGCAAACGCGTCGAACTGGGACGCGCGCTCGCGCTCGAACCGAAATTGCTTTTGCTCGATGAGCCGATGGCGGGAATGAACGTCGAAGAAAAGGAGGATATGGCGCGCTTTATTCTCGACATTCACGAACGCCGCAAGATGACGATTCTGCTCGTCGAACACGATATGGGTTTGGTGATGGACATTGCCGCGCGCATCGTCGTGCTCGATTTCGGCGTCAAGATCGCGCAAGGCACGCCGGACGAAATTCGCCACAATCCGGCGGTGATTAAAGCGTATCTCGGCGTCGCGGAACGCAAAAGTAGTCAACAGTGAACTGGTCACCTGACGTTTTTTATTGGACACCGATAAACACAGATTTTCACTGATTTATTTTTGAATGATCTGTGTGCATCTGTGTTTATCAGTGTCCAATAGTTTTCAATCTCTCAAATTTCAATGAACAATCCACAAACTCTTCCACAGTATCTTCTCGATTCCGCCGCGCGATTTCCGGCGAACCAGGTCGCTCTGCGAAAAAAGACGCTCGGCATTTGGCGCGAGTACACCTGGCGCGCGTACGTCGAACAGGTGCGCGATTTTTGTTTGGGTCTTGTCGCGCTCGGTTTGCAACGCGGCGACAAGGTCGCGATCATCGGCGACAACGATCCCGAATACTATTGGGCGGAACTCGCGATTCAAGCCGCGGGCGGTGTCGCGGTCGGCGTCTTTACCGATTCGACTCCGCCGGAAATTCAGTACATCATCGCGCACGCGGACGCGACAATCGTGCTGGCTAAAGATCAAGAGCAGTGCGACAAATTGCTCGCGGTGCGCGATCAACTCCCGCTCGTCAAAAAAGTAATTTACTGGGAAGAACGCGGGATGTGGAGTTACGATGATCCCGACGCGTGGCTGATGGATTTTCGCGACGCGCAAAAACTGGGTCGCGATCTGCACGCGCGCGAGCCGGAAAAATTCGCGCAAATGGTCGCGCAGGGCAAGCGCGATGATCTCGCCGTGTTCTGCTACACCTCCGGCACAACCGGGCAACCGAAGGGCGCGATGATCGTGCATCGCAATTTGATCGCGGCGTACTCCAACACTGCCGAAGGCGATCCGCGTCGCGCGACCGATGAGTATCTTTCGTTTTTGCCGATGGCGTGGATCACCGAGCACGCGCTCGGCTTGGCGGGACATTTGATCGCGGGCAACGTCGTCAGTTTTCCCGAAGAGCCGGAAACGGTGCAACAAAATCTGCGCGAGATTTCGCCGCACACCTTGTTGTTCAGTTCGCGCTTGTGGGAAAATATCGTTTCGACGATCCAGGTTCGCATCAACGACACGTCGCGCGTCAATCGCTGGCTGTACAATTTATTTTTGCCGATTGGCTATCGCGTCGCCGATTTGATTTTCGCAAAAAAGCCGGTGCCGATTTATTTGAACGCGCTGAACGCGCTCGGCGAAATGGCGATCTTTTATCCTCTGCGCGATAAATTCGGTTTGCAGAGAATGCGGTTGGCGTACACATCCGGGTCGGCGCTTTCGCCGGATATGTTGCGCTTTTGTCGCGCGATCGGTTTGAATCTCAAACAACTGTACGGCTCGACTGAAGCTGAGATTCACACGTTCCATCGCGATGACGATGTGAAATTTGAAAGTGTCGGCAAGCCCGCGCCGAATGTGCAAATCAAAATTTCGCCCGAAGGCGAAATCCTGGTCAAGAGCGATAGCGTGTTCGTCGGCTATCACAAAAATCCAAAAACGACCGAAGAGAAATTGCAAGACGGCTGGTTTCACACCGGCGACGCGGGGCACATTGACGACGATGGACATTTGATTTATCTCGACCGCTTGGTGGATTTGCTCGCGCTCGCGAGCGGTGAAAAGTATTCGCCGCAGTACCTCGAGGGGCGTTTGAAATTCAGTCCGTACATCAAAGATATGATGGCGATTGGGAATCAGCGTCCGTTCGTTACCGCGATCATCAACATTGATTTTGAAAATGTCGGACGCTGGGCGGAGCGCAAGGGGATGGGCTATACGACGTTTGTGGATTTGTCGCAAAAGCAGGAGACGTACGATTTGATTCGCGCGGATGTCGAGCGCGTGAACAAATCGCTTCCGCCCGCGGCGCGCCTCCGCAAATTTGTTCTGCTCCACAAAGAGTTCGACCCGGACGAAGGCGACTTGACGCGCACGCGCAAACTGAAACGCGGCAATTTGGAAACGCGCTACCAGGAAATGATCGAAGCAATGTACAGCGGACTCGACCAGGTGCGCGTGCGCGCAGATGTGAAATATCGCGACGGGCGCACGGGTGTGATTGAGACGGCGGTGCGCGTGTGTAATTTGTTTGCAGGGTGATTAGCCATTGCCACATGAGCAAGGGCTTTATTTCAGGAGGTACAAATGCCAGCCAATAAGATAATTTATCTCTCATACGCAGATAATGATCGACAGGTTGCTTCCGACCTGGAAAGAATTCTTCAAACTCTGCTCGAAGGCCAGATTTTCTTTCGGTACTTTGATCTTCGCGCAGGCGCGTCGATACTTGATGTCATGGATGATGCCATTTCGGACTCGAAGTGGTTCATTCTGCTCTTGAGCTCAATGTCCATGGACAGTCCATGGATACAGAGGGAATATCAACTGGCAACTTTCCGCAAGTTGGAAAGCATCAATTTCAATATTATCGTCGTCAATATTGATGGTGTTGCGATACCCAGAGATTTGAGGATTGCATTGGAATCCGAATACTTGGTGAATCTCTACGACGCGATTGATAGGGAAGGAGAATTAATAAACATTGCACAATACATAGAAAGACATAACTTCACAGGTAAGAAAAAACAGATTTTCGTTGATCGCGGAGAGCAAGCAGATCGATTCAGCTTTGCTACTAGGTATCATCGCGTCATTTTTGTGTCAGGCATGCCCGGTATTGGCAAAACTGCATTTGTTATAAACAAAGTCTCCCAACAGCTTGACAAACGACCTCTGACCATAAGTCTTACCCAGGGAAAAGGCAACTCGATTGATTATGTTGCTCGTCAAATTCTCAAGGAATCCTATGTAACACAACCAATGGATAGGAATATACAAGGTGAGACAGATCTGATAATGCTTGCCGCTGACGCGATCACTAAACGTGAAAGACATTTCTTCCTATTTATTGACAATCTCGAGTACGCGCTAGGAGCATCGAACGAGATTTCTCCATCGCTAGTCGATTTCCTTAAAGAGCTTTTATCCCGTGATGTAAAGACCCATATCGTTTTTGCCACTACGCGATCAGTACAATACCCAATAGAGATAGCGACACAATGTGATATTCTGCGTTTGGACGAACTTGAAGATCAATATATCGAGCAATGTATTGATGAATGGTTAGCAGACTACCCGAGACACGATGATTTTATGCAATCCAATCAACTTGCAAACCTAATCAAGCTTGCTGATGGGCATCCATTTGCAGCACAAATGATAGTTGGCTCCCTCAAGGCAGGAATCACACCAAAAGCATGGTTGCAATCAAGCGAACCTAAATTTCTTAGATTGCGACTGGCGGCAAAGATTCTTGGATCTCTGGGGTATGAAAAACTTACTGATCTGCAGATGCTGATACTCCAGATTCTAGGTTTAGTCAACGAACCATTGTCAATCGATGACATGTGCAAATTGAATTTCCTTAAGCAATATAAAACTGAAGAGGTCAATGACGCAATCATCGCACTTAATAGCTATCTACTCATTAAAGTTGATGAGTCGGGCTTTGTCACGTTGCATAGCTTTCTTTCGAGCTATTATCGCGAACAACTTAGTCAACCAAAATTCAGCGACCGACGCGAAATGTTAGTCAGTGATATCGCTTACTTTAGCTATGAACAGACATTACGCCTCCATGATCAGTTGACCTCTACCCTACACACCAATGATATATCTGACAACTTTGCACTTGCAAGATTAACGGGCGAGATCTTCACCTACGCCATAACAGCCAGCAAGTTCCTTCGAATTTCAGGTAGAGAAGATTTGGCAGATAAATTGCCAATTGACATCAAAGACACAATACGAGAATTAGTTCTATACTTTTACCAAGAAGTAAGAGATTATACACAAGCACTTGGGTATGCAGATAGATGGCTACAAATTAGGCCTAATGATCCTGAAATTATGCTTTATAAGGCACGTTGCCACCGCAATTTAGGTGGTGCGCGTAATCTCGAAGAAGCCGAAAAGATGTTGAGTAAAATTGAAGATAAAGCCAAGACCCGATTCTTCATCGACCGAATCGCAAATGAACGAGGTAAAATCGCTTCGCAAAAAGGGGATGAAGCTCTGGCCGAAACTATCTTTAGTCGCTCGGTCGAGTCCCGGTGCGACTTTCCGGAAACATACATCAACTTGGCGCGTATATACCTGCGCGAAGCGCGCGCCGTGACCGGATCTGACATTACCAGAAAGCACGCACTTGCTCAAAAGGCTGTAACACTCCTCGAAGATGCCCATAAAGCCAGTAGGAGCGCGACTAGTCTATTTGAGCAGTTTTGGTTCGATATATATATTGAGGCACTCGATATGCTTGAAGATCAACTCGCTTTTCCTTTGCTCAAAGAAGCATTAGAGGACGCGCCAGATGATCCGCGCCTAAACTTCCGAATGGCAGAGATATTGCGTGAGCACGGTGATCTCAGTGATTCGGAGAAATATGCTCAAAAGGCTTCGAATAATGGCTCGATATCTGCATCTATAACACTAGCTTACCTCTACTACGCACATGCGCGAAGGCATGATGAACAAAAAACCATCTATCTATCACAAAAGAAATACAAAGAGACTTCAAAAGAAGAGGATGAAATTCGAGCGAAACTCCAAGAGTCCGAAAAACATTGTAGGCAATACAAGTCACAATCTCCGATCCATCAGCATCCCGTTGCAGATGTGATGTTGTCAAAAATCTATCGTATGCGGGGAGACTGGGACAGTGCTGAAAAGATCATGAAAGAATACGAAACGACAGGCAGTCCCTACATAATTTGTGAGCAGTGTGAGATACTCCTAACGAAAGCGCAACAGCGCGCTAATTCTGGTGACAGGGAAGGGAGTCGTGTGATTATTGAACAAGTATTATCGAAGTTGAGCTCTGTTTCTTCAATCGCAGAGGAACAGTGCCAAGAACTTCGGCAGAGAGCAATTTGGCTCAGAGATAAAAATGACTTGTAACCAAGTAATACCTTCGTCAATTTATTTTTTCACCAGCGAATTACGCGAATCTTCGCCAATTTCTGCTTTTTATTCGCGTGATTCGTGTGATTCGCGGATCCATTTATGGTGTTGGCGAAGATATTGAACCAGGAATCCGTTGCTCAAGGGAGGGGACCTATGTTTTTCAACATCCGTTTTCGAACATTTATCATCGTTCTGGCATTATTGTTATTGGGTGTACTCACCAATCTGTTGACTAATTTTGCATCTCAATCTACTCCACAGATACTAAAGGATTACCCATATCTAATTTGGGTTTGTATCGGTATCACAATTTTCTTCTCCGTGTTACTATCAGTCTTACAAACATCAAATGCAGAATCAAAATATCCGCTCAAATCGTCTCAAATCTCAATGAACCGTCTACAATCTGCGTCCACGTTACACTCCAATGTTCATGTGTTCATAAGTTATAGTAACAAAGATACGGAATGGGTTGAAAAGATTCTTATACCCTACTTGGATAGCCATGGAATTAAAGCATTTACGGATAGGAAATTTAAAGGTGGTAGTTTAAGCATCGAGCAAATGGCAAGTTCGATAGAGAATTCGAAGTATACCATCGCTGTTATGACAAAGAATTTTATGACCAGTGAGTGGACAAGAATTGAGACAGCTATGGCACAGACCCTCAACCCTGATGCGTCAGAGAGAAAACTAGTACCGATACTCCTAGAGGATTGTGATATCCCCTTGCGTCTACGCGTACTACACTATCGTGATCTGAGGAATAATGAAGAATGGGATCAATTGATTGAAGATTTGATATAATTCGCCACGAGAGACAATTCCGTATTGGGCATGGCGACCAACTTTCGCCCTGCGACCGCGCAATCCATAATACAAAATCCTAGACTTGCCACCGATACATTACCCAACAATGGAGTAATAATGAACTGGGAACTCTTTCCACAATTATTAGCGACCGGACTTTTGACCGGCGGCGTGTACGCGCTGATCGCGCTCGGCATCGTGTTGATTTACAAATCATCGCCCATTTTTGGCACTATGGTTTTTCATTCACAACGTGTTTTCATTTCGCATGCATCTTGCGGCGGAATCGACGGGCGGTAATGTTTCGCAGGATGATTATGAAAAAGGAATATGCTTTTTCCAAAGGTGTGCGCGGCAAGTTCTATCGTCCGAATGTTCGCCTCAACCTTCCAGTTTATCTGGACGATGATATTGCTGAATTTGTCCAGAGATATGCAAAACAGAAAAAGGTTGACGCGCAAACAATCGTGAATGAAATTTTGCGCGGCAACAAGGAAATGCTTCAGGCGCTTCGCTAATCCTTGCCCTACCGATTCCGCCATCATTCGGCTTCGCTCAGGATCGCGCATTTTTGGGCATCGCGATTTTCTATTCGCAACCTGGTTTCATTTTGCAGTGTGCGTACGGCAGAATCAGCGAGCGGTAGCGTTGGCGACATTCCGTTATTTTCTGTGTTATACTTGCGCGTGGAGGTTGATATGACGACGATCACAATTACATTGCCCGATGAACGTTTACGCGAATTGAAAGAAACCGCTTTCCAACTCAAGGTGTCACCCGAAGAGTTGGTGCGCGTCAGTATCGAAGAATTGCTAACCCGCCCCACCGACGCATTCCAGCGCGCGGTAGGTTATGTGCTCAAGAAAAATGCCGAACTCTATGAGCGGTTGGCGTAATGCGCTACCTCACTCTCGGTGAAGTCCTTGAACTGTATCATCGAGTCATCGCATAGTCTGGCGGCGCGCACGGTATTCGCGACTCGGGCGCGTTAGAATCAGCATTAGCACAACCGCGCATGACGTTCGGCAGTCAGGAACTTTATCCTACGCTTGTCGAAAAAGCATCCATATTGGGCTTTTCCCTCATCAAGAATCACCCTTTTATAGATGGCAACAAGCGCACAGGTCATGCCGCGATGGAAATTTTCCTCGTCCTGAACGACTATGAAATTGACGCCTCAGTGGACGAGCAAGAGCAAATCATACTGCAAGTTGCTTCTGGAGAATTGGAGCGCGACGATTTCACCGCTTGGCTTCGCACTCATGTCGTCAGGCAGAACAGATAGAACGCCGGCAAACACAGGCCCCACGACAACAGGGCGGGGCGGCTTGCAAATTGATCATATTGTAGTCGCCCAAACCGATCACGACGCGGCGTTGGAAAAACCGATTCGCGTGCGCCGCAAAAAATCGGCGTCCGTAATTATTCCGGCTGAACTTGCCGCGCGCGCGGAATTTCTCGCGCGCGTGCACCGGCGCAAAAGCATCGCGGATTGGTTGACCGATGTGATCCAAGAACGCGTTGAGTTGGAAGAAGCCGCTTTCGTTGGCGCGAAACGCGAATTGGTGACAAGAAACGCCGTATGACATCCGCCCATCGCTTCCGTCACCATCGCGCAAAACCAGGCAACGACCCAGTGCAAATCAAGCAAACATCTGCCCGCGCAACGCTTCAAAGGTTAGCGTGAGGCGATAGCCGAGCGAATCGAGGAAACGCGCGAAGGAACGCAAGGGAGTTTGTTTCGGACGCGGCTGGCGATTGAAATGGGCTTTCAATGCCCATTGGATTTCATTTCTTGACGTAACTACAAATTATAACTACAATGAAATTCGAATGGGACGAAGCCAAACGGCAACTGAATATCGTCAATCACGGAATTGATTTTGTGGATGTGCCCCCGCTCTTTGACGGCTACACCGTGACCGTCGAAGACACCCGCGTCAGTTATGGTGAAACGCGTTATATCACCATCGGATTTCTCAATGGCCGCCCAGTTGCCGTAACCCACACGGAACGCGGCGAAAAGATCCGAATCATTTCGGCTAGGAAGGCAACCAAGTATGAAGAAACCACGTACCTCGAACAAATCACAGACCAACTGGGCACGACTCGACGCGCTACAAGACGCCGACATTGACCTCTCCGATGCACCGGAAATCACGCCCCAAATGTTTGCCAAAGCGATTGTGCGGCGCGGTTTGAAACCGGTTTCCAAGAAAGCGCAAATCACATTGCGGCTGGACAATGATGTGTTGACCTGGTTCAAGAAGCAAGGCAGTGGGTATCAGACTCGCATCAACTCGTTGCTCAGGGCATATATGGAAGCGCAGAGATCGCGCGCGTCTTGAGGAAAGCGTATGAACCTTCTCGATTCTTTGCGAATGGATAAAACGGCTTTCTCGGTCGCGTCGTTAGACGACAAAGCCGATGAGAAAGCATATTGGCTTTCCAAGACACCGTATGAACGCTTGGAAGCCATCGAGATCATGCGGCAAATTATTTATGGCTACAATCCGTCTTCCACCCGACTTCAAAGATTTTTTACAGTTACTCCACTCGCATCAAGTTGAGTACTTGATGATTGGCGGTTACGCGGTCGGCTACTATGGCTATCCACGCGCGACCGGCGATATGGATATTTGGATTGCCATCGCGCCGCACAACGCGGAGAAGGTTGTTGCAACTCTAAAAGGATTTGGATTCGACGTTCCCGAATTATCGGTTGAGATGTTTCTGCAAGAGAAGCAGGTCATCCGTATGGGTACGCCGCCGCTCAAGATAGACATCACAACATCAATTTCTGGAGTCGCGTTTGCTGAGTGTTACGCTGAACGCGTGGTTGAAATCCTGGATGGTGTTCCGGTCAATCTGATTAATCTCAAACATCTCAAAGTCAACAAGCAAGCGAGCGGCAGATTGAAAGACCTGACCGATTTGCAGAATCTGCCGTAGCATTGATTTTGATGAAAAAATCATCAGCCCCATCGAGAAAAATATCCGAACCTGAAATTGACCAAATCGTCGCGGCGCAAGCCGATGACGACGCGGCGTGGGAAAAACCGATTCGCGTGCGCCGCAAAAAATCGGCGTCCGTAATGATTCCAGCCGAACTTGCCGCGCGCGCAGAATTTCTCGCGCGCGTGCATCGGCGCAGGAGCATCGCGGATTGGTTGACGGATGTAATTCAAGAACGCGTCGAGTTGGAAGAAGCCGCGTTCGTTGGTGCAAAACGCGAATTGGTGACAAGAAACGCTGTATGACATCCGCCCATCGCTTCCGTCACCATCGCGCAAAACCAGACAACGCCAAGCGCGAATAAAGCAAACAAAAAACCAGGCACACATCGTCCGTTGTAATCCTGCGGCGGAATCGGCGGGCGGTAGCGTTAGCCATCAAGCGATGACGGTTCGCGCGTGAAATGAAAAGGAGCGTTCGGATTGAACGCTCCCCCACTCGCATCTCGCCATTCGCTAGGTTATGCCACCGGTTGCGCGGCTTGCAGTACCTTAACTTCACGGTTAATCCGCTTTGCAATTTTCGCTTCAGCAACTTCGAGATCATAACGCGCTTGCATCCGTAGCCAAACATTCGCGCTCGTGCCAAAATAGCGCGCCAAGCGCAACGCAGTGTCGGCGGTGATGGAACGTTGTCCGCGCACAATTTGAGTAATTCGCAGTGTGGGCACACCAATATCTTTCGCGACCCGGTATTGGCTCAAGCCAAGCGGCTTGATGAAATCTTCGAGCAGTACTTCGCCAGGGTGAACAGGGGGTAATCGATCCATGCGTTATCCTCTCGTTAGTGATAATCGGTAATCTCGACATCACGCGCTTTGCCATTGAACCAGGTGAAACAAATCCGGTATTGATCGTTAATGCGAATGCTGTGCTGACCTTCGCGATCTTTATGGAGCGCTTCAAGCCGATTGCCGGGCGGTGCAGACAAATCGCGTAAATCGTCGGCGTCGTCCAAGTAGATCAGTTTGCGCCGCGCGGTTTTCTGAATCGTGAAAGGCAACTTGCGCGACACGATACCTTTGAAAACTTTTTCTGTTTCGGCGTCAGCGAAAGATTCGATCACGTTTGGATAGTTTGGCAATGTCAGATTTCCTTTTTCTGCCACAGAAACACACAGAATTTCACAGAAATTTTTTCTTATTCTGTGTGTTTCTGTGTGATTCTGTGGCTAATCTGACATTGCCAAAATAGTATCACATAACGATACCAACGTCAAAGCGCGGACTGCATTAAAAACGACGCGCGTCGTCCATTCAATCCGTTATCGTCCGTTGTCATCCTTGCGGCTTGAATAAAAATGTTCTCGTCGTCCGCCATTTGACAGTTATACGCCAATGACGGATAATCGCTTCCAACGCGCCAATCAGGGTCTCAAATGGTCATCATCGAAACTTTGGTCTTTACGCGCCAGGTTCAAGCGTTGTTATCCGACGAAGAGTATCGAGAGTTGCAAACGGCATTGGTCAATCGCCCCAATGCTGGATCGGTCATTGTTGCAAGCGGCGGTCTACGTAAACTTCGTTGGGCGATCAGAGGAAAAGGCAAGCGCGGCGGCTCACGCGTTATTTACTACTGGGCAGTAACGCAAGACCAGGTGCTGATGCTCCTCATCTATCGCAAGAGTGAACGCGACGATTTGACGCGTGAACAACTCAAGACCTTGAAGAAGATCGTCGAGGAGGAATATCCGTGAAAGCAGAATTATTCAAGGAACTTGTCGCCAGTGTGCGCGAAGGGGGCGCCATTTTGCGCGGCGAGATTGCGCCCGCGCGCAAGTTTATCGTAGATAAAACCGATGTGAGACGGATTCGTGCGACCTATCGGCTCTCCCAAGGACAATTTGCCGCGTTGCTTGGAATCAGTGTTGCGACATTGCAGAATTGGGAACAAGGTCGCCGCGCGCCAAAGGGCGCGGCGCGCGTACTGCTTCAAGTTGCCGCCAAACATCCAGAAACAGTGTGGGACGTAGTGAAACCGGTCGTCGCTCAAAACAGAACGAAAACCGGAACGCGATTTGCGCGCGCGGCGCGTTCAAACAAGATATTTCAAGTCTGATGCGCGACCGGGCGGCTGACAATTTGCAGTAAAGGCAAACACAATGAACTGGGAACTCTTTCCACAATTTTTAGCGACCGGACTTTTGACCGGCGGCGTGTACGCATTGATCGCGCTCGGCATCGTGCTGATTTACAAATCATCGCGCATTTTCAATTTCGCGCAAGGACACATCCTGATGATCGGCGGGTACGTCACCTGGTGGTTCACCGAAAACCTGGGTTGGGATGTGTGGCTGTCGTTCGCCGCGGCGGTCGTCGTCGCCGTGTTCCTGGGTCTCGCGATTGAGCGCGTCGCGCTTCGCCCGCTCATCGGTCAGCCGATTCTCGCGACGATTATGATGACGCTCGCGCTCTCGCAATTTATGCAAGGCGGCGTGATTCTTTTGTTCGGCGCGAGCCAGCGTTCGCTCCCGATCATGTTTCCGCTCCAGCCGGTCATCATCGGCGACGTGCGTTTGAAATTGAATCTCGTGATGGCGTTCGCGTTCGGCATCGTCGGTTTTATCGCGCTGATGTTTTTTTTCCGCTTCACGCGCGCCGGTCTCGCGATGTGCGCGGCGGCGGAAGATCATCATCTCGCGCAGAGCGTCGGCTTGCGCGTGCCGCGTATCTTTGGTCTCGCGTGGGCGATTGCAAGCGCGATCGCAACCGTCGGCGGCGTGATGCTCGCGAACATTTCCGGCTTGGAAGTGAACCTCTCGATCATCGCGCTCAAAGCATTCCCGGCAGTTTTGTTCGGCGGACTCGAATCCATTCCCGGCGCGATCATCGGCGGCTTGACCGTCGGCGTGATCGAAGGGCTCGTCGGCGGTTTGCCGAATGACCCGGCATTGCGTTCGCTCCATCTCGCGGACATTGCGCCGTACGTTTTCTTGCTCCTCGTTTTGCTCTTTCGCCCGGACGGATTGTTCGGGTTGAAGCGGATTGAGAGAATCTAACACGTATTGCGTATTGCGTAATTCGTTCGACGCAATACGCAATACGCAATACGAGGTAATTGTGGCACTACGACTCGCCGGAGATTTCGACACCAGTTACGCGCACGATATGGCGATCATTCGCAATCGCGGACAGTGGGCGATGACGATTGTGTTTTTGATCGCGCTGTTCACGCTTCCATTTTTCGCGAGCGCGGATATTCTCGGCACGATCAATCTGATCGGCATCAGCATCGTCGCGGTGCAAGGTTTGAATTTGCTCGTCGGTTACACCGGACAAATTTCGTTGGGGCAAGCCGCGTTTATGGCGGTCGGCGCGTACACGTCCGCGGTCGCGGTCAAAGCCGGGATTCCATTTTGGTTCGCGCTTCCGCTTGCCGGGTTGAGCGGCGGACTCGTCGGTTTGATTTTTGGTTTGCCGTCGCTTCGCATCAAGGGCTTTTATCTTGCGATGGCGACGCTCGCGGCGCAATTCATCATTCCCTGGTTTTTCCGCAACGTGCGCGTCGATCTGTTCGGCGGAATGCCGGGCTTGCGCGTGCCGCCGCCGCAGATCGGCGATCTCATTTTCAATTCGCAACAAACGATGTTTTATCCGATCATCGGCACCGTCGTCATTTGCACAATCGTCGCGAAAAATATCGCGCGCACGCGCTTGGGGCGCGCACTGATCGCGATTCGCGATAACGATCTCGCCGCCGAAGTGTTGGGCATCAACGCGTTTTCGTACAAACTGCGCGCGTTTTTCCTCTCCGCGTTTTACGCCGGACTTGCCGGCGCGTTGTGGGCGCATTACGCGCGCTCGATCAACCCGGAACAATTTTCGCTGATCAGTTCGATTTGGTATCTCGGAATGGTGATCGTCGGCGGGATGGGCTCTGCGCTCGGTCCGATTCTTGGCGCGACGTTCGTGCGCTTGCTCGAAGAATTTACCGTGCAAGCGAGTCCACTGCTCGGCAAAGCGTTTCCGCAACTCGAAGCTGGTTTGCTCGCCGCGCTCTGTCCGATGGTGTTCGGTGTCGCGCTGATGTTGTTCCTGGTTTTCGAACCGCGCGGACTCGCGCATCGCTGGGAAATGATCAAAGCCGCGTGGCGGATCCGTCCGTTCGCGCATTAACCATTTCAGATTGCAAATTGCAGATTTCAGATTGACCCAAATCTGCAATCTGCAATCTGAAATCCAAAGAAAATATCGTTGCGAGGAACAAATGAAAATCCGTGATGTCATCAAACTGATCGAAAAAGACGGATGGTATTTGATCGTCACCGAAGGTAGTCATCGGCAATACAAACACCCAACGAAACCAGGACGCGTAACCGTTGCCGGACATCCGGGTGATGATCTTGCGCCCGGCACTTGGAACAGCGTTCTGAAGCAAGCCCAACTGAAACGATCACAAGGAGAGAAAAAATAATGTATCACTTTCTCATCGTCGTCGAAAAAGCGAACGGAAATTTTTCAGCGTATTCGCCGGATTTGCCGGGTTGCGTCGCGACCGGCAAAACGCGTGAGCAGACAACGCGCAACATGTATCAAGCGATTGAAATGCATGTGCGCGGTTTGATTGAAGATAAATTGCCGGTGCCCAAATCGCACTCGTTTGCCGAGTTTGTTGCAGTTGCTCCGGCATAAACCAATCGCGCGTTAACGATTTCAAATTTAAGATTTCAGATTTCAGATTGAATGACCGGACGATTGCAAAATCTGAAATCTGAAATTTGAAATCTGAAATCCAAAAAGGAGGTGATGCTCGCGCGCCAATCCCAAATCTGAAATCCCAAATCTGAAATCTGAAATCAAATCCCGGAGGAGGAGAGATGAAGAAAAAATTTGTTTTGCTCGCGTTGCTCGCGTTCGCGCTGATCGCGCTCGCGGCATGCGCGACGCCAACTGCCGCACCGACTGCCGCGCCCCCAACGGCGGCACCGAAGCCGACCGACGCACCGAAACCAACCACCGCGCCGCAACCCACCGCCGCGGCGAAACCAACGGACGTACCAAAACCAGCCGTTCGCACCAAAGCGAACGCCGGCGAAAAAATTACGCTCTATCACTTTGGCGATGTAACCGGACCGCTCGCCGCGATTACGACGCCGCTCGTTAGCGGCTTTACCGATGGCGTGAAATACTTGAACAGCAAGGGCGGCATTCGCGGCGCAGAAGTCGTGATCGAATGGGCGGACACCGGCGGCAAACTCGAAAACGCGATCTCGACGTACAATCGTTTCCGCGAAAAGAAACCGCTCGTGATGCAGTTGTACGGCTCCGGCGAAACGGAAGCATTGCGCGATCGCGCCGCCGAAGATAAAATTCCGGTCCTCACCGCCGGCGTGAGCGCGAAGGGATCGTATCCGCCCGGCTGGGTGTACGCGGTCGTGCCGATCTACTCGGATCAATTTGGCTTGTTCGCGGATTGGCTCGCCACGAACTGGGCAAAGGTCAAACCCGCGAAAGGTCAGGCGAACGATTCGCCCAAGATCGCGTTCGTAACCTGGGACACCGCGTACGGTCGCGCGGCGTTGAGCCCCGAGACGCGCGCGTTTGCCGAAAGTAAAGGCGTCAAGATCGTCGCCGAAGAATTGTTCACCGCCGGCGCGCCGGATGTAACGACACAAATTCTCGCCGCGAAAAAAGCCGGCGCGAATGTGATCTACACCAACTCGCTCGCGACCGGTCCCGCGCAAGTGTTGAAGGATGTCGTCTCGCTCGGCGTGCGCGAAGAATTTCTCGTCGCCGGTAACAACTGGGCGATTGATTCTTCGATGCTCGCGTTGTCGGGCGCGGCGTCCGAAGGTTTCTACGGCGTTTTCCCGAATCTGTGGTTCGACGACGCGGACAATCCCGGCGTGAAACTGATCCTGGAACAGTTCGCCGCGAATCAACGCAAGCCGGCGGAACGCAGTGTCGGTTATCTACTCTCGTTCTCGCTCGTGGACTCGATGCGCCAAATTCTCGAAAAGACGATTGACCGCGTCGGGTTCGACGGCTTGAATGGTACAGCAGTGAATGAAACCATCGCGACAATGGGCGAGATCAAAGCGATGGACGGCGTGATGGTTTTGGGGTACGGCAAGGATATTCGCGCGACCAACAAAGCCCGCATCGTTCAAGTGCAAAAAGGCAAGTTTGTCTACCAGAGCGATTGGCTGACGACGCCGGATTTGCGACCAAAGTAAAACGACACGGTGACACGGCGACACGGTGACGCGGAGATTGATCTCCGCGTCACCCCCTCTCCGCGTCAATATGAACTTATGCTCAAGTTAAACAACATCGAAGTTGTGTACTCTGATGTGATCCTGGTTTTGCGCGGCGTGTCGCTTCAAGTGGACGCCGGGCAAATTGTCGCGTTGCTCGGCGCGAACGGCGCGGGCAAAACGACAACGCTCAAAGCGATCTCTGGTTTACTGCACACCGAACTCGGCGAGGTTACGCGCGGCTCAATCGAGTGGGCGGGCGCGCGCATTGATCATCATCAACCGGAAGACATTGTGCAAAAAGGGATCATCCAGGTCATCGAAGGTCGCCGCTTGTTTTCGCATCTCACCGTCGAAGAAAATTTGATCGTCGGCGGGATTGGGCGCGAGAATGGATCGAACATCAAGCGCGATCTCGAAATGGCGTACCACTATTTTCCGCGCCTGCGCGCTCTGCGAACGCGCGTGAGCGGCTATCTCTCCGGCGGCGAGCAACAAATGGTGGTGATCGGGCGTGCGTTGATGGGTCATCCGCAATTGATGATGCTCGACGAACCGTCGCTCGGACTCGCGCCGTTAATCGTGCAAGAAATTTTTGATAACATTGCGCGGATCAATCGCGAAGAAAAAATGGCGATCCTGCTCGTCGAACAAAACGCGGTCGTCGCGCTCAACATCGCGCATCACGGGTACGTAATGGAAAACGGGCGCGTCGTGTTGGATGCGCCCGCGGACAAATTGCGCGAGAACGAAGACATTAAGGAATTTTATCTCGGACTCACGCAACTCGGCGCGCGCAAAAGTTATCGCCAAGTGAAACACTACAAACGGCGCAAACGCTGGCTTGGATGAAGCAGTGAACAGTGAGCAGTGAACAGTCAACTGTTTACTGTTGACTGTCCACTGCTCACTGTTGACTGACGACTAATGTATAACGCCCATATCACCGGTTGGGGCAAATATCTCCCCGCTAAAATAATTTCCAATACCGAACTCGCGCAGACCGCGCCGATTGATGCCGAATGGGTCAAGGCGCGCACCGGCATCGAGTCGCGTCATTTCGCGGAGCCGAAACAGGCGAGCGCGGATATGGCGACGCGCGCCGCGCGCGCCGCGCTTCAGGTCGCCGATCTCGATCCGGCGCAACTCGATTTGGTTATCTGCGCGACCAACTCGCCGGATTATTTATTTCCCGCGACCGCGTGTCTCGTGCAGGACGCGATTGGCGCGACAAATGCCGGCGCGTTCGATCTCGCCGCGGGCTGTTCCGGGTTTGTGTACGCGCTCACCGTCGCCGATCGGTTCATTCGCACCGGCGCGTATCGCCACATTCTCGTCGTCGGCGTCGAAACGGTCGCGCATATGCTCGATTTCACGACGCCGCTCTGCGCGTACTTTGGCGATGGCGCGGGCGCGGTCGTCGTCTCCGCGAACGACCAACCGGGCGGTATGCTTTCGTTTCTGCTCAAAGCCGATGGCTCTGGCGGCGATCTCTTGATTTTGCCGGCGGGCGGCAGTCGCAATCCGACGACGCACGCAACGCTCGACCAGGGTTTGCAGTACGGACGCACGGATGGCAAGGCGATCTATCGTTTCGGTTTGCGCTCGATGACGCACACGGCGCGCGAGTTGTTGAAATCGGCGCGGCTGACGATGGACGATATCGATCTGTTCATCCCACATCAAACGAACCACACGTTGATTCGCGCGGCGGCGGAAAAAATGCGCGTGCCGCTGGAAAAAACATTTATCAACGTCGCGCAACATGCGAATCTTTCGTCCGCCGCGATCCCGGTTTCCTTGTGCGATGCGATTGAACAAGGGCGCATCAAACCTGGTTCGCGCGTTTTGATGACGGTGTTCGGCGGCGGACTGACGTACGCCGGAATGATCTGGCATTGGTCGCAACCGGTCAAACGCAAACCGATGTCGTTCGTGCGCCGATTCTGGCACGCATTGTGGGACGCGCAAGCCGCGTTCAAATCGCGCTTGTTCCATCTCGAACACCGGTTCGAAGCCCTCGCGCCGGGCGAAGAGGAGACGGACGATTCGCGTCAACGAATGGGTAACGAATAAAATTTCTCCACGGATTCAAAGGAACACGGATAAATAAAAAATATCCGTGTTCTTTTATATCTGTGGGAAAAATTCGGTTCGGCGTTTGTTGGACAAATTTGTAAAATTGCTTTACGATAGCCGCAATGATCGGCAGACATCTCGGCTTTCAACGCGTCATTTTCGATTGCGACTCGACGCTCGTGACGATTGAAGGGATTGACGAACTCGCGCGTTTGAAAGGCATGGCAACGCGCATCGCGGCATTGACCGAACGCGCGATGAACGGCGAAATTCCGCTGGAGCAAGTGTACGCGGAACGGCTCGCGCTCTTGCAACCGACGCGCGCGGAACTCGCCGAGATCGGACGCGTGTACCGGCGCAACCTGGTCGCGGATGCGCGCGAGGTCGTCGCGACATTGCAAAGCGCGAATGTCGAGGTCTTTATCGTGAGCGGCGGATTATTGCGCGCGGTGATCGATGTCGCGCGCGAGCTCAACATCCCGGAGGCGAACGTGCGCGCGGTGCCGGTCGAGTTCGATCAACTGCGCGGCGCGTGGTGGCAGTACTGGCGATACGGCGGAAACCCGGACGAACAATATCTCGCGTTCGCGCCGACGCCGCTCGCGGAATCGTCCGGCAAAATCGCGATCGCGCGCGCGTTGAGCGCGGGCGCGCGCACGATGCTCGTCGGCGATGGCGTAACGGATCTCGCGGCGAAATCCGCGGTGCGCTTGTTCATCGGTTTTGGCGGCGTCGCGCGGCGCGATGCCGTGATCGAAGGCGCGGATGTTTTTATCGAACGCTTGTCCGCGCTTTTGCCGCTCGCGCTCGCGCGTGAAAACGCGCCCGCGTCGCGCGTGTTCGCGATCGGTTTGCGCGAGATTGCACAAGGTCGCGCGATCATCAAAGACCGCGCGTTCAAGCAACGCGTTCTGAGCGCGCACGCGAAAGGAATGATGGAAATGTTTCGAATTTTGGTCGCGGAAGATATTGGCGTGGAAGGGATCGCGATTTTACGCGCCGCGCCGGACGCACAGGTGGACGTGCAAACCGGGTTGACGCGCGACGCGCTGATCGCGCGCATCGGCGAGTACGACGCGGTGATTATTCGCAGTGGCACGCAACTTGACGCCGATGTATTCGCGGCGGCGAAACGCTTAAAGGTCGCCGCGCGCGCGGGTGTGGGGCTCGACAACATTGACATTGCCGCCGCGACGCGCGCCGGCGCGATGGCGATGAATGTGCCGGAGGCGAACACGATTGCCGCCGCGGAACACGCGCTCGCGTTGATGCTCGCGTTATGCCGCAACATTCCACAAGCAAATGCGAGTATGCGCGCCGGCAAGTGGGATCGCAAATCATTCATCGGCGCGCAGGTCAATGAAAAAATTTTGGGCATCGTCGGGCTGGGTCGCGTCGGCGCGATGGTCGCGGCGCGCGCGCGCGCGTTCGGAATGTCAATCATCGCGTTCGATCCGTACGTGCCGGCGGAAACCGCGCACGCGTTGCGCGTCGAACTCGTCGAGCAGATCGACGAATTGCTCGCGCGCGCGGACATTATCACCTTGCACGTTCAACTCACGAACGAAACGCGCAATCTGATCGGCGCAGGGCAAATCGCGCAGATGAAACCGGGCGCGCGTATCATCAACACCGCGCGCGGCGGATTGATTGACGCGGTCGCGTTGTATGCCGCGCTCGCGTCCGGCAAACTCGCGGGCGCGGCGTTGGATGTGTTCGCGAGCGAGCCGCCGTTCGACGACGCGCCGACCGCGCGGTTGATGCAATTGCCGAACGTGATCGCGACGCCGCATCTCGGCGCATCCACGGCGGAAGCGCAAAGCGATGTCGCGACGCAAATCGCGCACCAGGTGCTCGACGCGTTGCGCGGGACGAGTTATCGCAACGTTGTCAACTTGCCGTTCGCGGAAGGCGTGGATTATCGCGCAATCGCGCCGTACCTTTCGCTCGCGGAAAAAATCGGCGCGTTGCAAATTCAGCTCGCGCGCGGACGCCCGAACGAATTGCAAATCCAGGTCGCGTATCACGGCGACGAAATCAAGCAACGCGTCAAGCCGCTCACGGTCGCTCTGCTCAAAGGAATGTTGACGCCGATTTTGAGCGAAGAGCAAGTGAATTACGTGAACGCGCCGCGCCTCGCGGAAGAGCGCGGCATTCTCGTGCAACAAGCGATTTTTCCGGCGACCGAAGATTACGCGAACGTGATCATCTGCCGCGTGTCATCGCCGTACGAAAAACGTTTGATCGCCGGGACGTTGTTCGCGCGCACGCAACCGCGCATCGTGCGACTCGATGATATTCCGATGGACGCGTTGCCGTTCGGTTACGCGCTGATCGTGAAAAGCCGCGATGCGCCGGGCGTGATCGGAAAACTGGGCACGCGCCTGGGAAGTGCGGGCGTGAACATCGCGGAATATCGCTTGGGGCGCGATGTCGCCGGCGGCACCGCGCTGTCGTTCATCACACTCGATTCGCCCGCGCCGGAAAGTGTGTTGACCGAAGTGCGCGCGTTCCCGGAAGTGATCGAAGTAAAGCAAGTTCGTTTCTAGTCGGATAGTCACCTTCGCCAAAACTTGCCCACAGATTTTAGGGAACACGGATGAAGGAAAAAGAAAAAATATCCGTGTTCTTTTGTATCGGCGGGAAAAATTATTTTGGTGAAGGTGTTGCCAGATGAAACAAGTTTGAGCGCGTGAACGTCTTAAAGAGTGTGGGGAAATTCGTGGTGCGGCTTTTCCAAGCCGCCAATGCGGGCTACGCTCTGCGAGCCCGCGCCACAATTACAAGCGCGAGCGGGAGGAAGTGTATGGCAACTCAGCAAGTGAATCGTAAACGATTGATCATCATCACCGCGGGCGCGGGATGTCTGGGATTGTTGATCGCGTTCGCGGTGTTTGGCGCGTGGCTGTTCTTTTTTCGCGGCGGCGCGCCGACGCCGGTCGCGCGCGCAACGACCACGCCAACATTGATCGTCGTGCGCGTCGCGACACCGACGAGCGCGGCGACTTGGACGCCGACACTCGCGCCATCGCGCACGCCGATCACCGATTATGTGATCCACGTTGGCAAGGATGGATTTTTCGCGATCAAATATCCGCGT
>JACRPR010000174.1:25385-32739 GCA_016223105.1 Chloroflexota bacterium | reverse complement strand
GCCGTTGCCGTTGTTGGGATGAAACAGGCGGCCATCGGCTGACAGGGTAACTTGTCCATAGCGGCCTTGAAAATAGTTCTGGCTGGCGGTCAATGTTTCGGGGATCGTGACCAACATGCCTTCGTAGCGTTCTTGATCGCCCGTGACGGCGACCGGCAGATCGATCACGGTCGGTGTGACGACGTAGCCGCTGCTGCACACCGTCAATGAAGTGAGCGTGTTGATCTCGGTGAGGCCATTGACTTCGGCCACCGTGCCTTGCACACGGACCGCCTCGCCAACGTTCACGTTCGCGCCGCCGGGCGCATACACGAACAGGCCATCGGATGACAAGGGATTGCCGTCGCCGCTCGGATCTTGCACGAAGAAGCCATCGAGTTGGGTTGACGACTGGAAGTCGGCCGTGACGACGCCTTCAAGCGTGACGACGGAATTGATCAACGGGCTGGTCGTGCTGATGCCTTGAATCACGTAGGTCGACGTGAAGACATCGCCGCACACGAGCGGGTTGAGCAAAGCGGTCCGCGCATCGCGCGCATTGCCGCTGATATTTATTCGTGCTGATGCGCGTGATGCGCGGATAAAAAATTAGTGCGAATTTTTGGGAGGATCACTTGAACGATTTATTTTTCGATCTCGAAACGCAAAAATCAATTCAAGAAGTCGGCGGACGCGAAAATCTCAAACTCTTGCGCGTCTCGGTCGCGGTAACATTTTCGACCGCGACAAACGAATTCAAGGCGTACACCGAAAAAGAGGTGCCCGCGCTCATCGCGGATTTGAAAGCGGCGGAGCGCGTGATCGGTTTCAATGTGTTGAATTTCGATTACCAGGTCTTGAAATTTTATACCCAGGATCGCTTGAGCGAATTGCCGACGCTCGATCTGCTCGATGACCTGTACAACAAACTCGGTTTTCGGATCGGACTCGACGCACTCGCGCAGGCGACACTCGGCAAAAATAAATCGGCGGACGGTTTGCAAGCGATTCAATGGTTCCGCGAAGGCAAACTCGACGAACTCATTTCGTACTGCCGCGATGATGTCGCGGTAACGAAACAACTTTACGAGTTTGGGCGCGATAAAGGTTTTGTGCAATACCCGGATCGCAGTCGGCGCATTCAGCAAGTCAAGGTTACGTGGCGGTAGGAATTTCACGAATGTTCAATTTTCTCAAACGCAAAGACCAGGTCAAAGAGGGTCTCACCAAAACGCGCCAATCGTTTTTGTCGAAACTGACTTCGCTCGTCGTCAAGAACGAGGTGAACGAAGAGTTTTGGACCGGACTCGAAGAAACGCTGATCGGCGCGGATGTCGGCGTCGAGACGACGGTCGCGCTCGTGGACAAACTGCGCGGGCGCGCGGAGAAGGAAGGCGCGCGCGCGACCGATCGCGTGCAAGCGATGTTGAAAGAAGAGTTGCTCGCCATTTTGAGAATTCAGAATCCAGAAATCAGAATCCAGAATTCTCTTCCCCGCGTTGTGTTGATCGTTGGAGTAAACGGCTCGGGTAAAACGACGAGTATTGGCAAACTCACAAATTATTTGAAAGCGCAGAATAATAAAGTGATTCTCGCCGCGGGCGATACCTTTCGCGCGGCGGCGGTAGAGCAGTTGAAAATCTGGGGTCAGCGTGTCGGCGTGGATGTCGTCGCGCATCAGCCGGGTGCGGATCCGGGCGCGGTCGCATTCGACGCGTGGCAAGCCGCAAATGCGCGGCACGCGGATTATCTCGTCGTGGACACCGCGGGACGTTTGCAAACGAACTTCAATTTGATGAAGGAACTCGAAAAAATCGCGCGGGTGTTACAAAAAAATGATCCGACCGCACCGCACGAAACTCTGCTCGTGCTGGATGCGATCACCGGACAAAATGGTTTGCAACAGGCGCGCGAATTTAAAAAGACTGTGCCGCTCACCGGCTTGATTTTGACGAAACTCGACGGCACGGCAAAGGGCGGCATCGTGTTTGCGATTGCGAAAGAACTGCAGTTGCCGATCCAGTACATCGGCACCGGCGAAACGCTGGACGATTTCGCGGAATTCGACGCGCAAGAGTTTGTGGATGGATTGTTCGAGTGAAAATAGGAGAATGAATGGAAGACCTAAAATCAAAACTCGCCGAATTGAACACGCGCATTTCATCGCTCTTGGAGCGGCTTTGACATCGCGGGCAAAGAAAAACGCGCAGGCGAGCTGGAAGAAAAATCCGCGCAATCCGATTTTTGGAACGATAATGTTGCCGCCCAAAAACAAATGCGCGAACTGACCGCGCTCAAAGCGGAAACGTCAACCTGGCGCGAACTTGAAACCCAAGCGCGCGATGCGTTCGGCTTGCTCGAACTCGCGATCGAAGAAAATCATGTCGAGATGGGCGATGAGGTCGCGCGCGAAGTTCCGCAAATCGAAAATAAACTGTCCGCGCTCGAATTCGATTTGCTCTTTGGCGGCGAGTACGATCGTAACAGCGCGATCCTTTCGATTCACGCGGGCGCGGGCGGCACCGAATCCCAGGATTGGGCTTTGATGCTGATGCGAATGTACCTGCGTTTCGCGGAATCGCACGGCTATCCAACCGATATTTACGACGAGACCCAAGGCGAAGAAGCCGGGATCAAATCGGTGGACATTCACATCGCCGGGCAATACGCGTACGGGCGTTTGAAATCCGAACGCGGCGTGCATCGTCTCGTTCGGCTCTCGCCGTTCGACGCGAATCACCGGCGGCATACCTCGTTCGCGCTCGTCGAAGTTACGCCGGAGATTGAAGACGCAGTGGATATCGAAATCAAACCGGAAGAAGTCAAGATTGATATTTTTCACGCATCGGGACACGGCGGACAAAACGTGCAAAAAGTTTCGACCGCGGTGCGACTCACGCACATTCCGACCGGGATCATCGTGAGTTGCCAAAACGAACGTTCGCAATTGCAGAACAAGGAAAACGCGTTCAAGGTTTTGCGTTCGCGCTTGGTCGAGCTCGAAATCGAAAAGAAGGAACTCGAAAGGGCGCGGCTCCGGGGACACCACGTCGAAGCCGGGTGGGGCAATCAGATTCGTTCGTACGTTTTGCATCCGTACCAAATGGTGAAAGATCATCGCACGAATTACGAAACTGCGCGCACCGACCTGGTTTTGGATGGCGATCTCGACGCGTTTAGCGAAGCGTACTTGAAAAGCCAGGTGGGGCAATGAGCAGTGGGCAGTATTCGGTGTTCAGTTTTCAGGGAACAGTGAACAGGAGGTCGAAATGACGCCAAAGGAATTGGAAGCGATGATTGAACGCGCCGACCAAATCGGTGTACGATTGGAAATTATCGGCGGCGCGATGGTTTGGGAAACTTTTCCGGCGATGAAACATCAGGTCGCCATTGATCGTATCCGCGCGTCGATTAAACCGGATCCATCCGCGCCGGATCGCCAATGTGGGTGTTTCCATCTTGCCGATGTGCTCATTCGATTTCCAGACGGTTCACTCAAGCGTCCGGATGTTTCCATCTTTTGTCAGTACCCTGTAGAAGAAGATGTCGCGATCACGCTTGTTCCCGAAGCGGTGATCGAAATCATCAGCAAAGGTTCGGAAGCCAAAGACATTGAGTTTTCGCCGTACTTTTATCTCGCGCAAGGGGTCAAAGATGTGGTCATCTTTGATCCATTCACGCTGTTCGTGCTTCACGCGCGGCGCGATGGACGCAAACATTTTACAGCGCCAGTCACGATTCAGTTCGAGTGCGGCTGTCAGTGCGATGTTTGAAAGCAAGACCTTCGAGGTTTTCGCGCAAGCGACCGCGAAGGTCTTTTTTATTTCACAATAAATTGTCCCAGGTCAATCGTCTCGTGCGGTTGAAAATTTTCATCGAGCAGTAACGCGTCAATCGCTTGCTCGGCTTGATACATCAAGACCTGGATCGAGTACTCGCCCGGCAAAATTTCGCGCGGAAGTGTAAGCGTAAAGCGATCTGGGACGGCATTGCCCGGCGTCCACAAAAAAGTTCGCCCCGCCGGTTCGCGATCTTGTTGCGCGATTTTATTCCCGCGCGAATCAACAATGCGGATGGACGCGGAATAGTACGCGTCAATTTTGTTGAGCGGCAACCAAAGCAAATCAAACACCAGGGTATCGCCAGCGGCATAGTGCGTCTTCAAAAGGGCATTCGGCGCGACGCGCGCGGGGATGATTATTTGGCGCGCGGGTTCGCCGTTGGCGACTGACACAGTGCCGGTCAAATTCCAAAACTCGGATCGTTCGCCAAACACCTGCAAGTCGAGTTGATAGTCACCCGGTTGCGCGGGCGCGCGCACGCGAACCGGGATGATGGACACGCTCGATGTAACGAGCGGCATCGCGGCGTTCACTTGCTCGCGCGTGCCATTGCTCCAATTTGCAAACATCCGCAGTTGATCCGTCGGCTTGATCGCAAAACTGCGCTTGCCGCGATTGCGCGCGAGCAGATAGAGCGTGTACGCTTGATTCGGCGCGGCTGGGTTGGGCAAGTACATTTGCCAGGTCAAGGATCGCGTTTGTGGCAAGCGTGCAACGCGGAAAATATAATCACTGCCGAATTGCTGTTCGAGTTGCAGATCAATCGAACGATTGATCTCCGCGCGTTGCGCGTTCCAATTTGGCAACCGATCGCTGTGAACGATGACGAACTGCGCGCCCAATGCTTGCAGTAAACTGAGCGACCGCTCATTCGGAAACGCTTCCATCTCGTATGCGATCTCGCCGCGTTTGCCGGGATTGAATCCGCTGTATCCATCGGGCGTCGTGTGCCAGTGATACGTCGAAAAATACTGCGGCGTTAAATCAAGCGGCGCGCCCAGCATTGGCAATTCGAGAATTGTCGTTGACGATTGTTGACCAAGCCACCGCACGTACTCGGGAATCTGATCCCAGACCGGGACGGGCGTAATGTTGGCGGCGGGGAACGCGAGGTATTCGAGGGTAACAAGGAAAAGTGTAATTGGTAATTGGTAATTCGTAATTCGTAATTGGTGATTCGTGATGCGCCACATACCCAAGCCGGCAAGAACCGCGAGCGCGAACATCACGAGCGCGTCAAAGCGCACCGGCGCGCGGAGCGCGCGCATTAGCGGAAACGCATCGAAGAGCCAGCGGTACGGAAGCGTAAGATCAGTTGGCGCGTTCGGCGCGATAAATAATCGAGGACCGAGTGAAAGAGTGAAAGAAAACGTAAAGAGTAAAACGTAAAACCACTTGTCGCGATTTTTTGTCGCGGCGATTCCGATCAGTGCGAGCGCGACCGCGACGATGCCGGGAAACAGATTGTCGAGCGGATAACCGCCGAGCATCACCGGCGGATTCGGCGCAAGCAATTTTCCGTACGCGATATTTTGCGGCGAGACTTCGGCATACAATTTCAGCGACGCGCTGAACGGCTCGCTCTCCGTCACCTTGCGCTCGAATCCCATCTCGCGTTGCACATGCAGATACGGAATGAAGAACGGAACAACGATGATCACGATGATCGCGGACGCGATGGCAAGGCGAGTAAAGCGTGAAACGTAAAACGTGAAACGTAAAACGTGATGCGTGATGAAAAAAAAGATGATGTAAAGTGCAACGGCGAATCCAACGAGAAACGCGTAATAAAAAGACGAGAGGGCTTGGAGCGAAAAAAAGAGCGCGAAGAGAAAACAAATTCTGAATTCTGGATTCTGGATTCTGGAATCTGTTTTCAACATCCTCCGCAGAAACAACATCGCCACCGGCATCCACCCGAACGACAACAACTGCACTTGCGCGAGATTGCCCAGATTGTACGGATTGAACGCGAAAATTATTCCCGCGATTATTCCCGCGTCGCGCGAACGCGTGAGATCGAACACGAACAAGTACATCGCGTATGCGGCGAGAAAAAACGACGCGATCAAAACCAGGTTATAACCCAGGACGGTGTTGTCGAACGCGAGATTGAACGGAAGCGCGAACAATCCTTGCGGCAATAGCGTTTCGGAAAACGCGAGTGTGTTGGGGTACGGATAAAAAATGTTCGCATTGAACAAGTTGAACGGATCGGTGACGAGCGCGTGTCCGACCCACGCGATAATCCACACGTTGAGCAAACCATCCTGCTTGTCCTCGACCACGTTCGCAAGATGCAGGACGAGCGGATTCGTCATCACCAATGTCAGCGCGGCGAAGGTGACGAGCGCGAGCGCATCGCGGCGTAGGGGCGAAGCGTCCTGAGCGGAGCGTAGCGGAGTCGAAGGATGCTTCAACTTAACAATCCCTTGCGCCAATCGCGCGCGTCCCATTTCGCTTTCAATTGTTTTTTGAAATCTGCTTTCCACACCGGGTCTTGCAATTTTTCGTGCAAGAGGGGCCACACGATTTCGCTGTCCGCGTCAATCGTGCCGAGAATTTCTTGAATGTAGCGATCCACTTCGATGCGCGCGGATTTGATCGTCGGAATTTCCAACTCTTCGAGAATCGGATCGAGGTTCACGGTATAAAACGGCATACGTTCCTCCGCCGAACATTATAGCGCGATTGGATTGCCCCGGCAAAAAATTACCGCGCCATCATAATCTGAAAATAGAAATTGGAAGTTGGATTACATTCCAACTTCCAATTTCCAACGTCCAACATCCAACGGACTATCCCTTGACGTAGCGGTTGAAAAATTCAACCGACCTTTGGAGCGCGGTGGTCAAGTTGATCGAGAGATTATGATTATCGCCCTTGTAACTGAAAAATTCAACCGGCTTGCCGACCGCTTTCACTTGCGCGAATAATTTTTCCGAAAACGCGAAAGGCACGCTGGTGTCAGCGGTACCGTGATGCAATTGCAACGGACCGGATAAATCGCGCACGAACGCGTTTGGCGAAATCGAATCCCAGAATAGTGTGTTTTGCTCCGGCGTGCCGTACTCCGCGAGCAGATTCTGCCGCCAGCGCCGCGCCGAAGTTGGAATTACCGGCGTGGATGCGGGAACACCGCCGCGATTCCAATTGTTCATTAAATCGGGATACGCCGCGACGACGCCCGCCCAAATCACCCCGGCTTTGATGTCCTGGGTCGTTACCATTGCGCGCAGAGTGATGTGTCCGCCCATCGAGTGCCCCCACATTCCAATTCGATTTAGATCCGCGTCCTTGTATTGTTTGATCGCGGCGACTGCGTTCAACACATCAATCGTGTAATCGGGCGAGCCGTAACCGCCGGACGCGTTCCCTTCCGATTCGCCGTGTCCGCGATAATCGGATCGCAAAACGATATAGCCATTGCGCGCAAACGCATCTACATACGCGATATAGCGTTCCGTCGTTTTGTATTCGGACGGCGGAATGTAACCGTGATTGAACACGATCACCGGAAAACCGGTTTTCGG
>JACRPR010000174.1:0-25330 GCA_016223105.1 Chloroflexota bacterium | reverse complement strand
AAACCGTCCGATTGAGACGAAACGATGTAGCGTTTGTAATTACTGCCGGGCGCGAGCGTTTGTTCAATTTTGATTTCACTGCTGGGATAATCGCGCGCGCGCATGCTTGCAATCGCGAGCGGATGCGGCGTCGGCGACGCGGTTGGCGCGGGTGTTGCCGTTGGCGTTGGCGTCGCGACCGATTCGATCACGATGGGCACGCGCGTCGCGGGCAATGTCGGTTGCGCGGTGCCGCACGCGGCAAGAAAAATCGCCAACAACAAAAAGATATTTTTCACGCGGATACTTTCTAGCGGAGCAAAATGCCATTTCGAGCGTAGTGAGAAATCTCAACGTTGCCCGGAGATTTCGAAATGACGATGCCTAAGATACTACGTGCGCGGCGCACAAAAAGATTCAACGCGCCGCGATCAAAATCGTACGCGCGGGCGCGGCGTCGCCGCCGATCAATTTGAGGGGAAGCGCGATGAGTTCGTACTCGCCGTCCGGCACAGCGCGCAAATTCAACCATTCGAGGATCGCGATGTTGTAGCGCAAAAAAGTTTTGTGCGCGTCAAGCGTCTTACTCGAAAATTCATCCACCGATGGCGCGTCCGTGCCGACGAGAACGACGCCGCGTTGTCCGAGCAATTCCGCCGCGTCCGCCGTGAAAAAAGCAAACTGCGGATCGAACACATTATCCGGCGCATCGCTCGCGCGCGTGTGAAACAGCACACGCGAAATTCCATCGAGATTCAATCGCGCGATGTCGTCGCGTGTGATCGCATCGCGCGTGTCGCGTGTGATCACGCGCGCGCGTCCGATGTACTTTTCCAGATCGAACGCGTCCGCGCGCGGCGCATCGTCAACGTAATGATGCGGCGCGTCCGCGTGCGTGCCGGTGTGTGTGCTGAACGTGATTGTCGTAACGTTCACCGCATCGCCGCCGCGAATCGTCATCACTTCACGCGCGGAAAATTTTGTATCGCCGGTCCACACCGCGCTGTTCGGACCGATCGGGCGCGTGATGTCATAATACTGCATTTTTTAAAATCGGAGTGGGTGAGAGGGTGAGGGGGAGAAAAATCTCCCACTCATTACGTTACGTGCGGTTTCTCTCCGAGATATTTTTCGTACGCGCGCGTTTCCAAAATCGTCCGAATCTCGCGCATCGTCAGATCAATCTCTTCGTCTTTCGAATAAAAGTGCGGCGAGATGCGAATGCCCGCGCCGACGCGATAGTCCACGATAAACTCGCGGCGTTTCAGTTCGAGTGCGACTGCGTGCGAATGTTCGCCGACGTTCACCGCGATTGTGCCGCCGCGTTGCGCGGGCTCGCGCGGCGCGGTGATCGCGAATCCAAATTCTTCCGCGAGTTCGATCAGGCGCGCGGTTTGCCGAATTGATTTCGCGCGAATCGCGTCCGCGCCAATCGCGTTGATGATTTCTAAACCAGGTCGCGCCGCGTACAAACACGGAACTTGGGCGGTGCCGGTCAAAAATCGAAATGCGGTTTCCGCGTACTCCATATTCGTTTCAAACGCGAACGGGCGCGCGTGCGCCATCCAACCGGTGAGACGCGGTTCAAGCGTGCGCGCAAGCTCGGGACGCACGTACAGAAACGCGCCACCCGGTCCGCCGCACAACCATTTTAGTACGCCCCCAACTGCAAAATCAGTTTCGAGCGCGGCGACATCTACCGGAATCACGCCGACCGCGTGAAACATATCGAGACAAACGAGCGCGCCGACCGCGTGCGCTTTTTTCACAATTGCCGCGGCGTCTTGAATGAACGCACTCTTGAAGAGAACGTGCGAGATCGCGACGAGGCGCGTGCGTTCGTCAATCGCGTCCAACATTTTTTCGGTCGCGATGCCAATGCCGTCGTCGCTGGTCACGATGTGCAAATCCGCTTCGCGCGGCAACATTTTTTGATGCACGTACAACACCGATGGAAAATCCATATCGGTCATCACGACCTTGTTGCGCGTCGCCGGAAAATCGAGGCAGGACAACACAATCGCGGACGCGAGCGAAACGTTTTGGTGCATCGTGATCGATCCGCGCGACGCGTGAATCAACTGCCCGACCAGGTCGCCGACTTCGACCGGCGATTCCCACCAGCCCTCGTTCCACGCGCGCACGCCGCGCGTCGCCCAAGTCTCGGCGTACGCGTGCAGTGCGTCGTACACCCCGCGCGGCATCGCGCCGAGCGAGTTGCTCACCATGTAAATCGTGTTGGCGAGAATCGGAAATTCATCGCGCCATTTCAAAAGCGGATCGGTCATCGCAGTTTCGCCTCACGCAAAAGGTTATTCATCCAAATCGCGTCATCGCCTTCAAGCGGCGGTTCGGGATCGGTTTTGTAATTGATTCGCAGGTCGTACCCCGCGCGATCATACAACTCGTGCAAGATACGATCGAGTTCGACGCGTGGTTCTGCATCGCCGCGTTGCAAGGGCAGATCAAAATCTGGGATCGGTTGCTGGACGTTGAACGGATACAAATCCGCGCGCGGGCGTTTGGGTGATCGGCTGATCAAAATGCGATAGTGCGAACGACTACCGTTCTGATTCATTCGCATCGGTTCGCCCGCGCGCAGTAAATCAATTTCGACGAGATGCGTGCGACTCGTCAAAACCAGGTCGCGTTTCTCCTCGTACATTTCGCGCCCGCGTCCGCGGCGTTTGTTCGTCGGCGATAAAATTTCGAGAACGGTGATGACGCGATCTTCGCCGACCGCGCGAATCTCCAAATACGTTTCGGTGATTTCATCCGGGATCGGCAACGTAACCGGCACAATATCTGCGCGCGGCGCGACAACATACGGCGTTGCAGTTTCGCGCGCGATTCTGCCGGTGACAGAAACATCGGGGCGACCAGCGAAAAGTAAATCGCCGGCATTGTCCCAATACGTCCGTGCTTCGATTGAAACGTAATAGCGCGGACGCAAGCGCGGCGTGAGTTCATCGCGCAACGCGGTGATTAAACTGTTGTGGACATTGGGCCACATATTCGAATTTTCCAAATACGGATCCATTCCGGGAAATGGAGTTTGCATTGCACACCTCCGTCATTTGAATCGCGAACGCGCGTGCCACAGGTTTTCAAAAAAGCGCGGACGTTTTTGCACCTGCGTAAAAATTCGTTCGACGCCTTGCACCGCGAGTCCGGCGGTTTCTTTGAGATAACCCAAACCGAGATAACCTGTTCCCGGTTTTTCGCCGATCATTCTCTGCAACATCACGATATGATTGACGCGCCACAGGTAGAAAAATTCGTCGTACTCGAGCAGAGCATCCGCGAGATCCGCGAGATCGGTTTGGCGATGCGGCGCGAAAATTTCGATCACATCCGCGACGCCGCGCCGCGCGAGCAGTTGATCGAATGCGTCCGCGAGCGACGGTTGCGCCATTCGGCGTTCTTGCGTCGCGGTGAGAAAGCGCGTCGTCAAATCCGCGTGCCCCCGCAAAAATTCTTGGTATGTCGGATTATCGCGCAAGCCGGACGCGATTTCCAGTTCGCGAAATTGATACGATTCGGTCCCGCTCGCCGGCGAAAGTCCGCGCCACATTTTTTTGCCATCCGCGATTTTCGTTTCATTGCGAAACGCGAGAAAATCGTGCGGCGTCATTGTCGCGGGAATGTGGATTTGTTGTGCGAGCAGTTTTTGAATCACGACCGCGTGGTGCATCATGCGCGTCGTCTCTACGACCTGATCAGCGAATAGCAACGCAATGGAACGCTCGACGAGATCGCGCAGTGCCTTGAACCACAACTCGAACGCTTGATGCACGACGACGAACATCACCTCGTCCGCGCCGATCTGTTCCGGCACGGAGAGCGCGTTTGGTGATTGTCCAACCGCCGCCCAATCCATCTTGGGCGCGTTTTGCAATTGGAGCAATTCGCTCACGCGCAAGTATTTTTCGTAGGCGCGCCCGCGTTCCGATACGCGCATCCATTTCGCATCGCGCGCGCGCCATGCGCGCAAGCGCGCGATAAACTCGCGCGCGGTCTCATCGCGCGGCAAAGCGCGCGTCGCGTGCATCAATCGCGCGAGTTGTGCCGATTGCGCGCGCAGTGCGATGGGCGCGCGCGGCAAAATCGTTTCGACGGTATTGCTTTGCAGGTCGAGCAGTTTGACGATTTCGATATCGCGGCGCAATAATTTTTGCGCTTGTCCCGTGTCCGCATTTTTAAGCGCGGCGAGATCGCTCAACATTACGCGCATCCACAACTCGCGCGCTTGCGCCGCGACGATGAAAATTAGTTCATCGGAATTTTTCGACGCGGGTTGAAGCGTCAATAATTTCGGAACGCGAATGTACGTGCAATAGTGCGTTTGAAATTTGCACGCGACGCGATGTTCGCACGCGGGGTCGGTGTGCCAGGGAGCGGGAGTTTCCATTTTTTCAAAGGATGAAGGATGAGGGATGAAGGATGAATTTTTTCCGCCTTCATCCTTACTTTATCCGCGTAATCGGAATCTTTGAATCTTCCCCGTCGCGGTTTTGGGCAACTCGGCGACGAACTCGATCCAGCGCGGGCGTTTGTATTCCGCCATTTTTTCGCGACAGTGCGCGATCAATTCATCGCGTAACGTGTCCGATGCAGTGAATCCTTCTTTCAACACGACGATCGCTTTCGGCTTGACCAGGTTTTGTTGATCGGCGATGCCGATCACCGCGCACTCGAGCACACCAGGATGACTGAGCAGTGTGCTCTCGACCTCGACCGGCGAAACCCAGATGCCGCCGACCTTGAGCATATCGTCCGAGCGCCCGGCGTGCCAATAATAGCCGTCGTCGTCAATATAATACTTGTCGCCGGTGTTGAGCCACTCGCCGAGAAATGTGCGTTGACTGCGCGCGTACTGATGCAAATAAAATTGCGCGGCGGTCTCACCACGCACGAGCAAATTGCCAACCTCGCCGCGCGGCAACGCGTTGCCCTCTTCGTCCGCGATTTTCAATTCGTACCCGGCGAACGGTTTGCCGCTCGAACCAGGTCGAATGTCGCCGGGACGATTCGACAAAAAGATGTGAAAGTTTTCGGTCGAGCCGATGCCGTCAATGATGTCGAGCCCGGTCGCGTTCTTCCACATGTCCCAAATCGGCGCGGGCAGATTTTCGCCGGCGGAGACGCACAAGCGCAGAGACGACAAATCATATTTCGATTTGAAATCCGGCACCGCGAGCATCGCCGCGAACCCGGTCGGCGCGTTGTACAGAATCGTCGGCTTGAATTTTGTTACCACGTCAAACACATTCGTCGCGATGCGCGGCGGTCCTGAAAAGAGAACGGAACTCGCGCCGACATACCAGGGGAAAATTAAATTGCCGCCAAAGCCAAACGTGAAAAATAATTTCGCGCCCGCGTATGTGCGATCCGACTCGCGCAAACCCAGGACGTTCACGCCCCACAATTGCGACGTGAGCGGATAATCCTTGTGCGCGTGCAAAATTCCTTTCGGCTCGCCGGTCGTGCCGCTCGAATAATTGAGCGAGCAAAAATCGTCGCGATGCGTTGGCGCGGCGGTCAGTTCCGTCGCTTCATTCTTGATCCAATCGGCAAACGTGGCATGCACGTACCCTGGGCGAGTCGCAAGATTGCCAATGACAATAATCTGCTCGACAAATTCCAACTCAGTGTGGATCGAGTCGATTCCCGGCAGAAGCGACGCATGAACGATTAACACGCGCGCGCGCGAATCGCGCAAAATGTACGCGTACTCGTGCGGCTTGAGCAAGGTGTTGATCCCGACCGCGACCGCGCCAATTTTGATCGCGCCGAAAAACGTCGCGACCCATTCGGGGCAATCGAGCGCGAGGATCGCGACGTAATCGCCAAAGCGCGCGCCCAATTTTTTCAGCGCGTTCCCGACCTGGTTCGCCTCGTTTGAAATTTCGCGAAACGTCATTTCTGGGCGCGTGTCGCTCAACAACGCCACCTTGTCCGCGCGCGTCGCGAGATTGCGTTCGAGAATGTCAACGGCATTGTAATACAGTGGCAAGTCTGTTGCTTTCATTGTGCCTCCTTAAAATATGACAACGAATTTGGGAATTGATCGAATTCTAAATTCACTTGCATTGCCGATTTGATCGCGCGATTGAAATTTTTCACTGACGGAAGAGAACGGACGTTTTCAAATATTTCAATTGTCCGTGTTCCTTTCCGTCAGTGGAAAGAATTGCTGGATTTCGAAGATGCTAACACTTGATTCGTTCAATTCTAAAGTTCGTTGTCATTCCTTCCCCAACAAATCGCGCGCAATCACGATGCGCTGAATGTGCGATGTGCCTTCGTAAATCTGCAAGCCCTTGATGTCGCGATAAAACCGTTCGACCGGAAATTCGTTCGAGTACCCGCGTCCGCCGTGAAGTAACACGGCTTGATCGGCGGCGCGCGTCGCGGCTTCGGTCGCAAATAATTTCGCGATCGAGGTTTCGCGCGTGCCGCGTTCACCTTGATCTTTTAACCACGCCGCGCGATAAACGAGCAAACGCGCCGCGTCCACATCTGCCGCCATATCCGCGAGCACTTGTTGAATCATTTCAAAGTTGCCGATGCGCTGACCGAATTGTTTGCGCGTGCGCGCGAACTCGACGCACGCATCGAGGCACGCTTGCGCGACGCCGAGCGCGCCAGCGGCAACACCCAGCCGTCCGTGATCGAGCGCGGACATTGCGACCTTGAATCCAGCGCCCGGCGCGCCGAGCAAGGCGGATTTTGGCACGCGACAATTTTCAAACGTGATGTGCGCGTGATCGGACGCGCGATGTCCCAGTTCCATTCCCGGCATTTTTTCGCGATTGAATCCCGGCGTGTCGGTCTCGACGAGAAACGCGCAAATGCCCTTGTGCCGCGCCGCGCGATCACGCGACGCGAACACAATCGCGAGATTCGCAATGCCGCCGTTCGTGATCCAAATTTTTTCGCCGTTCAAAATAAAATCGTCGCCGCGTTCTTCGGCGGTCGTCTCGATGCTTCCCGCGTCCGAGCCCGCGTTCGGTTCGGTGAGGCAGTAGCAACCGATCCACTCACCGCGCGCGAGGCGCGGCAAGTATTTGCGCTTTTGCTCTTCTGTGCCCCAATCGTTGATGCACATCGCGACGAGACCGGCGTGCACCGCGAGAAATCCGCGCACGGACGAATCTGCGCGTCCCAGTTCTTCGTAGACGAGCGCGAAACTTGTGTAATCTATCGCCGCGCCGCCATATTCACGCGCGATCGGTCCCGCGAGAAAACCGAGTTCGCCCATTCGCGCGACGAGATGGCGCGGAAATTCGCGGCGTTCGTCTGCTTCACGCGCGCGCGGCGCGACCTCGCGTTGTGCAAATTCGCGCGCGCGGGATTGGATTTCTTTTTGTGTGTCGGTGAGTGAAAAGTCCAAAGTTTCTCCATCGTCATTGCGAGCGGAGCGAAGCAATCCCCAACTTGTCGCGCGGAGATTGCTTCGTCGCATCGTTCGACTGCGCTTCGCTCCGCTCACGATGCTCCTCGCAATGACAAATTATTCGGCGATCACCGCAACGCCTTCGATCTCGATCATCGCTTGCTCGTCGAACAATCGCTTGACCTCGACGAGTGTCATTGCCGGAAAATGTTTGCCGAAAAATTCGCGATAGATCGCGCCGATGTTTTTCGCGTTCGCTTGATACGCGGCGATGTCGGTAACGAAAAAATTGAGTTTCACCACATCTTGAAACGTCGCGCCGCTGTCGCGCAAAACGATTTGCATATTCGCGACGGCTTGGCGAAACTGCGCGACGATGTCGCCCGCGCCGACAATCGCGCCGTGCGCGTCCATCGCGGTTTGCCCCGCGAGATAAATCGTTACGCCGCGCGTGCGCGCCGCGTAACTGAATCCGACCGGCTTTGCCAACTCGGGTGGATTGATAAAAGATTTTTCCGAATTACCATTTACCATTTACCAATTACCTCCCCTTAAACTCCGGCTCGCGTTTTTCTTTGAACGCTTGAAAAAATTCGCGATGATCCTGACTTTGCAACATCAACGCTTGCGCCTGCGCTTCTTGTTCGATCGCGGCGATCAGATCCATATTCGCTTCGTTGTTGACCATGTGTTTCGTCATCGAGAGCGCGAGCGATGGACCGCGCGCGAGTCGCTTCGCCCAATCGTACGCGGTTGGCATTAACGCATCGCGCGGCACGACGCGATTTGCGAGCCCGATGCGCTCGGCGGTCGCCGCATCCACCGCATCGCCGAACATCAAAATTTCCATCGCGCGTCCCGCGCCGACAATGCGCGGCAGTAAATACGCCGCGCCCATATCCGCGCCGGTCAATCCAACTTTCGTGAACAAGAAATGAATTTTTGCCGAGTCCGCCATCAAGCGAAAATCTGCCGCGAGCGCGATCACCGCGCCCGCGCCCGCGGTCGTGCCGTTGAGCGCGGCGATGATCGGTTTGTCGAGCAAGCGCATATTGCGAACGACCGCGCCGGTCATCCGCGTAAAATCGAGCAGACCTTTGACATCGCGCTTGAACAACTCGCCAATGATTTCGTACACGTCGCCGCCGGAAGAAAACGCGCGCCCTTCGCCGGTAACAACTAGAACTTTGACCGCGTCATCGTATCGCAGGGTTTCGAGCAAATCGCGCAACTGCGCGTAAATCTCGAACGTGATCGCGTTCAATTTATCGGGACGATTGAATGTGAGTGTCGCGACGCCATCCGCGACCTGGTAGTTGAAATCGTATTGCACTTGCCCTCCAATTGGAAGTTAGAAGTTGGAAATTGGAAATTGGAGGTTGGAAAAAGCCATCCAACTTCTAATCTCCAACGTCCAACGTCCAGCATCAAAACATCACCGCGCCGCCATCCACATTGATCGCCTGCCCGGTGATGCCGCGCGCGTTTTCGCCGACGAGCATCCGCGCGACGTGCGCGACTTCATCCGCCGTGATCAGCCGATTTTGCGGACTCGTTTTCGCGAGCGACTCGCGCACTTGATTGTCGGTTAGTCCTGTGCGCGCGACAATGTTCGCGATGTTGTGATCCGTCATTGGCGTATCCACATAGCCGGGACAAATCGCGTTGACCGTGATGTTGTACGAATTGAGTTCGACCGCGAGCGCGCGCGTCAAGCCCAGGACGCCGTGTTTCGACGCAGTGTATGCGGCGACGTATCGCGCGCCGACTTTGCTCGCGATGGATGCGATGTTGATGATGCGCCCCCATTTTGCCGCGATCATCATCGGTGCGATCGCTTTCGTAACCTGGTAGACGCTCGTCAAGTTGATCGCGAGCATGCGATGCCACACCGCGTCATCGTGATTCAAAAATTTATGGCTCTCCGCCGCGCCCGCGTTGTTGACCAGGATCGAAATCTCGCCGGCTTGATCAAGCGCGCGCGCAATCGAATCGGGTTGCGTTACATCGCACACGACCGCGCGCGCGTCGCCGCCTCGTGCGCGAATTGCGGACGCGACGCGTTCGACATCGCTCTGCGTGCGCGCCGCGCAAATCACGCGAATTTTTTCGCGCGCAAATGCGTATGCAATCGCTTCGCCAATTCCGCGTCCCGCGCCGGTGATAAATGCATTCATATTTCGTATTTCGTATTTCGTATTTCGTATTTCGTATTGCGTGGTACGTGATCAATCTGTGGCGTATGGCGCGGATTCTTCGCGAATTGTTCGCTCGCGCTCTTCGGGCAAGATGGTCAGGGCAAGTCGGATGATTTGAGACAACCACTCCATACGTTCGTATGCAATTGTTTCTCCAAGAACATGCCGCGCTTTGTAGTACCAATCTCGACTTTCTCTGGCTGAGCCAAGTGCGTATTCATAGAACCGCGCGCGATCTTTTCCAGAACTTTTGCTATACCCTTCGGCAATATTCGCGCTCACCGATCCCAATGCTTCATACAATTGCCCGGCGAGTTTAACTGTGCGTTGGTCTTGAATCAATTTAGTCACGTCGAGCCACCCCAGCTCTCCAACAAACATAGCCAACCGATAAACTTTCATCTTCCACAACGCGTCACCTGTAATCGAGCGCGGCACGGTGCGTTCCCAAACATCATATTCCATCGAGTCCTCCTTTGAGTTGAATGTAGCGCCACGCAATACGCAATACGCAATACGTAATACGCAATACGTAATACGTAATACGTAATACCTGTTTACCCAAACGGCTCCCACGCAAGCACATGCTCCGGCGCGATTTTGTAAATGCGCCGGACTTCGCCGGGAAATTTCCACGCCGGCGGATATTTTTCGCGAATGAGGTATCTCTGCGCGAGTTTGTCGAGATGATCGTCCGCGCCTTCTTCGACAATCGCGACGACGCGCCCGCGAATCGAAAGATAACGATTTGGATTTTCGGGATCGGGAATTTCAATCGCGACGATGCGCCGCGTTTCCATATTGCGATCTTTTTGTCGTCCTTGCGCGGAATTGACGAGAATGTATTGTCCGTCGTAATCCACCCACACCGAAGTTACTTGCGGCGTACCGTCCGGCATCATCGTCGCGAGATGACCGAACGATTGTTTTTCAAACAGATCGAGAAACTCGCGCGGAATTTTTCCGGCGGGCGGCAATTGTCCGCGCCACGCTTCGTACTGCGCGATAAATTCCGGTGCTTGGCGTTTCAAACGTTTATAGCCGACGCGATTACTGCGCGTCATCAAATTGTACGCGAACGGAATCGGATCGAGATACAGTTCCGACTGAATCGTTTCGAGCGCGGAGAGACTCGCGAGCGCGGCATCTTGAAATTGATCCACGCGCGGCTTGCGCGATTTTTGAAACGCGGGCAACGCGGTCGCGATGTTGGAATCGTGCGCGACCGCGCGCGCGAGCGCGACTGCATCTTCGAGCGCGAGTTTCGTGCCGGAGCCAATCGAAAAGTGGACGGTGTGCAGAGCATCGCCGAGCAAAACCAGGTTACGATGATACCAGCGTTTATTTTTCAACAACGAAAAACTATTCCACTTGAATTGATTCGCCATCAACAAATGCCCGCCGAGATCGTCTTTGAACACATCGCCCAGATACGCGGTCGTTTCCGATTCATCCATCCGCGCGAACCCGGCGCGCTCCCAGGTTTCCGGCGCGCACTCGACGATGAACGTACTTGTCGCTTTGTCGAACTGGTACGCGTGCGCGATGAACAGCCCGGCAGTGTTCGCGCGAAAAATCATCGTGAGGCAATCGAACGCTTGGCGCGTGCCGAGCCACACGTACTTGTTCTGGCGCAAATCCATAATCCGCAAAAAGAAATCGCTGTACGAGCGGCGCACGATGCTGTTCACGCCGTGCGCGCCGACGAGCAAATCGCACTGCGCGGCGAGTTGCTCAATCGCGCCGACATCCGCGACGTTCGCGTTGAATCGAATCGCGACGCCGAGATTGCGCGCGCGCTGATGGAGCATTTGCAAAAGCGTCAAGCGGCGCATTCCAAAAAAACGATTGCCGCGCACCTTGATCGTTTCGCCCTTGTGCACCGTCCCGGTATGCTCCCAACTTTCCGCCGCGCGTAAAAATTCCGCGTACGTCTCTGGATCATTTTCTTGCAGTAACGCGACCGTGCGCGCGGAGAGCACGACGCCCCAGCCGAACGTGTCGTACGGACTATCGCGTTCGAGGATCGTGATCGCGTGCGCGGGATTTTGTTTTTTCATCAAGATTGCAAAAAATAATCCGGCGGGACCGCCGCCGATGATCGTGATTTTCATTTTCAGTTTGCCTCGTTGAATGTGTCGCCATTATCTTAAAGTTGAAATCGTTTGTCAATGCCCGGTTGTGAATGTCATTGCGAGCGTAGCGAAGCAATCCCCAACCTGCGACCGGACGCTTCGCGGCTTCGCTTTGCTCGCAATGACAGCGCGCCGCGAATTGTGGTAAAATAGAGTTGATGGACAGAATTCAAATTACGCCGCAGATCGCGATTGATGAAAATGAACTGCGCGAAGAATTTATTCGCGCGTCGGGACCGGGCGGACAAAATGTGAACAAGGTCGCGACCGCCGTGCAGTTGCGCTTCGATGTGCGCGCGTCGAGTTTGCCGTTCGATGTGCGCGCGCGATTGACGCGGCTCGCCGGACGTCGCATCAACGCGGATGGCGTGATCGTGATTGACGCGCATCGCCAGCGCACGCAAGAACAAAATCGCGCGGACGCGCGCGCGCGGTTGATCGAACTGATTCGCCAAGCCGCGACGCCGCCGAAAGCGCGCCGCGCGACCAAACCCTCGCGCGCGGCGAAGGCGCGGCGATTGGAAGGGAAACTGCATCGCAGTAAAATCAAAACGATGCGCCGCGTGAGCCCGCGCGACGAATGACGCGTTGCGCGCCGAGTTGAATCGGTGTAAAATATCCGCGAAACCAACAAGGAGATTTGACCATCACTACGAACACGCCCGGCATAACGGAACTGCCCGAAGATCAGCACTGGTGGTTTGCGACGCGCACCTGGTCGCTGTTGAATTTGCTCGATGCGAACGTCGCGCGGCGCGATGGCGATATTCTCGACATTGGTTGCGGCGCGGGAAATATGATTCATCATTTATCGCGCTACGGTCGCGTCAAGGGGATCGAAGTGGACGCGCGCCCGGTCGCGATGGCGCAACAACGCGGGTACGATGTGCGACAGGGCGACGCGACGCGCGCGATTCCGTTTCCCGACGCGTCGTTCGACCTGGTCACCGCGCTCGATGTGATCGAACACGTTGATGCGGACGAAGCGATTTTGCGCGAGGCGTATCGCGTCGCGCGACCGCGCGCAACGTTGGCGATCAGCGTGCCGGCGTATCAATGGCTGTGGAGTTACAACGATGTGTTGAACGGACACAAGCATCGCTACACGCCGCGCGAATTGCGCGACCGCGTCGCACGCGCCGGGTTTCGCGTCAAGCGGATAACGTTCGGATTTTTTCTCGTGTTCCCGTTGTCCGCGCCGCTGATCATCGCGCGCAATGTGCGCGGCGCGAAAAAACAACTCGAGTCGCATCACTTGGACGCGGACGCATACCAGGTCGAGATGGAACCGACCGCGCCGCTCGTCAACACAATTTTGCGCGGCATTGGACGCGTCGAAGCCGCGCTGATCGCGCGAATGAATTTGCCGATTGGCACGTCGTTGATGTGTGTGGCGGAGAAGGTCGCGTAAATGATGGATGACATCGAACTCTCGACGCATACCAGGGAGATGCTTGTGGAAAGGCAAATCCCCGAAGAATGGTTGTGGCGCGTAATTCATTCGCCCAATAAGATCGAGCCCGGTGCAGACAACAACACTCACTACATCAAAGCAATTGCTGAACATGGTGGACGTTTTTTGAGAGTGGTCGTCAATCCGCACGTTCAGCCAAATCGAGTCGTAACCGTGTTCTGGAATCATTCTCGATTTCGACCAAAACGGTCGCGTCGTGGGTGTGGAAATGCTTGCCTTGAGCACGCGTACGACGCCGGAGAGTTTGCGCGTGCTTCAATTCGAGACGGCATAGGAGGTGTTTGCAATGCCAAAATCAGACGAAGACAAAGAACCGACCTGGGAAGATCATCTCGCGAAAGCGATCAAGGCGTTTCGCAAAGAGATGAAAGAATCGCGCGGCGATTGGTTGCCCGAAGAATTTTTCGCGCATCGCCGCGCGGCGCACAAGGAAATGTTGCTCGCCGCGCGTTCGCTGATCGACGCGAAAATCACGAAAATTGAAAACGCGGGCAAAGAAAAAACCGCGCCCAAAGCGACGCGGATCAAAGTTGAATAGTGCGTTAGTACGTTAGTGCGATAGTTGAACCATGATCCAACTATCGCACTATTGCACTATCGTAACTATTGCACTATTTCGGACTGTCACCAGCCCCGGAGGTCCGCCGCGAACGCGATGCACATTTTTGCGCGGCGCGACAATGATTTCGGCGCGCGTATCGCCGCGCGCTTGCGAGAATTGTTTGGCGAGTTGCGCGGCGTATTGAATGCGACGTTGCGCGCGGGCAACCACAGATCGTCCGCGCGCGCGCGGCGAAACGTGAGCGCATCGTTTTGTTGTGCGTTCTTGCCGACGAGAATCGTAAATCCCTCGCGCGATTGAAATTCGCGCGGCACGGCTAAACCCGAAGGGTCTTTCGAGACCCTTCGGGTTTCGTCAATCAACCCCGCGTCGCGCGCCGCCGCGATCACCGCGTCAATCTCCGCGCGATTTTCCGCGAGCTCGAGATCGTTCAACATTTGCTCCGCGTAGCCCACTTGATTTTCGGCGGCGTCGAGCAGGGCGGGCACGCGCGCGGCGGCATCTTGCGCGCGATGATACTCTTTGAAAAATTTTTGCGCGTTCTCAACAGCGGACAGGATCGGATTCAACGGAATTTCGATTTCTCCGATTTCACTTTCTGCTTTCAGCGTGGCTTGCCCCTTTTTGATCTGCGCCGCGTACGCGAGAATCATTTCCCCGCTCACGCGCAATCGCTCAATCTCGGAATCACTCACGCGCTCTTGCGCGAGCGCGTCGCGTTTGCGCGCGAGTTTAGCGCGCGCGTCCGCGATCTGTGCGCGCAGAGGTTCTTTCGCGGCGGCATACGATTCAAGCGCGCCGAAAAATTCTTCGATTGCCGCGCTGGTCGTCCCGAACGCGCGCGTGTTTGCAAATTGCGTGAGTTCGTACGGCGCGAACGCGATCGGTTCATCGTTCTCGTATGCCACAGTCGGACAAGAAGATTTTTCCCGCATTGCCCTAAAAATTTCCAGCAGTTCCTTTGCGTCAATCTGAAGGAAATTTGGCGAAATGAGGGAAATGCGATGCGCGATTTCGCGCGCGAAAAGCGGACTGACGCCCGCGATATTTTTGACGAGTGTTTGCCACAATGGCGCGCCGGGATTTTCCGCGAGCACGCGCGCGAGCGCGGTTTCGGTGAGCGTCGCGGGATCGAGTTTCGCTTGCGGCGGCGGCGGCACGTACGCGTGATGCGGCAAAATCACGCGCGCGCGATTGATGCCGGACGGAACGCGTTTCAGCGTGTCGATCACATCGCCGCCCGCGTCCACCAAAATCAAATTCGAGTACTTGCCGATCGTTTCGATCACCAGCGTCGCGATGCCTTCGACCGAAGAATCGAATTGAATTTTCAAAACGCGTTCGTGCGGCAATTGCTCAATCGCATCAACGAACGCGTCTTGCGCGTGCTTGCGGAGCGCGAGCAGAAACGGCGCGGGCGCGAGTCCGCCCGCGCGCAATTTCGCGGCGACGAGATGCGCGCGCGCGTCCGTCGGATGCGCGGTAACAAAAAAATAATTGCGCGCGTGTTGCGCGTACAACTCGAAACCAAACGCGAGCGCGTCCAACTGCACAATCTCTTGGACGCGCCCGCGTAAAATTTTTTCATTCAGTTCGGCGGTTACTGCCGCGAGGGTGATCGAATCGAACATCGGGCGTGATTGTAACACGATTCGCCGCGCGCGGCAACCAAAACCCGAAGGGTTCGCTTGCGCGAAAACCCTTCGGGTTTCCATTCAGTGTCCCGCGCCAAGCGTCGCGCGTTGCCGCGTTACCACAGGGCGCAGGACGGAGCACGATTCGGCAGAAAAATTTTCTGCGCCGGAGCGCGGGTCTGTATTTTCCCCGCCGACCTCGGCGCGCGCTCTGTAAAGCGCAACGCATTGCCGGTCGGACGCGAAAAGAACTGGGCGCAAACTCGAAAACTGTTTCGGAAACACGCGAAAGCCGAGCCACGCCACGCCTTGCCGCGTCGCCATCACCGTGGATTTGCGCGGATGCGTTGTCAAGCGCAACCGCCCCAAAAATTTTTGAATCGCCGCGAACTGCGCCCACAACGCCGGCTTGTCATCGCCAAACACCAGAAAATCATCCGCGTAGCGCAGGTACGCCGGACATTTCAATTCGCGTTTCACGAATTGATCCAGCTCGTTGAGGTACACGTTCGCCCAAAACTGGGATGTGAGATTGCCGATCGGCAAACCGCGCGCGCGATTGACCGCGAATAAATCGTCGCCGGGAAACCAGTGCATCGCATACTCGCGCGCCAGGATGCCTTCGCCGCTCGCGAGAATTTTCGCGATGAGCGCAAGCGCGCGCGTGTCCGCGATTTTGCCGCGCAGAATGTCGAGCAGAACCGCGTGATCAATGCTCGGAAAAAATTTCGTGATGTCGCATTTGAGCGCGTAGCGATACTGCTTTGCCCATTCGCTCGCGCGCGCAAGTGCGCGGTGCATTCCCTTGTGTTTGCGGCATGCGTAACTGTCGTGAATGAACCGCGCTTCCCAGATCGGCTCGATGACGTTGCAGAGCGCGTGATGCACGATGCGGTCGCGGAACGGCGCGGCGCTGACCAGCCGTTCTTTCGGTTCGTGGATGTTGAAATTGTGGTACGCGCCCGGCGTGTACGTTTCGTTTTGCAATTCGCGTTCGAGTTCGAGCAGGTGGTGTTCCAGGTCGAGTTCGAACGCGGCGACGTACGCATTCATCCGCTTGTGCCGCTTGGCTTTGTCGAACGCGCGGAGTAAATTTTCGAATGTCGCGATTTGTGCGTAGAGATGTTTGTAGGTTTTCATTGTGCTTTGTGGCTCCCCACCCGTCACCCTGAGCGAAGCGAAGGGTCTCGCGCGAGGAACCGGAGATTCCTCACTTCGTTCGGAATGACAAGTTCGGAATGACAAGTTCCGCCGCAAAATTTTTTTTCGATGGGGGGCGCATTGCGCCCCCCATGCCCCCTGTTTCAGATGTCAGTTGTCAGATTTCAGATGTCAAGTGCGTCGGGGAAAAACTGGGCGCAAACTCGAAAACTGTCGTAGTGGTAGATGCCGTCGCGGTCGTAGATGACGCGCGACGAGACGGTTGCACGATCTGCGCTCCAGTACCATGAGCCGCCACGCAAGTATGCGCCCGGGTAATCTTCGTATAGATTGCTTGTCTTGGGATTTGGGATTTGCCTCGTCCCAGGGATAGCGTTTGTTTTGTTCGCCGCCCGCCGCGCGCACCCATTCGGCTTCGGTGGGTAATCGAAATTGGATGTTGGATGTTGGAAGTTGGAGGTTGGAATTTCCAATCTGCGATCTGAAATCTGCAATCTGAAATTTTTCCGTTAGCCAGCGGCAATACGCGCTCGCCTCGTACCACGTCACGCCGATCACCGGATAGCCGGCGCGGTGAAAACGCGGGTTGTCCCAATACCAGGGACGACGTTCTGCGCCGCCGCTCTCTTGCAACCATTTCCATGCTTCGTCGCCCAGTTTTTTCTCGTGTCCTTTTTCGTCAAAGCCGGTTTGATCGCGCCAGAATTTTTCGTTCGCGTATCCGCCGGCGTCTATAAATTTTTGGAATTGATGATACGTGACCGGATATTTCGCGATGAAAAATTCCATCCTGAGCGAAGTCGAAGGATCACCGGCAGGAATTTTTACGAACGCGTCGAGGTCGGGCGGAAGCCAGCCGAGCGCGTCCAAAACTTCGCCGGCGAGTGCGCGCTCTTTCACCGGCACATCATTCGCTTGCATCCGCGCCAATAATTTATCCGTGATCTCTTGGCGCAGGGGCGCGGGCAGGCGGTCGCTCATATCTACCGCGCATTTGCCCGCCATAATCAAATGCCCGCGCGCCAACAGTTCGTCCATCACCAGTTTGCGGCGCGGGTCGCCCAGTTCTTTCAACGCCATCGCCAGCAAAATCGTTTCTTCCCACCACGCATCGCCGACGTGCTCTAAAACAATTCGCACCAAATCGTTATCGAGTTCCTTGACGAGTTCGGTCGCGGCGAGATACTCGCGAAAGTTCGAGTGCGAAAAATTATAAAGGTTGGGCGCACCCTCGACGAACAAACCGCTCCGTTGGTGCGCGACGACGAGAAATCGCCGCGCCCAGGTATCCGAGATATCCTTGCCGCCCTCGCGCGCGCGGAAAAATTGCGCGAGTTGCGCGAGCGCGGTTGGCTCCGGCGTTTCGGCTTGCCCGTCTTTTTGCATCCAGTACGCCAAATGCGCGAGCGCGCGCTGTTTCGCTTCGACCGCTTCGCCCACATCGCGGAACACGCGGTCGGTGCCGTCGTCCATCGCGAGTTTGCGCGCCTCGGTTACATTGTCGCGTTGCGTGTCCCAAAATCCCAGCAACAGTTCGACAATCTCTTTGAAAATATCCACGCGGCGTTCGGGCAAGGTCGCGCCGCGATATTTCGAAACCAGGACAATCGTCGTGCAGAACAAGGGATTGCGCGAGAGTTCGTCTACCTTGTCCTTGCGCGGAATTTCGTCGAGCAAGGTCGCGGCATCGTGATTCGCGCGCGTCGCATCGCGTTCGAGCGCGCGGCACAATTTACGCACGAGCTCGGCGCGTCCTTCGGGTGCGAGCGGTTGCACTTCGCACACAATCGGCTGGCGCAAAAATTCCGCGACCTCGTCGTATCCTTTCGGACGCGACGACAGGACAAAGCGGTTGCCGCGTTTGCGATAATGTTTGACAAACTGGGTCGCGTGTTGCGCCACGTCCGCGCGCAATCCTGGGTCGGACACTTCGTCGAGCGCGTCGAGCAGGACGAGGCACTTGCCGTTTTCCAAGCGTTGCCGGAAAAAATCCGGCGTGAGCGCGAGCGCGTTCTGTCCAAAGTGTTGTTGAATGTAGGTGAGCAAAGACATCGGTGCGGGGTCGGGAAATTCTTTGCGATGCGCGTCGAGGTACGCGCCATAGTTGCGGAGCGGCACGAGGATGGGGAAAAGCGGGTCGCCCTCCCACGCGAGTTTTTCGCGCGCGTCGCCGTTCGCAAACGCAAGCGCGAGGTGGCGCAAGAGCGTCGTCTTGCCGGAACCAGGTGCGCCTTTGAGCAAGAGACAATCGTAACGCGGAAGAATGTCGTTAATCGTTTGTGGTTTCTCACGCTCCAAATCGGAAGGGTCACGCCTCAAACCCGAAGGGTCTCCAAGACCCTTCGGGTTTCGTTCCGGGTCGTGCACTTGAAGCGGCACAAACACGGCTTCGAGTTCGGCTTCAGTCGTCGCTTCGCGCGAACGTGGGCGGACAAAGAGAAACGAGAGATAGGTATTTTTTTCGCGGACGTGCGCGAGATAATCGCGGAGCGCTTGCGCGTGGTCGCTCGTCGTGAGGATACCTTGCGCGCTTGCCATTGCCGCGAGCCACGCGTTCGTTTCGTCGCGTTTGGTCTGCGCGCGCACATCAAGCGCGAATTGCATCAACGGTTTGTACGTTTCGATTTGCGCGAAATGCAAACGCAGTTCAAACAAAAATTGCGCGAACGCTGGGCGCAGTTCATCGGCGAGACCGAACGCGCGCAAAATGTCGTCGGGGATACGCGAGGGGCTGTCGTCATCGAGTGTGAGCAAGAGCGCGAGTGTTTGCTTTTGCAAATTCGGATTGCGCGCGAGTTGCGCGACGCGCGTGAGCACCGCATCGGCTTGTGTCGCGCTAATTCCCGGCGATGCGCGGAACGCGGTCTCGGTCGCTTCGAGCGCGCGGCGCAAATGGTTTTCGTGTTGCCGCGCTTTGTAACCGCGCAAAAATGTCCGGTCGAAATGTTCACTCGCCGGCTTGAGTGACGTTTTCAAACCTTCTTTTGCCAACTCACCGCCGACCATTTGCGCCGCGCTCGCGAGTGCCGTTGCTATCGCCACCCATTCAATCATCGCGCCTCCTGTCCAAGACCTTTTTTGGCGTTTGTGCAAAAATCTGGCAGGTCTCGACTCGCGTCCATTCTAATCCAATTTCCCGGCGCGCGCAACCATCGCGCCGTCGGTAGCCGTCGGTTACAAACCGACGGCAATGCCAGGTGAAAATCCGATGAATCGGATTACGCGATCATGTCAACACGCTTTAGCGTGTTTTTACCTGGCTTTGCCGTGCGTTTCAAACGCACGGCTTTGTGCTAACGCCAACGCGCCGCCCTCGATCATTACACCGACTGCGTACGCGAGCGCGAGACCGGGCGCGCCCCACGCGCGCCACCCCACCATCAGCGCGACACGAATGATCATCGCGCCAATCGCGACGAACATTGGCGTGCGCGCGTCGCGTTGCGCGTAAAAAATGCGCGCGGTCAATTCGAGGAGCGATTCACCGGCAATCGCGAGCGCGTAAAATTGTAGAACCGTCGCGACCAGGTCGGTCGAGCCGCCGCCGAACGCGCCGCGCTCGAAAAGTAAACTGACGAGCGGACGCGCGAAAATTATTGTCGCGAGCGTTGCCGGAATCGCGAGACCCAGGATCGAAACGAGCGCGATCCGATACAACGCGCGCAATCCCGCGCGATCATTTTCCGCCGCGCGCGCGGACAAGCGCGGAAAAACCGCGAGCGCGATCGCGGTGCCGATGAGCGATTCGGGAAATTGCCACAACGAGTACGCGTAACTCAACGCGCTCACGCTTCCTTCGCCCAAGCGCGACGCGAGATTCGTCATCGCGATCCAGGTTACGCGCACGACGAGCATCGTTACGATGCGCGGTCCGAGCAAGCCGAGCAAATCGCGCGTCGCGGTCAGACGCAAGCCGAGTGTCGGAATAAAGCGCGCGTGATGACGCATCAAGCCGGGAATTTGAATGAGCAAATGCGCCGCGCTCCCGGCGACGACGCCGTACGCGAGACCCAGGATTCCAAAATGCGGCGCAAACAAAACCGCGCCCGCGATAATGCCAAGATTGTAGAGCGTCGGCGCGAGCGCGGGTAAAATGAAATGATTGTGCGCGTGCAAAATCGCGGTGAAGATGCCGCTGACGCTAAAAATCATCGTCGCGATCAGCACGAGCCGGAGAATGTCGGCGGTGAGCGCGCGTTGCGCCGGTGCGAAACCGGGCGCGAGAAAATTTTCGACGATCTGCGGCGCAAAGCTCATCGCGAGCGCAGAAAAAAACGCGACGACGAGAAAGACATCGGTAACAATCGCGCTCGCAAATTCCCATCCCCGCACCCTGAGCGGAGTCGAAGGGCTGAGCGGAGTCGAAGGGCTGAGCGCAGTCGAAGGCATCCTGAGCGAATCCGAAGGATCGCGCACAAGATAGCCGCTAAACACCGGGATGAACACCGACGCGAGCGCGCCGCCCGCGATCACCGCGAACAACAAATCGGAAAACTGGGTCGCGGCGAAAAACGCGTCAAGCTCGCCGCGCGTGCCAAACGCGCGCGCGATCAGAATTTCGCGGAGCAAGCCAAAAATTTTGCTGGAGAAAAATCCTGCCGCGACAATCGCGGAGGCGAAGAGGAGGCGACGATCAGAGAGGATGGTCATCGGTGGAAAGTGGTAAATGGTAATTGGTTATACTGATCACGGTCACTGATTGCGCTTTTGGATTCGAGCGTTTACGCGGTGACTTGCTCGACAAACAACCCGCTCAAGCGTCGAATCCAGGTCTCGCAAAACTGCAGTTTGTGACGGTGTAGCGTATGGTTGTTCGCGGATCACTTGCCGGCTAACGCGTTCGCGGCATCGCGAAAATTCTTGTTGAATTGCAACGCGAGTTCAAATTCGCGGCGCGCATCATTCTCGCGTTTGAGCGCGCGGAGCGCGAGACCTTTGTAATAGTGCGCTTCTTCGAGCATATCGGCGCGGTTCAGCGCCGCGTCCGCGAGCGCGATCACTTCGTCATACCGCCCGACGCGCAGGTACGCTTCGTACGGATCCGTTTGGTACCACATCATTCGCCACGGCATACCGAGCTGGCGCGCGCGATCAAACGCGGCGGCGGCTTCGGTGTATCGCTTCAATCCGACTAAACTCGATCCCAGGTTGAATTGCGCGAACGCGTCTTTTTGATCTGCTTCGATTTCAGCGGTCGCGCGCGCGACCGCCTGCGTGTACATCGTCTTATCATCATCCGCGTCGCCGAGGATCGCGCGCACGCGCGCGGCTTGCTCATCGGAATAAATCACGATGTACAAACGATTGAACGCGCGCCACGCCGCATCGAGATCGGCTTCGGAAATTTTTACGTTCGCGCCCTGGTATGAATCGAGCGTGTTGAATTGGGTCGCGTCGTACCCGATCAGCAAACGATAATGTCCCATCCATCCTTGCGGTTGTGTGATCAATTCCGTTTCGACAATCACCGGAATTTCGTTCGACAGTAACCATTTCAATTCGTCGGTTGTGCCGTTCACGCGCACGCGCGCGTGCATGCTTTGCGCGGCGCGCGTCGCGTATGCCGCAAGTTCGCTTGGCGCGACGTTGCGATCATCGGGATTCGGTTTTGTGATCGCGGCGATCTCGGCTTGCGTATCCGCGCGACCAAAATAATTTAACGCCATCGCGAGTGTCGTCGGTCCGCAATTGTTCCAACGTTGATACTCGTGCTTGATGCCGCGCAACGCGGCGCGCGGTTGCATCGGCACGCTCGGCGCGTTGGCGATGGGCGCGCGCGTGCGCGTTGGGCGCGGCGTCGGTTGCGCGATAGCGGTTGGAGGGCTTGATCGTTGGATTGTTGGCGATGGTTCGATGATCGGCGCGAGCGTCGCGCGCGCGGTCGGCACGAACGCGGGCTGGGTCGGTTGCGGCAAAATTTCCGCGACGCGATAGCGCAACGATAAAAATTTCTGTTGCACGATTTCCGAACGCGCGTCTTCAATTGTCAAAATAATAAATCCTCCCAACAACGCGCCGAGGATCACGCCGACGGCGCATGCCAGGAGGATTGATTTGGATTGGGTCATTTCAACAAAGTCTGTCATTTCGAGCGAAGCGAGAAATCGCTCTCGATACGTCAAGAGATTTCTCGCTTTGCTCGAAATAACAATTTAAAAATTTATTGCACCTCGAACGAGCCCCACTCGTCCACGATTTCGCTCAAGCGATCTTGCACGATGCCGAAGCTGGTTGTGTAATTTGGAAAATCGAGTTGCACGGTGCCTTGCGGATTTGGCACGTAAAATGTAAAACGATCCGCACCCGGATTATTCGTCAGCACACGAAACACTTCGCGCATCCGACGCATATCTTCGTCCTGGTCGTTCGTGCGTTCGAGATAAATTCGCAAATGGCGCGGCGGATCAAAACTCGATGCGCGCGCAGGCGCGGCAGGTTTTGCTGGTTCACCATTTCCGCCGTTGCCTTGCGCGTGCCCCTTCGGCGCGCTCAGGGCGGTTTTGCGTTCGACGGCGATGGGCGCGGGGGATTGTGCGCGCGCGGGCGGCGCAATCGTGTAATCATCCGGCGGACCTTCGGGCGGGGTCAGCGCATCACCCGGCGCGACAGCATCCACGATTTCTTCTGATAGCACCGCCGCGTCCGCGATCGCGGCTTCATTAGCGTCGGGCATCACGATTTGCACCGGCGCGGGCGCGGATGCAAAGGGAAGCGCGTCCTCGCTCGTCGCCGGAATTTCGTACGCACTCGCGGATTCAACCAGGATTTGAACTTTGCCTTCGCGAAATTCGACCTTACCTTTCACGAGACAAGTGGATTCAACGCGCCACAATTCGCGCGTGCGCGCGTACGTTTTTGGAAACACGGTGAGTTCGATATCGCCGGTCGGGTCTTCCATGCTGACGAAAATCATCGTGTCGCCTTTTTTCGTTTGAATGACGCGCGTATTCGTAACGACACCGGCGAACGTAACGATCTTGCCCTGGGATGATTCGTCGAGTTGATTGACGAAATGCGTAACATCTTTCGTCGCGATTTTCGCGAGGCGCGCGAGCGGATTGTCCGAAAAGTACACGCCGGTCAATTCTTTTTCGTCCGTGAGTTTATCGCGATTGGGAATTTCCGGTTCATCGGGCAATGTGCCGAACGTGTCCGCGATCACCGGCGATGCCATCGTCGTCGCGCCAAACAAGGACAACTGTCCGCGATCACTCGCGCTGTGCGCGCTTTGGCTTGCGGTCAACATGCGATCCAACACTTTGAGCAATTGCGACCGCCGACCGAATTGGCTGAACGCGCCGGCTTTGATCAGCGATTCAAGCACGCGGCGATTGACCAAGCGCAAATCGACGCGGCGGCAAAAATCGTCGAGCGATTTGAACGCGCCGCCGCCTGAGCGCGCCGAAGGATTGCGCGCGTCCACGATCACTTGCACCGCGCCCGCGCCAACATTTTTGATCGCGGAGAGTCCAAAGTGAATCGCTTTGTTATTCGCGGCAATCGCAAATTGCACATCGCTCGCGTTCACATCGGGCGGCAGAATGTCAACACCCACGCGGCGACATTCGCTCGCGAGTTGTCCGACCTCTTCAATGTTCCCGGTTTTGGTGATGAGCAACGCGCACATATATTCAATCGGATAATACGCTTTGAGATACGCGGTCTGGCAAGTCAGGACGGCGTAATCTGCCGCGTGACTTTTGTTAAATCCATAACGCGCAAAGAATTCAATATCATCGAAAATCTGTCCCGCAATATCGCCGGGAATAGCGCCGTGTTTTTCCGCGCGCTCAATAAAGTGATTGCGCTCCTTGAGCAATTTCTCTTTATCTTTTTTGCCGATGGCTCTGCGCAGAACGTCGCCCTCTGCCGCGGAATAGCCGGCGAGTTTCACCGCGATCTCGATAATCTGTTCCTGGTAAATCATAATCCCCATCGTTTCCGATAGGATCGGTTCGAGCGCGGGGTGGCGATAGTCAACTTTTTCGGCGCCGTGCAAACGCGCGATGTAATTCGGAATGTACTCGAGCGGACCGGGACGATAGAGCGAAATCGCCGCGACGATGTGTTCGAACTTGGTCGGCTTCATTTGCTGAAGCACTTTACGCAATCCCGCGCCTTCAACCTGGAACACGCCGGTCACATCGCCGCGCGCGAGCAATTCAAATGCTTTGGAATCTTCGACCGGGATATTTTCGAGCGTGAATGTTTTGTGATGGCGCGCCTGAATCAGATCGCACGCGCGGCGCATAATCGTCAACGTCGCGAGTCCGAGATAATCCATCTTGAGCAAGCCGACGCGCTCGAGCATATTCATTTCGAATTGCACGACCGGGAATCCGCCGGACTCGTCGCCTTTGGTTGGGCGATGGAGCGGCGCGTACTCGACGAGCGGCTTGTCCGCGACGACGACGCCGGCGGCGTGCGTGCCGGCGTGGCGCGCGACGCCTTCGAGCGAACGCGCCGCGTCAATCAACTTGCGAATGTAATCGGACGACTCGTACGCGTCTTTGAACGCCGGAATTTTTTCGAGCGATTCATCGAGTTTGATGTTCGGTCCGGTCGGCAAAATTTTCGCGACGCGATCCACTTCGCTGAGCGGATAATCGAGCGCGCGTCCGACATCACGAATCGCGGCTTTTGCGCCGAGCGTGCCGAACGTGATGATCTGCGCGACATTGTCCTTGCCGTACTTTTGAATCGTGTACGCGATCAATTCCGCGCGACGATCATCCTGGAAATCGAGGTCAATATCCGGCATTGAGATGCGACCTGGGTTTAAGAATCG
>JACRPR010000056.1:23923-31942 GCA_016223105.1 Chloroflexota bacterium | reverse complement strand
CGCGTCTGTCGCGCACGCGTCTGTCGCGCACGCGTCTGTCGCGCACGCGTCTGTCGCGCACGCGTCTGTCGCCCACAAGGGGCGATGCTACTTGTGCTCGACGATGATTTGCAATTCGCCGGCGGTGTGCGTACTGCAGATTAATGTGAAACTGCCTGGTTGAAAATACTTTTGCCGGAATTGTTGTCCTGGTTCGAGCCGCAACGCGCCAATCGTTACCGGCTCGGTGTCTTGATTGCGAATGATCAGCGTGTCGTGCACGTCGAGCGCGATGCGAATGATGGCCGGCAACACATTGACTTGCTCGCCCGCGCGCAAACGCGCGGACGTGCCGGGCGGAATGGTATAGACCAATTGACGGATTGCCGCGTTTTGCTCTGCCCAGTTCGAGAGCACGCCAATCGCGATCAGAATCGCGACGAACGCGAGCGCGGCGAGAATCATATTGCGGCGCGCGGGATTGGATCGCATAGATCGTCCTTTCGAAATAGGTCATGTCGAACGGAGTGAGATATCTCACGCGTGTTGACGGAGATTTCTCGCTCCGCTCGAAATGACGGTTGAACGTTACGGCGCGCGCACTGGCGCTTCGAGAACCAGCTCGCCGGATTTTTCAAAGACCAGGGTGAGTTTGATCTTGTCGCCCGCTTTGAGTTCGCGCGTGACGCCGATCAACATCACATGAAATCCACCGGGTTCGAGTTTGGCTTGACCGTTCGCCGGGACATCAATCCCTTCGACCGGTTTCATTTTCATCACATCGCCTTCTTTGACGGTCGTGTGAATCTCGACGGTTTTCGCGACATCGGTTTGCGCTTTGATCAAGCGGTCGGCGACGCCGGAATTATTTTTCAATATCATATACGCCGCGCTGGTCGGTCCACTCATATTCATTCCGCCAGCACTAGGTGTGCCCATTCCAGAAGAAACGGCGACGGCGCGTGTCCAAAGATCACTCACTTCGATCTTGGGTTTGGCGGCAGGCGCGGGTGTGGGTGTTGGACTCGCGCACGCCGATACCATCACCGCGAACGCGATGATGAAAAACAGGGTTCGCATTTTCATTTTGATTCCTTTCGAATCAAGACCTTTGCTTGTCACGCTTCGCGCGAACAAAGTGACGCGAAGCGTCTCGGTTTTCGTAGCGCGATTTCTCGCTTCGCTCGAAATGACAACGCCCAAGTCTTACGAATAATGGAAATGGGGATTTGATTTTTTACGTGAACACCGAGCGCGGTGGCGGATCGAGGGGACGGATGCACCGCGCGCGCAGAAGCAAAGTTTGCGCGGCGATCAGCGCGATCACCGGCAAATAAAAATCCAAACCGCGCGCGTGCGCGAAGGCGATGAGGAAAAAATTTGCGAGAAAATTTTGCCACTCGCCGAATGGCAATGAAAAAATAATGCCGGTGTCAATGCTCGGCGCGCCGGGCGTTGTGAACGCGGGGCAGGGCATCGGTTCGTGATGATGCGCGAACGCGTCCGTGGCGACCGCGCCCAACAACAAATGCGCGTGCGGCATTCGCGACCAATCCGCGAAACAACATGGCGCAAAGGCGCGCACGATCAGCACTAATCCGGCGAAAAAAGAAAACCAACGCATAGAACTGTAAACGATTGTATGCGAAACACGCGGCGAGTCAAATACATTTCACTCGGTTTCGCCGCGGGCGTGATGCTCACCGCGAGTTTCACGAGTCTCATTTTGCCGGGCATTGATCAGGGCGGCGTCGTGCCGGTGATCATCGGCATTGTGCTCGGCGCGGGCATGCTCGACCTGGTGGATCATCTGATGCCGCATTTGCATGTGATCAAAGGTCCCGAAGGAATCGCGACGACGCGCATCAAAGCGGTGTGGCTGTTTATTCTCGCGATCACTTTGCACAACGCGCCGGAGGGCTTGGCGGTCGGCGTCGGTTTTGGCGCGGGCGATATTCCGAACGCGCTCAAGTTGATGCTGGCGATTGGCATTCAAAACATTCCCGAAGGGCTCGCGGTCGCGGTGTCGGCGGTGGGCGCGGGAATGGGCGCGTACTATTACGCGAGTCTCGTCGGCGTGCGCGCGGGGTTGATCGAAATTCCGCTCGCGTTGCTCGGCGCGGCGGCAGTGCAGATCGCGACGCCGATTCTGCCGTACGCGATGGGCTTTGCCGCGGGTGCGATGTTGTACGTAATTAGCGATGAGATCATTCCCGAAACGCATCGCAAGGGACACGAACGGTTCGCAACGCTCGGCACGATGTTCGGCGTGATCGTGATGTTGTTTTTGGATATCGCGTTGGGGTAGTCGTAATCGAACTCACGCCCGCCGTTCTGCAGAACGGCGGGCGTGTGTTTTTTCGCGTGGGTGTTTCCCAGGTGGTCACTGTGCAATTACGTAACCGTGCATGTTTGTTTCATTGCGACGCGCGTGTCCTCAACGCGTGTTCAAAATTTTGGGACGCGGCAAATCCTCAAGCATCGGACGCGCGCGGGCGGGCGCGCTGGGGCGCGGCGCATTGCCAGTATTGTTGAAACCAACCACATATAAATAATACGCTTGACCATATCCGCCGTCCGGGCTATACACTCCTACAGACCATCCATAAGGAGTCCCGGCACTAAAACCAGATGGCAAACTGTTTAACGTATATCCACCAACATAGCCGAGTGGCGCTGTCCACCACCAGGGATTGCCATCGGTGTAGTCAAGCAAATTGAATTCGTAACTGTCAGTCGGAGTAGCGCTCCGCGCTTTCCATTGAAAAAGAAAAGGTAAAGCAATGAGTGTGCCAGGTGGCGGCGCGAAGAGATCAATATTGGCAATATCAAAATTCCCGATGAATCCGCCGATGCAATCCGATGATGTGAAGGAGGTTAGAATTCGCGTTGCCCAGTACGAAAGACGGGTAGGTGTTGCGCTATTGATATATCGGACGTAGAACATTCTTCCGGGCATCAGGTCGGGTATGCCTGTAAACACAAAACTGCCATCGGTCGTCGTTGACGTTGATGCCTCGGTAAGCCAATCAAAGCCATTGAAATAGCGAAGTTCTAATGGCACACCTGGCGCGGGGTTTCCGCCATCAGTGACGCGACCATAAATGCCATCTTTGCAGTTGCGAGCAAGCATTGGGAAAAATACCTGAGGAAATTGAAAATCAACAGTCGCAGTGCGAGTAATGTCAACGCCTCTTCCATTGATGATGGCAGAATTAACAATTGCTCTGCCGGTTGATGGTGCTTGATTTATTTTCGCGTCAAATGTGATTGTAACTTTTTCGCGCGCGCCAATCGTTCCTGTCCATGTAATTGTGCCATTGCTGTAACCGGCACTGCCGGTACTTGCAATCAACGATCCGCTCTTATAACCAAGATTGGCTGGTAGTCTGTCAGTTACAAGCGCATTGGTAACGGCAGCTACACTACTGTTGGTCACGACGATGGTATAAGTGATTGATTCATCGCGAGCGGCAGAAAGTGTGTTGGCATTCTTGCTCGAAGTTGCGAATGGACTAGCCACATTACTGATGGTTGTGCGTGTAAATGTTTCCCCATTCCCACTGATGATTGCCGAGTTTTCAATTCGACTATCCACAGCAACGGATTGTTTAACTGTTGCTCCAAAAATGATATTCGTACTTGTTCCAGCATTTACATCCCCAGACCAAGTGATCGTTCCATTACTGTAGCCATAACTGCCATTGGGAGCAGTGGGTGAGTTTGGAATATAGGTAGCAGAGGTTGGTAATGTGTCGGTCACCAGAACATTGGTGATAGTGGAGAGACCACCATTGGTCAGTGAAATAGTATACGTAAGTGGATCGCCCGGGGCAATCGTAGACAAATTGACTGTTTTGGTTGAATAAGTCAGCGGTTGCGTCTCGATGGCACCAATGTCACAACGACCAAAGCGCGGCAATCCACGTTGATCCGTTAGTAATAATCCGGTATGGTTTGTGCATCCAGCAAGATTTCCGCCGTTAATTGCCGGGCTTGATGGCAATAACGTATGAGTAAAAGTAAAACCACCATTATCTTGAAGGGGACCTATCTGTGGATCAACATTAATCAGATCAGAGGACACTGGTGCACATCCCCCGCTACCACCAAACAGGTTGTAACCCAAATTGGTCATCGTCACTAGCCATGACCAAATCACACAATCATTGAAACCATTATTTGCAAACAGAGTATTGTGTAGAGTGATGTGGCTCGTGCCAGTGTTACCCAGTCCATAGTACCCATTATTGACAATTGTATCGTTATAAAAAGCGCTCACTCCACTTTCAGTCCAAACACCAGTACCATAATTACCACTTACCGTACTATTAGTGAGAACCATTGTGCCGGCATTGTCGATACCATCTCCGGTGACGGTTTCTGGTCCCCAGGCTTGATTTTGATTAACGGTACTGTTGTTGATCGTAAGCACGCCTGTGTTCTTGATGCCGCCTCCCCGTCCATTGGAGCAACAAGAAGGATTTCCCGCTGTGTTTCTGCTAATTGTGGTATGCGTGATTGTCAATGTACCCGAATTGTATATGCCTCCCCCATTACCTGATCCATGAACACCATTTACTATATTTCCACTGATCTGGCTTTTACTCAGAGTAACAATACCGCCATTGTTGAAAAAACCGCCTCCCTGATCGGTAGCTACCCCACTCTGAAGGATAAACCGCTCGATTACAGCATTGAAGCCACCTGCCACCGTAATTCCTCTCCTCATTCCCTCCCCATCAATCGTCGCCATCCCACTCTGCGTGGTGAACGTCGCATCCCAACCACCGGACAAGGTCGCGTCTTTGTTGATCAACACCACTTCACTGCCGGTGCCGGTGTACGTTCCGACCGCGACGCGAATCGTGTCGCCCGCGACGAAACCAGGTTTGTTCAGCGCGGCATTGATGGACGCGCACGCCGTCGCCGGAGTTTGACAATCATTGCTATCGCTTCCGCCGTTTTTCACGTACCACAATCCCGCCGCGCGCGCGGAATGAATTTCGAAATTACCGGTCGCGATGAACACAATCGCGATAATGTAGAACGACGTGAACAAGCGTTTGAGGTCGAGTTGCATTTTGCACAAACTCCAATTGGGATTTACAAACTTGAGACATCATACACCACGACGCGGCGATAAATCAATATCTCGCCGGGACGAATCCGCGCATTTCAAGTTAAATGTTCTTAACCTTTACAAAAAAACAGGACGGGAATTTCATTTCCCACCCCGTTCACTGTTCACTGTTCACTGTTCACTGCTCACTGTTCACTGCCCACTGCCCACTGCCCTCACCCCATCTCCGGTTTCGCCGCGCGCGTCATCAAATCCATCACGGCTTGGCGCAAGTCCTTGTTCTCGTACGTAATCGCGTGCACCTGTTCCGTGATCGGCAGTTCGATGCCAAGGGGTTGCGCCATTTGCAGAGCCGCCTTCGCGGTCGGCACACCTTCCGCGACCATTTTCATCGAGGCGCGAATCGCGTCAATCGTTTCACCGCGCGCGAGTCGTTCGCCGACCTGGTGATTGCGCGATAACCGGCTCGCGCACGTCGCGATCAGATCGCCCATTCCGGCAAGTCCGGCGAGCGTCAACGGATTCGCGCCCGCGGCGACCGCGAGCCGCGCTATTTCCGCAAGTCCGCGCGTGAGCACGGTCGCTTTTGTATTTTCGCCGTAGCCAAAACCATCCACCGCGCCCGCGGCAATCGCGATGATATTTTTGAGCGCGCCCGCGAGTTCGACGCCGATCACATCATCGTGCGTGTACAATCTAAAGCGCGGCAAGTTCATCACGCCTTGCACAAAGCGCGCGGCATCCGCGTTGCGCGACGCGACGACGCCGGCGGCGGGCAAGCCATTCGCGATTTCGCGATGCAAATGCGGACCCGACATCACCGCGACCTGGTTCGCGTGCGCCGGCAATTCTTCCGCGATCACTTCGGACATTCGCCGTGTCGTGCCGATCTCCAATCCTTTCGAGCAACTGAGAATGATCGTGTCGCGCGGAAAAAACTCACGCGCGCGGCGCACATTTTCGCGCAGTGTTTGCGCGGGGACGACGATCAACGCGAGCGCACATCGGTCGAGCGCGCGGTCGAGCGCGGCGGTGATAAAGAGTTCCGCCGGAAATTTTAAACCAGGAACGAAATCCACATTCTCGCGCGCGGATTGCAAACGCGCGGCTTCATCATCGGAACGCGCCCACAAGGTAACCGGCAATCCTTTTTGCGCGAGCACAACCGCGAGCGTCGTGCCCCACGACCCGGTGCCAATCACTGCGAGGCGCGGCAATTCAGAAATTTTCGCTTGGCTCATTTCTCCCATCCTCCCGCGCGCGAGTATAACACAAGTAATGTCATGCTGAGCGAAGCGAAGCATCGCGCGCAGTCGCGCGGAGACCCTTCGCTTTGCTCAGGGTGACACTTTGGTATCTAACCAAAGTACCGGAATTTTTTCCAAAACTCGTGCCAGGGTTGACGCAAGCCGCGACACACGTAAATGTTCGGATGATCGCGCGTCTCTTCGTTCAGTATGCCGAACTTGTTCGTGATCTGTCCGGCGCGCGCACACGCTTGAAAACTTTCCGTCATAAATCCGAAATCCATTCCAACAACGACGACGGTTTCCGGAGGCGGCTCGCCGTACCCGCGCAACCAGTACGAATTGATCCCGCTAATCGCTTTCGGCAATCCGTACGCCGCGCCGTACAAATTGATCGCGCCCGCTTCGCCATAATTTCCGGCGAGAATTCCGGCGCGCGCTTTTTCAGACGCGGGCAGAGCGTTGTAAATTTCCGCGACGGTTTGCGTCAGTTCCGTCCAACCGATCTGTTCGCGAAATTCGCCGTTGATGCTGTTCACCGTTTCCCACATTGGCGAATTGACCGGCACAAGCGGGAGCGCGATCAATCCAACGAACGCGCCGCCGCTGATCAACAAACTCCACGCGATTCCGTACGCGACGCGCGCGCGCCCATTCGATAGCGATTCGATCCAACGTTGGAACGACACCGCGCCGGCGGTGAGCAACATCGGATAGATCGGACCGGTGTAATAGCCGCGCCCTTGCGCGAGCCAAAATATCGCGAACGTTACGACCGCCATCCAACCGATCATTCGAAAATTTTTGCCGGTCGAATCGAAAAAATAAAACGCGAGCCCGATCAGTGCGAGCGGAACCGTCAGTGGATTGACCGCGACCAGGAATTGATCGGGCAAGAAATTTTCGGTGCGCCCGATGCGAATATCGCGCGCGTGAATGTCGCCGAGAAATTCGAGCGAAATAAAATTGTGTTGAATTTGCCAAAGCATGTTCGGCAGAAAAACCAACACCGATAGCGCGACGCCGCTCCACAACCATTTGCTTTTCAAATGTTGGCGCGTCGGCGTGAGCAACGTCCCGGCGACAATGCCCGCGACGAGAAAGCCCATCGTGAATTTGGTCATCATCCCCAAGCCGATCACCGCGCCGATGCCGAGCCACCAGCGCGCGTCGTTCGATTTCAACAAACGAATCACGAGGTAGGCGAGCAGTACCCACCACAGATAATCGTACGCGACGTACATCAACATCGCATTCATTGACATCGAGACCGGTGTGATCGCAACCGCAACTGCCGCGATGATTTGCGCGTGCCGATTGCCGCCCAGTTCGCGCGCGATCAAACCCGCGATGACGAACGTGATGCTTTGCGACAACGCGGCAAAAAATCGAATGCCGATAAGCGATGCGCCGAACAATTCCAAACCGATGCGCGCGATGAATGGTGTGATCGGCGGATACGCGACAAAGCCCCAATCGAGATAGCGCGCATCGTCAAGCAATGCAAGCTCGTCGCGATGAAAACCGTGTGCACCGTTCGTGAGCGTGTGGAAAATCAATTTGACCAGTGCGAGCAGAATGAGAATTCCAACATCGCTCAAAACGACGTCGCGCCAGCCGCGTGATTGTTTCATCGAATTCTCCTTTCGTGAATAAACGGGATCACCATTATTAGTATATTGCGCGGCGCGCAAAGAGTCAATTATTATC